>JBBALJ010000001.1:0-96874 GCA_040403075.1 Bacteroidia bacterium
TAGGTAGTAGCACTTGTCAATTGCTCATTTTCTAATCTCCACTCAAAGGTGGGTAATTGAGCAAAAGCAAACATGCTCATTACAGTTAAAAGTAAGGTTGATAGTAAGTTTTTTTTCATATTATTTTTCTTGTTTTTAATAATAGCTTATGGAACAAATATACAAATCTTTTGAACTTTTGATATTTCTTCAAAAATTTTTACGAAAAGTATACTTGTTCCAATTAATTTAAATCATTTTACCAATATTAGAAAGGAGACACTAAGATAACCCCATTTGAACTGTTTGCATCAATAATAGGATAATCATTAAAGTCAACTGACGCATCACCATTTAAGTCATTAGCATCATAACCCAATACCCCAGTAGAACTGCTGATATCTAAATTTGGATAATCATTAAAATCAACAGCACCATCTTGATTTATATCCGCTGAATAAATTAGGTAAACCCCAGCATTATTCAACAAATTAGATCCATAGGCTTGGGTAATTGAAGATGAAAAATCATAGGTGGTGCCAAGTGACGAGAATAAAACGGGTGCCACACTCCAAGTAGCTACTGAATTTCTATGTTTTAAAACAATGTAGTAAGATAAGCCGCTAAATGTATTGGAAATTGAGAAGTTCGCCACTCCATTTGTACTAAGTATAGAAGGCAAAGAAAGAACTAGGCCTCCAGTAAGCCCATCACGAATTTCGATGGTTACAGTATCAGCAATGTTATTAGGACTTACACCATCAGCATTAAACGGTGCTGCTGTCATCGTTCCATTACCTAAATACAATCCTTGCAAGAAAGCAGCTACCGAAACATTAATGTTACCTGAAGAGGTATTTGGAACAATTTCGCCATTAGATAAAATTATGGCTCCTGAGTTTGGATATCCGGCAAAATTGATTTGCGATAATTGTATTGAAGTTAATCCAGTAGTGTTGTTTCCGACAAATATTCTACCTGAAGTACCTGCAGATCCGGTTGTACCTGCCCATCCATTGATAGTTAGGGTTTTTCCTGAAGTCCAAATAGCAGCACTGCTATTAGCAAACACTAGATAATGCAAACCAGAGCCTAATGTAATCGAAGAATTATTTGTAAGTGATAATACCCCAAGTGTATCAGTAAAACCAGTTGTTGCTCCTGTTGTTAAATTACCGCCATTGAGGGTAAGTGCACCAGCATTAGCAAATACATTTGAAGCCGCCATTTGTATGCTACCTCCTGTTATAGTGGTACCTCCAGTATATGTATTTGCTCCTGATAACTTCAAAGTGCCAGTTCCACTTCTTACAAGTGCAGTTTTATTAGTTGTTCCGTTTGTAATAGTTAAAGCATAAGGCATTGTAGGGGTAAATGACCCATTAATTGTCAAGGTAGCATCAACACTTCCATTGTTTCTTATGATGCCATTTCCAGCATCACTTCTTAGTGATGAAATAGTTTGGTTTTTACCATTTAAATCAAGAATACCACCAAAAGTTGATGTGTAACCCATTGTTAAATCTGTAGTTGTTGGTAATGCGTTATTTACTCCCAATTTAACCACCCCAGAACTTGCCATATTAAAGAAAGTTGCGCCTGTATATGTATTTTGAGTGTTCAAATTTATTGTACCTGCTCCACCCGGTGCACCCGACTGGAATTGTAATCCAGCAGTTCCTGAAATGACACCATTCAATGTTAAATCATTGCCTGAAGTAGCTCCTAAAACCGTGTTATACGATGTATTATTTGTAATGGTAGCTACAGAACTTAAACTATTTCCTGTTGATGTAGACACTATACCTATTTGGCCGTAAGAAGTAGAATTTGTAGGACCATAAATTGTGATAGGCACTGAAATACTGCTATTGGCTGCACTAAGATTAACCCGGGTTACACCACCAGAACTTTGTCCACCAAAAATAGTTAGTGATGAACCAATACTTCCACTAATACTTCCTCCGATATTCATGGTACGACTTGAACTTGCTCCAGTTGCAAATACAGTTGAATCCATAATGTTTAATTTTACACCAGCTGCCAATTGAATTGGTCCATTGTGACTTCTAGTTGTTGTTGATGCATCTGTAAGCAAAGTATAACCACTTGTGTTAAAATAAGAGCGTGTTGGAGAAACAGCAGTTGAACCAATTGTTACAAACCCTGGGTTGCCTTGAAAAATTGCATTAGTTGAGATTGCCCAAGTAGCTTGTGCGCCAGTATCACTTGGTTGCCTCCAATTATTTGCAGTAACCCACAAGCCTGTTCCTCCAACTGCTGGTTTAGCAGCATTGTTTGCACCATTCCAAAAATAACCTGTTAAAATTGGAGTGGCATCAACTTCAACACCAGCAGACCATGTTGTACCTAATCTAGTAAATACTTTAAAGAAATATTGAGTTCCGTTTGTTAATCCAGTAACAACGACTGAGCTAGCAGTACCTTTATACACTACTACTCCAGTAGTATCAAATGTTGAATTTAAAATATTTGAGAAAGAAGAGCTATTGGCAGTATAAGCCGAACCATCTCCAGAAGGTGCAGTTCCTATCGAGTTTAATGGTTTGGCTACCACCATCACTTGGTCATAACAGCCAACAGGAATAACCCAATTTAAGGTAGTTTGTAAATTAGTGGCAATAGGCACTAAAGTTGTAATATCGTTTGCATTAGCCGCGTTAATGGATAATGAACCACCAGATGTAAAACCTGAACCTGTTTTTGTTCCTGCAGACAAAGTTACATTCGAAGTAGACATTGCATTAACTTGAATGGTATTATTAACAACTGAACCACATGATACATCAGCTGTTAAGAATAAATAATTGGTTCCAACATCAAAGGATTGTGTCAAACCAGTAAAACTAATTGTTCCTGCACCTAGGCCTGTTGATTTGGTTGATAATAAGACTGGTGTTCCATTATTGAAAGATGGATCAGTATGATACCACAATTTTAGATTAGATAGATCAGTAGCTTGGTATGTTCCACTAGTTGTAAATTGTATGGCTGTTAAAGTAGTTGCGGCATTGGTCACACTCAAATCAACTCTATATAATTGAACTTTAGTGTTTCCTTGAATTGGATTTGTTGCCTGGGCTGTGCCATTTGCAAAGGCAATACTTGGCGGAATGGCAGCAAAATTTTGTAATCCACCTGCGCTAATATTACCCGTTGGAGTACCTAAAACAAATGTGAAATTACTTACGGATAAGGCATTAGCATTAATATTTCTGTTTGTATTAGCTGTTGCTGCCACATTAACAGTTATCCAATAGTATCTACTTGTATTTTGCAATACGGTATCAGATAAAGAACTAAATGAAATGGTCTCTCCCGCGCCTGTTGAGGCAGCAGATTTACTTGAAATAGCAGTTGCTGTTAAAAATGAATTGGAATTACTTGCATATAATTTTATACCATTTGTAGCAATATCTGCAGCTAAATAATTGCCCGATAACGGAACGATTAACTGACTTAATATCCCTGCATTTGTATTTCCTTCGTTAATTACAAAGGTTTGAATAATATTATTTGTTGAACTTAATGTAATATTTCCAGCCGAAGGTTGAGCACCATTATCGTTAAAACTTAAAGTTGGAAGTGGTGGAAGTGGAACAATTTCTCCATTTGATAATATTTGAGCACCTGGATTAAAACCTGTAAATGTAATTTGGGCTAACTGAGCACTTGATAAACCAGCAGTTGAAGTTCCAAAGAAAACTTTACCAGATGTCCCTGCTGAACCTGCAACGCCTAACCAACCATTAATGGTTAACGTAGCAGAAGCATTCCAAGATATAGCACTGCTATTAGCAAATTTTAAATTATGACTACCAGATCCTAAGCCAATACTGGCATTATTAGTTAATGAAAGGGTACCAACTGTTTCTGTGAAACCAGCAGTTCCAGCAGTACCTGTCGCAAAAGTACCTCCATTTAAAATTATTGAACCTCCATTTGCTAATACTTCTGATGCCCCTAACACCAATGAATCTCCTGAAATAATGGTGCCACCTGTATAAGTGTTTGCTCCAGATAGTTTTAATGAACCAGATCCTTTTCTTACTAAGGTGATTGTTTTAGTTGCACCACCATCAGAAATAACCAATCCAAAAGCACTTGGTCTGCCAGCCCCACTTATGGTCAGAGTATCACTAAACAAACCTGTATTTGTTATTGAACCTCCAGAACCTGCTACACTTGTCAAAGAAGCAATTTCTTGGTTATATCCATTTAAATCTAATACGCCTCCAGTACCTAAAAGATAGCCGAGGGTTACATCTGTTGTTGTCGGAAGAGCATTATTTGTTCCTATTTTTATCGTTGCAGTGGTGCTTGAATTGAACAGAGTAGCACCTCTATAAGTATTAGCAGCATTCAAGGTTATTGTACCTGCTCCTCCTCCACTTGATCCTGTTTGGAAAATCAAATCAGACGAACCAGTAATTACAGAATTTACTGTAATATCATTACCCGAAGTTGCTCCAAGCATTGTTTTGATTGAACCTGTACTATTTGTAATGGTTGCATTGCTAGCAATACTTGTACCCGTTGCATTGCCCACATATCCCACAGCTGATAAATTTCCTGGAGAGCCTGTTAATGCAGCAATAGTTGTAGGTACACTAATAACAGTATTTGTAGCGGCCAAGTTTATTCTTTGAGCCACTGCAGTTGAAGAAGTGGCTGAAAGCAAAGTTAAACCTGCTGTACCTGTTCCAGAAACACTCCCAATTCCCATTGTTCCATTCGATTGAAAAGATGCTGGGAAAGGCTTAACGTTGGCTGCCAAATTCAAATTAACATTATTTGATAAAATTATTGACCCCGTTAAAGTTTGTGTTGAAGTGCACGACAAAGTATAATCTGTTGTGTTAAAATTAACTGAACTTGCAGTTCTAGACGCATCAAGCGTAACAGTGTCTCCTGTGCCTGCAAATACTGCTCTATTTCCGTCTACCCAACCAGCTTGACTACCTGTTGAAGTGGGTTGTCTCCATACATTGGTGCCGCCCCAAATACCCTTGCCACCGGCTGCAGGGTTTGAATTTATATTTCCACCATTCCAGAAATAACCTGTAACATCTGGAATTGCATTTACCTCGACACCAGCGCTCCAATTAGATCCTGAACGGGTAAATAATTTAAAATAATAAGTTGTTAGATTTGTTAAACCAGTAATGGTGGTGGAAGTTCCTGTTCCTTTGTAAACAACAGCTCCAGTAGCATCAAACACATCATTTAAAGGGTCCACAAAAGACTGACTATTTACATTATAACTTGTTCCAAAAGGCATAGCTGAAACATTAGAATTTGGTTTTACAACCAACATCACTTCAACATAGCAGCCTATTGGTAATGTCCAAGATACTGTAGTTTGTGTATTACCTGCAGAAGCTAAATTGTTTGTCACATCATTAGCTGCTGCTGCAGATAGACTAACAGCACTTGAATTGTAACCCGAACCTGAAATTGAGCCTGAAGAAAAAGTTAAATCAGAATTTGATATAGCATCAACTTGGATAACATTTAATCCTGCTAAACAAGGCAAATCTGTTGTGAGGAAAATATAATTGGTTCCTATGGCAAAAGATTGCGATAATCCTGAGAAGGTCTTCAGACCTGAGCCTAACCCAGTTGATTTAGTACCAATAAGAATGGGCGTACCAGTTGTAAATGAGGAATTTGTATGATACCATATTTTAAAATTACTTACATCAGATGCAGTGTAAGTACCTGATGTTGTAAACTGAATTGAATTCAAAACGGCAGCAATATTTGTTACAGAAATATCAACGCGATATAAAACTACGTTTGAAGTTCCTTGGGCAGGATTAGTTATTGGCGCTGTTGCATTAGATAAAGAAATTGACGGAGTAATTGCAGCAATGGTTTGTAAATTACTAGCAGCAACTGGATCAGTTCCAACCTTGGTTGGCGTACCTCCAATTGAAATGTTACTGAATGCCGTGGTTGAAATACCAATGGTATTTCCAATTGTAGCTCCTGAAGCCATATTTGCAGTTAATAACAAATATCTTGTAGCTCCATTACTAATAGTTTGTGTTAACCCCGAAACAGAAATTGTCCCTCCAGATACTACAGAAGTTTGACTTGCACCCAATTGAGTTGCACCTGCAAGGTCATTGGTACTATTTATCCAAACTTTGAATCCGTTAGATTGAATATCTGATAATACATAAGTTCCAGATGTTGTAAATGAAACACCATTTAAAGTTGCGTTGGCATTTGAAACAGACAATTGAAGGCTACCAACAATATTGTTAGTTGAGTTTTGATTAATATTTCCAGCTGCAGGATGAGCATCAGATATGCCTATAGTTGGATTATTAGCCGCTGTAACGGTAACATTATCAATCGAGATTTTAGGTCTTGAACCAGAGGATCCACCTGTACCATTATGGTAATAAAATCTTAACCTACATGTTGAAGTATTATTAAAAGCTGATGGTAATTTAACTCTAATATTAGCTGATGAAGAAACGTTATTAGTAGATACGAAAGGCAAATTTGTTGCTGTTAATTGGGTAAATGCAGTTCCATTTATTGACCAATATACCCTTAATGAACCCACCCTATTTCCAGTAGAATTTATAACAGTGGCAGCATCAAAAAACAAACTATCAGCATTTGTTCCTGAATAATCCATCAGAAAATCTACTGCTGTTGCTGTTGTATTGTCAGAAGTTCCAGTAGTTAACAAAACTAAGGTACCTGGCACATTACCGGATAAACTGCCTCTTTGAACACCTGCACTTGATGCTCCTGTTGCAAAAGTAGTTGTTGGAGTAGTAGTGGCGGTCGCATTGGGAATTGTTCCTGTGCCCGTAGCTACACTAGCCCATCTAGTTGCTCCAGTTCCTACTGTGTAACCTGAACCAGCAGAAGCTGAATTAGCCCAATTGGCAATGTCAGCAAAATTTTCGGTATAAGTTAAACCCGATTGTGAGACCATCGGCACAGGGGTTTGAGAAAACCCTATGGCTGGAAGTAGAAATAAAGCCACAAAAAATAGTGAGGCTTTTAATGGTTTTAGTCTGTGTTTTAACATATTAAGTTTTGTTGGTTTTGGTCTTCAAATGTATACTAATAAAGTATCATACTTGGTATTGAGATGTTATGAATTTTTAAACTAAATATTAACGAATTGTTAACTACGAATGTTTATAAAGTGTTGATTATCTTTCCTGACATAGTTCAATTAGCACGCTATTGCTGCCTTTGGGGTGCAAAAAAACAACCAACTTATTATCAGCACCTTGCTTTGGAATTTCATTAATAAAAACAAATCCTTCACCTTTTAACCTTTCAATTTCTTCATAAATATTTGGAACAGCAAATGCAATATGATGTATTCCTTCACCCTTTTTCTCAATAAACTTAGCTATTGCACTTTCAGAACTAGTCGCTTCCAAAAGTTCTATTTTACTTTCCCCTGTCTTAAAAAAAACCGTATTTACATTTTCACTGCTCACAGCCTCCTCTTTGTATGGATCTTGATTAAATAAAGATGAAAATAATTTTCTGCTAACTGCCATATCTTTTACAGCAATTCCTATGTGTTCAATTTTATCAAACATTTTTTTCTATTTAATTTTCAGATTATAAAGTATATAAAATATGGCCAAGACTAAAATATATTGCCAATCCCAATAAGTCGTTGGTTGTAGTAATAAACGGACCCGTAGCAATGGCAGGGTCAATTTTCACTCTATTAAGCAACAAAGGAACAACTGTTCCAAATAATGATGCAAAAATGATAACCGAAATTAAAGATATACTTACTGTATAAGCAAGGTTTATAGAATCGTTAAAGACTAAATTATAAGCAAGGATTAAACCTGCACAGACAATGCCGTTAAGCAATGCAACTCTAATTTCTTTCAGTAATTTTGAAAGTATACTCTTAGTTCCCAAGGTATTATTCGCCAAACTTTGTACCACAATTGCCGAAGATTGAACACCGGCATTGCCTCCCATAGCGGCAATCAAAGGCATAAAAAAGGCCATTTCAGGATGAATATGAAGTTGGTCTTCATAGATTTCAATAAATCGAGAAGAAGCTATTCCTCCAAATAAGCCAATCAGCAGCCAAGGCAATCTTGCTCTAGATAATGCCCAAACCTTATCAGATGAGTCTACATCAGATGTAATACCACTCATTAATTGATAATCTTCATCCGCTTCCTCTTTAATAACATCTACCACATCATCTACTGTAATTCTACCAACCAAACGACCAAGCACATCTACAACAGGAATTGCAACCAAATCATACTTCTTAAAAATATTTGCAATAAACTCGTTTTCGTCTGAAGTATTTACCGAAATCACCTCATCATTAAGCACTTCAGATATTTTAGCAGTAGGTTGCGAAAGAATTAAGTTTTTAAGTGTAATTAAACCAACGAGTCGTTTCAAATCATCGACTACATAAACCACATAGATAACATCCACATTTTCTGATTGAACCCTAATCTCCTCAACACACTGTGCCACCGTCCAATTGATATTAGCTCTAATAAGTTCAACAGCCATCATACTTCCTGCTGTGTTTTCATCATAACTCATCAATGAAAGCAATTGACTTGCATATTCAATATCTGACAAACTACTTATTACATTATCTTTTATTCTATTTGGCAGATGATTAAGAATAAAAGCAGCATCATCAGAATCTATTTTCATTATAAACTCTTCGGCTATTTCGCTTGGCTTATATATAGAAAGAAAATCTTCTCTAGCCTTTTCTTCCATCTCTACAAAAACTTTAACAACCTTTTCCTTTTCAACCAAACCCATGAGATAACGAGCCGATTCAATATCAATCTTATCAATAATCTCAGCAATATCCTGAGGATACATTTCCTCTAAATTCAAAGCAATTTCATCAGAGGCTTTTTGCTCAATCCATTGTTTTAATTGCTTAATAAATTTATTATCTACCTCTATTTTATCCATTAAATTGATATTCTAAAATTTAGCAAGTGTATAAATTTTAATTTACTTTACCTTTCGCCCAAAAATAAGAAATTGAGTAATCATAATATAACACCATTTAACATTGTTGCCAAAACCCAACAAGGTTTAGAACCAATATTAGCAGATGAACTTGCAAAACTTGGGGCGACAAATATAGAACTTCATAAGCGTGCCGTAAGTTTTTATGGCGATAATTTAGTTTTATATAAAGCTAATCTCCATGCCAGAACAGCCCTTAGAATTTTGGTTCCAATAAAAAAATTTAACGCTAGCGATGAGCAACAGCTATACGATGAGGTAAAAAAAATAAATTGGGATGAATATATGGATGCAAATGATACACTATCAGTAGAAGCCAGCTCCAATTCCGATTTTTTTAACCATACCAAATATATCGCATTAAAAACAAAAGATGCCATAGTAGACCAATTTAGGGAAAAATATGGTGTAAGACCCAATGTAGATTTAGAACAACCTATTTTAAAACTCAATTTACATATTTTCCAAAACGAATGTACGCTTTCATTGGATAGCTCTGGAGAGTCTTTACATAGAAGGGGCTATAGAGCTGATGCTAATTTAGCGCCTTTGAATGAAGTAACTGCAGCCGCACTTATTATTCATTCAGGTTGGAATGGTGAAGGTAATTTTGTGGATGGCATGTGTGGCAGCGGAACCATATTAATCGAAGCGGCAATGTTTGCAAAAAATATTCCCGCTAATATGGCCAGAAAATGGTTTGGCTTCATGGGATGGAAAAATTTTGATGCCAAACTTTGGGATGGAATAAAACTAGAGGCACAAAACAATATTAGACCAAGTAAGGCTCAATTCATTGGAAATGATGCTGTTTTTAAGGTAATTGAAATTGCTAGAGGCAACGTAATAAAAGCTGGTTTAGAAAATGAAATTAAGCTAAGCAATATGCGATTTGAAGAACAAAAAGCACCAGAAGGTGGTGGAATCGTAATTATGAATCCACCCTATGGCGAGCGTATCGAAATGGATGATGTAAATGGATTCTATCGAATGATTGGCGATACACTTAAGAAAAACTTTACAGGTTATGATGCATGGATAATTTCGTCCAACAAAGAGGCTTTGAAACATATGCACCTAACTGCCTCCAAAAAGCTTGTTGTTTGGAATGGACAGTTAGAATGCAAATTTCATAAATATCAAATGTATAGAGGAACAATGCGAACGGATAAAGTAGCAGTGTAGTCAAAACTAATTTGAATAAAAAGAAAACACTCCTCTTCCACCATTAGGAAAAATTCCGTCAATAACAATTTGTCCTCTCACTTTTTCCAAATCTTTGATAAGGTCATCAGGTTTTTCATATTCTTTTTTATTTAAGCTAATGATGATAAAACCATCACTTAGTCCCATACCAGCCATTCTACCTTGACGAAGATTGCTTATTCTAATACCATTTTTGATGCCTAATTTATCCTTCTCTATTTTAGTAACCGCTTGAAAATCAGCTCCTAGAATTTCGCTACTTACTGTACCTTTGCGCATGATGGCAGTAGTACCTTCCCTATTCAATAAGCTTACTGCAAACTCCATTTCTTTACCATTTCTAACAATAGTCATTTTTGCTTTTTCACCTGGACGCAAATATTCAATATGTTCATCAAAAATGGATTTGCTATCAATATCTCGTCCATTAACTTTAATGATTATATCACCTGCTCTTAGCCCAGCATTATCTGCTGGTCCTTCAGCCAATACTGAAGATACATATACTCCAAGGTTATTGTTAATATTTAGCTTTTTTGCCAAATCGGCATCAATGTCTTTTACATCCATGCCCGTGAAGCCTCTTTGAACTTCCTTGAATTCAATCAAGTCTTTAACAATTTTAGAAACAATATTTACAGGAATTGCAAACCCATATCCATTATAACTCCCTGTATTGGATGCAATGGCAGTATTAATTCCAATCAATTTACCATTTAAATCAACCAATGCACCACCGCTATTTCCTGGATTAATGGCCGCATCAGTTTGTATAAATGATTCTATTGGGAATTGATTATTCACAATATTGATATTCCTTCCTTTAGCACTCACAATACCGGCAGTAACAGTAGAAGTCAGGTTGAAAGGATTACCAACAGCAATTACCCATTCTCCAATTTCAACATTATCTGAATTTCCTAATGTTAAATGGGGTAAGTTAGAACCCTCTATTTTCAACAATGCCAAATCCGTTGAGGGATCTGTTCCAATAATCTTAGCTTTGTAAGATTGCTTTTGATTGTTTGTAATAACCTCTATCACATCTGCATCTTTTACTACATGATTATTTGTTACTATATAACCATCATCAGTCAGAATAACACCACTTCCACTACTAGCAACAGGTCCTCTCCTACCAAAAAAATCCATGTTGTTCCAAAAATCAAAAAATGGGTCAACATAGTTCCTTTGGTTACTTAAAGTTTTAATAAACACAACAGCTGGTGTTGCATCTTTAGATGCTTTTACAAAACTGCTGCTTTCAAGCATTGTCGATTTATAGTGCGCTGAACTAATCTTATTTTGAGAGTCGGCACTAACTTGGTACAAAATGGTATTTGGCTTTAATTTAGAAAAAACAAAAGCACCTGCAATACCACTGATAAAACTAACAGCTATTATAGTCCACTTTTTCATAAATATATAAAATATTAAAATAATTATTCCGCAGGGAGTACGTATGATTTGATAGTTAGAATGAAATTGCTATTTTTAGGGTCATTCGAAATAATATTAATGAATCTTTCATCTACACCTATATATTTTCTTGGTGAATATTTTACTGTGATTGAAGCAACATCTCCATTTTTAACATTCATCTTATCTGATACAACCTCAATACATTCACATTGATTAACTAATTTATGAATTATCAAATCTGACTTTCCTTTGTTTGTTAATTTAAAAATGACAGTCTTCGTGTCTTCATCAGAAACTGTACCAAATTGTTCCTCTGTTTTATCAAATGACAATATAGGAGCCTTTCTAAGTTGTTTTGGTGTCAATTTTGAAAAATCTTCCTCAACAACTGACAATAGAGAAAACGTTTTGAGTGCCAAGGTATCATCATTTGTTAGTATTTTTATTTCATGAAGATTCTCGCCAAAAACAGTAGGTCTAATTGGAGTGTATATACAATTCAATATCAACTCCTCCTCTGTTCCAATTGTAGTGGATTCATAAGTGATTTTTATGTTAGAAGCATTGAAAATCTTTTTAATCAATACTGGTTTATTTCCAATATTTGCAAGAGGTATTTCAAATTTATAACTACTATTTTCCTTTATATTTCCAATTTCAATTTTGTTGGTAACAATAGCCAAATTACCATATTGTAGCTTATATTTACTTCTTTGCCATTTGTTTGAAATCACCTCTCCTTTCATGGTAAGAGTAAAAACAGATGGATTGGAGTTAGTTTTTACTGTCACATATTTTGAATTAGGACCTAATTTTCCTTTAGGGTCAAATTTCACTTTTACAAATCCTGATTTGCCAGGCAAAATAGATTGAGTGGACCATTCAGCTACAGTGCATCCGCAGCTCGGTAAAACCTCTGTTATTTTAACAGGTTCATCACCGACATTTATAAACTTATACATATGCCCAACAATGCCTTGCTCCATAATAATTTTGCCCCAAATCCAATTTTCATCTTCCCATTGAATTTTAGGACCTAATTTATACTGAGAAAAACCTGAAATCGAAATCAGTATTAATAAAAAACAAAATTTTATTTTTTTCATATTTGATAAGATGTATAAACAAAGATATTAGTTGCAATAATATAAATATATACCTACAGAAAAAGTAAAACTAGTGTTTAATAAACTTTAGTATTTGGAAATGTTCATCGGTTTGCAAAATAACAAAATAAACACCCATGTTTAAGGAAGATACATCTATAGATTTCTCGTTAAGATTACCATCTATTTTAATTGTAACAAATTCTCCTAATGAACTGCATATTTTAATATCCAAATTATTCATTGGAATATCATCAAAATTTAAATTTATACTATGGCTTGCAGGATTTGGATGGAGTATGACTTTATTTTTAAAAAAAACACTATGATTATCAATTCCAGTAATGGTTGAATCGGGTTTCAAAACAAAAATACCATTCATTCTATCACTGGCAATAATATTACCTGAAGGCAGAAAAGGATAAACGCCCCAACACCCTTCATAGGTTGGATTAAATATGGTGTCGTTTTGTGGGTAAGTATCATAAAAGGCAGCTACACGGGGATTAATTGGATCGCTTGCATCCCATATATATACACCATCCTGATAACTAGATTGATAAATATATTTATTTACCCAAAAACAATTATGAGGAGTAGCCTTTGGGTGAGAATTAAATAAGCTTAATAATTTGGGATTACGAAAATCACTTATTTCAAATATTTTAGCAGCAAGACCTGTTGGAACTTCATCATTGACTACTATATATTTCCCTGTTTTATCCAACCAAGAAGTATGGTTATAACCTGCTTGAGCGTAATTGGTTATAACACCTAATAGTTTTTGTTGGATCAAGTTTGTCAAATCATAAATAAACAAACCCTGATATTCAGCGGAACAATAAGCAGTATCATTTCTTGTAAAAACCTCATGAACATTATTAAAAACAGGTTGACCATTAATATTTTTTGGAACATCTAGCCTTCCTAAAAAATATGGGATTTCTGGATTTTCAAGTGATAATACATCCATTGCGCTGCTAAAAGTGGCAGGTCTACCAAATTTATTAGAACACATGTATAATCGTTTACTTGCCGATTCGATATGCATACTATGTGTATTCATGCCAAGGGTATCACTTTCAAAAACCTTATGTACAGAATCAGGCAGATATTGTAAATCAAAAACTTGAAGTGCGGCATAACCTTGATCAGCTACACAATAGGCATAATGACCATATGTCTCGTAATCACGATTTATTGCACCTTTAGCCTTTCCATCTTCAACATCAACTAGGGTAATTTGTTTAGGTATTGTTATATCAAAAAAATATATAGAATCACCAGTACCAGCAATCGCATATTCGCGATTTTTTATACTATCGTGCCAACCAGTAATATCATTCCAAATACTTCCAAGCCCATCTACTTTGGATAAATTTGGGTTATTCCAATTACTAAGTAAATTGATATGAAGACTATTCTGAGAGCGTAAGTTGCTTAGATTAAATAATATTATTAATATTATTAATTGCACCCTCATATATTATTGTCAAAAGTTATGATTAATTGTAGTAAGAAAACTTGCCATTCTTTGGAGTAAGAAGAACAAATAGACAAAGAAAGAAACTAACAATAAAGGGAACGATACAATTAATAATAAAAAGTAAACTCTCTCCCTCTTGAAGCAAGGTATTAAACTCTTCAATGAAGTATATTGTGACCACCAAAACAAAAGACAAAATTGTAGTTGGAATTCTAATACGAGACCTCAGATTTAATTGAGTAAAAAATAAATAAATAAAACACAATGCAATAGGGGTCAACAATAGGATTAAATATATACTAAATTTACTGTATTTCAGGTCATTTTTCAATAATTCCATTTGAGATGTTACAACAATTTCAGTTGATTTAATTCTATGAGTTGCATTATACCTTTCTAAAGCTGACGCTTGATAAGACATCTCCTCTTCAATTCGATTCATTGTTGAATACCTCATATACACTATTGAAGAAATTAGTGTGGTGATAAAGTAAGTACAATATAAAATAAAGGTTACCCCAAAGAAAATAAGAATTTCTTTAAGTATTATGTACCAATTACTCTCAATCTCTATAACATCATCATTTATATTCTTGTTATCCAAAAAAAATATTTCTCGTTTTTACTTATCTAATGTCCCAAAATTAATTTATTTTATGAAAAAAAACAGATTGAATTTAACATTATGAAATTAATTTTATATTCAACTAATTATTAGCACTATCCATTTTATTAGAATTATACTGAATTGCAACATGGATTATCTAAAACTAAAAAACAGTAGAGCAAAAAAAAAGACATGTTTAACACATGCCTTTTTTTTACTTGAATTTAATGATTTATTTTACGGTTTGTACGTTTATTGCATTAATTCCTTTTTGACCTCTTTCAGTTTCAAACTGTACTTTGTCGTTTTCTCTAATACGATCGATTAGACCTGATGAATGTACGAAAATGTCTTCACGACCTTCATTAGGAGTGATAAATCCAAAGCCTTTTGTTTCGTTAAAAAACTTTACTGTTCCTTCTTGCATTATGTTATTTATTTAATTTGAGGCTGCAAGATATGTAATTAATTGACAAACAAGTTTTTTATTATTTACAAAGTGATGTATTCACCATTCATCCTAGGTAAAACGGGGCATATATTTTTTTGTAAACAGAATTCTACATCATCTGTTTGTGAATTCAACAAGGTAAATCTCTTGGCATGCGAGGATTTCTTTACTATGCTGAGTAAATCATTTTGGTTATTTACATACAGGTCCTCAGCGCTAATTGCAGCATCACAATCTATTTCATATCCATCCTTAATTGCTAATACAACAGCACCTGCAAATAGTGTATCTTCAATGTTATACTTATCCTTCCACCCTGAACACAATAAAATGATTGACTTATCCTGCTCTAATAGCCAATTGGAGAGTATCTCAATATTCAGAAACGACCCAATTACAATTTCGCTAGCCTCCATTTTTTGAGAAAGTTTGATTGCCTTGGTGCCATTGGTGGTTGTAAAGGCTATACTTTTACCAATCAATAAAGGATTTTGATACTCGAAAGGTGAATTCCCCATATCAAATCCCTCAACCTTCATAGCGTTTCTCTCAGCAGAAATGATAAAATCAAAATCCTTGAAAATTTTACACTCTTCAGGGGAACTTGAAGGTAAAATTCGTTTCACCCCTGTTTGAAAAGCCACACACATGGTGCTTGTTGCTCTAAGAATATCTATAATTACAACAATTTTGCCTTTTACATCATACAAGGGCAATAAAGCAGGTGTATAAACAACTTCTATCGATTTCATCAATTTTGTATTGTTTTACATTTTTTTCAAAGCCAATATTGAAAAATCGCTGTTTTCTTTTTTTATGGTATTGCTTAAATGTCCCAAACCTGTTATTTCCATTTCAACCACATCTCCATTTTGAAGCCATTGCGGTGTGTAGTTTGGATCATTTAACAATCCGGTACCATTCAGTTCTAAAAAGCATCCTGTTCCTACGGTACCACTACCTATTACATCACCAGGTAATATATCTGCGCCATAAGCGCATCTTTCAACTATTTCAGCAAATGTCCAATCCATATCACCCATATTACCCTCACTTACAATTTTTCCATTTACCCAACATTTCATGCTAAGGTTGTATGCATTTCCAACATGTCCTTTTTTAGGATCTATTTTATATGGTTCAAGTTCGTCAGGTGTTACAAAGTATGGACCAATAACTGTTGAGAAATCTTTGCCTTTTGCAGGCCCTAGATTCAGCAACATTTCTTCCATTTGCAGGGTTCTTGCGCTCATATCATTCATTATCATATAACCTGCTATGTACTTATCAGCATCCGCAGCTTTTACATTTCTACCTTTTTTACCAATAACAATTGAAGCCTCCAATTCAAAATCCAATTTTTGAAAATGATCTGGCATACACATGATATCACCTGGGCCTTGAACTGCATTGTGGTTTGTGAAATAAACAATTGGATATTGATCAAACTCCGCAATCATTTCTACTTTCCTATTCCTTCTTGCAGCAGCCACATGTTGTCTAAAAGCATAGCCGTCTCTGCAAGAAGTTGGCTGAGGAACAGGGGCTTCAAGCACTACATCTTTTTCTAGTACAAATGATTTATTCACCTTGCCTAATTTAATTTGTTCGTCCCATTTCTTTGCCTTTTCCATCATGCTTTCTCCAGCAAATAAAAACTTACGCATTTTATCTGGGAAGGATGAATCTAATTCTTTAAGAGAATAAATTTTACCCTCATGTATAATACCTAGTTGGCTTGATTTGTTATGTATATAACTTACTAATTTCATCTTAAAAAAGTTTTAATTGAGTTTAGGTAGATTGATTTTATCTGGAATAATTATGACTTGTCCAAAGTCATCTTGTAATTTATAAAAAATATTTTGTGCTTCTATCTTAGTTCGATAATCTCCAACGCGTAGCTTGAAATATGGTTGCTGATAAATTAAATAGGCAGGTGTTTCAGGGTACAGCTTTAAAAATTTCGTTTTTAATGCATTTGCATTATTCCTTTCCGAACCAGAAAACAATTGAATTCTATATCCATCTATTATGTTGGCTATTTTATTTTTATCAATATTTTTCTGGATGGCAGTATCTAAGTATGCATCATTGTTTACTGTTAACTTAGCTTTTTGAGCAAAGGAGTTAATGGTAATCAAAGTCATAATCGAAATAAAAACAAGTAACTTATTCATAGCTTTAATTTTATAGCTTATTCTGATACCATTTTCACACTTGCTGATGCCCCGATTCTGTCAGCTCCGGCTGCTATTAACTTCTCTGCAAATGCAGCATCTCTTATACCTCCTGCAGCTTTAATTTTAACTTTAGCTGGTAATGTTTTTCTCATTAGTTCAACTGCTTCAACTGTGGCACCGCTGCTAGCGAATCCAGTGGAAGTTTTCACAAAGTCTGCTTCGCAATTTGCGCATATTTTGCATGCTTGAATAATTTCTTCATCGCTTAAATATGCAGTTTCAATTATCACTTTCACTTGCTTGTTTTGCAAATGACAAGCTGTA
The DNA here is from genome assembly GCA_040403075.1 of Bacteroidia bacterium. Taxonomy (GTDB): domain Bacteria; phylum Bacteroidota; class Bacteroidia; order UKL13-3; family UKL13-3; genus RGVD01. Next base: position 17,813 of record JBBALJ010000001.1, read on the forward strand.
GTTACAGATTGAATATCATTTTGAACAGATACAATATCTCCACTTTTAAATGCTGCAATATTCATTACCATATCCACTTCATGAGCACCCGAAGTAATTGCCTTCTTTGTCTCCTCAACCTTAGATGAAACTGAGTTATAACCTAATGGGAAACCTATAACCGTTATTATTTTAACATCTGCTTTTTTGATGGCTTTCTTAGCTAATTGTACATAAAATGGAGGCACACAAACGCCATAAAACTTATGCTCTACAGCCTCATTGCACAAAGATATTATTTCCTCTTCAGTACAATTAGGTTTGAGCATGGTATGCTCGATGTATTTATTTAATTCCATTTTTAATTCTTAATTGACATGAAATGTTACACAAATATTCTAATGAATTTAAATTAACTAAGCTTCCTCCTTGCCATGACACGACTTGTATTTTTTGCCACTTCCACATGGACAAAGGTCATTTCTACCAATTTTTGGTCCACTGAAAATTTGATGTTGTTTTGGCTGTTCGCTTACACCCTCTGCAGCTTGTCTTGCCATTTGTTGCGATTGAGCTAAATCGTCTGTGCGACTGGTTTTAAGCTTACTTGTATCTTGCTTTCTTTCTTCAACTTGTCTCACTTCATTTGCATTTTCAACAGGAATATAAGCTCTAAATAATAGGCTCAATACTTCTTTATTCAATCGGGAAAGCATTGATTTAAATAAGTTGAACGATTCCAATTTATAAATCAGCAATGGGTCTTTTTGCTCAAACACTGCATTTTGTGAAGATTGCTTCAATTCATCCATTTCTCTCAAATGCTCTTTCCATTCATCATCAATTAGCATTAGAGTCGCAAATTTCTCTAAGGTTTTACTTATTTCCTTACCCCTATTTTCATAAGCTCTTTTTAGGTTAACAGGCAATTGCATGCTACGAAGTCCATCTGTAATTGGAACTCCTATAATTTCATATTGCTGACCTCTGTTATTATATACATCTTCAATTACAGGCCATGCTTGAGCTCCAACAGATTCAATTTTGCGCTTGTAGTGGTCAAACAATTCATCAAATAATTTATCAGCTACTGTATCATGTTTGCCATTTAACAATTCATTTTCAGTAATAGCAGTTTCATGAGAAAATAGTCTGATTAATTCTAATGTAAATTCAGAATAACTTCTTAAATCTTGGTAAGTTGAAATCAATTCATCACAGATATCGGACATCATATTTTGAATATCTAATTCCAATTTATCTCCATAAAGCGCATTACGTCTTTTCGAATAAATAACTTCTCTTTGAGAATTCATCACATCATCATACTCCAACAATCTTTTACGAATTCCAAAGTTATTTTGCTCCACTTTTCGTTGAGCTCTTTCAATATTTTTAGTAATTAATGAGTGTTCAATGTTTTCGCCTTCTTTCATTCCCAACTTATCCATCACACTAGCTATACGCTCACTACCAAACAATCGCATCAAATCATCTTCAAGTGACACATAAAAACGACTGCTTCCAGGATCACCTTGTCTACCTGCACGTCCTCGAAGCTGTCTATCTACACGTCTTGACTCATGTCTTTCTGTACCTATAATAGCCAAACCACCAGAGTTTTTAACTCCTTCGCCAAGCTTAATATCCGTACCACGACCAGCCATATTGGTAGCAATGGTTACTGTACTTTTTTGACCAGCTTCTGCTACAATATCGGCCTCTCTTTGGTTTTGTTTTGCGTTTAATACGTTGTGCTTAATTTTACGTTGAGATAACATTCTGCTTAACAATTCTGAAACCTCAACAGAAGTTGTACCTACTAAAACAGGTCGACCTGCTTCCGCCAATGCACTTACTTCATCAATTACAGCATTATATTTTTCTCTTCTGGTTTTATATATTACATCATTTTCATCCTTACGAGATATCTTTTGATTTGTCGGAATTTCAATAACATCTAACTTATAAATTTCCCACAACTCACCAGCTTCGGTAATTGCAGTACCTGTCATACCAGCGAGTTTATGGTACATCCTGAAAAAATTCTGTAAGGTTATAGTAGCATACGTTTGCGTTGCGGCCTCTACTTTTACATTTTCTTTTGCCTCAATGGCTTGATGTAATCCATCAGAATATCTTCTACCATCAAGCACACGGCCTGTCTGTTCATCTACAATTTTAATCTTGCCCTCTTGTATGATATATTCAACGTCTCTGTCAAACATACAATATGCTTTTAATAATTGATTGATGGTATGAATCCTTTCAGATTTGATAGTAAAATCAATCATCAATTGTTCTTTTGATTTGATTTTATCTTCATCTGAAATTTCTGCGCTTTCTATCTGTGCAATGGCACTTCCTACATCAGGAATAATAAAGAAATGAGGATCTTCACCTGAACTGGTAATTAGTTCAACACCTTTTTCTGATAAATCTACAGAGTTTTGTTTTTCATCAATTACAAAATACAAGTCAGCATCCACTTTGTGCATTTCCTTCTGCTGATCTTGCAAATAGTAAGACTCTGTTTTTAATAGTATTTGTCTAACACCTTGCTCACCTAGATATTTAATTACCGCACTATTCTTAGGTAAACCTCTATGAGCTTGTAACAATTTAAATCCGCCATTTTTTTCATCACCTGCTGCTAATAATCTTTTAGCATCAGCCAAGGCTGTATTTACAAAGGCTTTTTGTGCATTTACCAATCTTTCTATTCTTGGTTTTAAAGCATAAAACTGCTGCTCATCTCCTTTTGGAATAGGTCCTGAAATAATCAAAGGGGTTCTGGCATCATCCACTAAAACTGAATCCACCTCATCCACCATGGCATAATGATGTTTGCGTTGCACCAACTCTTCCAAATTGCTGCTCATGTTATCACGCAAGTAATCAAAACCAAATTCATTATTTGTTCCGTATGTAATATCGGCCAAATAGGCATTTCTTCTTTCAGCAGAGTTAGGTTGATGATAATCAATACAATCAACCCTAAGGCCATGAAATTCAAACAATGGTCCATTCCATTCACAATCCCTTCTAGCCAAATAGTCATTCACAGTTACGATATGAACCCCTTGTCCAGCAATAGCATTTAAATAGGCTGGCAAGGTTGAAACCAATGTTTTACCCTCACCTGTTGCCATCTCCGATATTTTACCACTATGCAGTACCATGCCACCAATAAGCTGCACATCGTAGTGCACCATATTCCAATTAACAGTAGTACCTGCAGCCTCCCAACTATTTGCCCAAATGGCTTTATCACCTTGAATGGTAACTGGTTTCACAGGTTTGGTAAGGGTTGCCATTTTCTTGTCAAAATCATTGGCAGTTACTTCAATCGTTTTATTTTCAGAAAATCTTCTTGCAGTTTCTTTCACCACGGCAAATGCTTGCGGAAGCAATTCGTCTAAAACCTCTTCTAACTTAGCATCTCTATCTTTCTTAAGTTTGTCAATCTCCTTGAACAATGCTTCTTTATCAGAAAGTTTGGTTTCTTCACTTTCTGTTTGAGATTTAACTTCCGCAATCTCTTCATCTATGCTAGCAAGTCTCTCAGCAATGATGGCTTTAAACTCAATCGTTTTAGCCCTAAGTTCATCATTACTTAAACTACTTAGTTTTCTATACTCTGCATTTATAGCCTCAACTCTAGGGTATAAGGGTTTCAAGTCTCTTTCAGACTTACTACCAAAAATCTTTGTTAATCCTTTAAATAAACTATCTAACATATCTAATTATTTTGTCTTGAAAACGTATTAAAATCAAGGGCGGTAAAAATAAGGTTTTTGCCCAATTTACCTAAGTATTTATTGAAGATTTAGCTCAATAAAACTTTCTCGTAGAGTCATAAATAAAGCCAAAAGCAATTTATAGACAGTTTGGCAGAAGGAGATGAATAATTATTAATTTATAGGTTCAGTAGGTTTGTTAAGAAGAAATTTTATACCGAACATCAATATCTCGGGGTTTGCCAAACTAAAAAAATCAAATGATTTATAAGAAAAGTCTGGTCCTGATACTGTTGCAAATTGAAAAGTATTTACTTTTAAATTTAATGCAATACTTGGTTTAATAAAATAGCTAGCACCACAATTTATCGAAAAACTATTGTGCGAAAAATCATACGCATCTGTAAAACTTGAAGTAGCTGAAACATACTTATAGTTACCAGAATTAATTGAAATCTGTGGCATCAAATATAACAAGACCTTAGGGGAAATTGTAAAATACCTTTTGAAAAATAAAGATGCTCCATACTTGCTTTGGTTTCTGGTATAATTATTAGTTATTAATGTGGAGTTATTAGCATAATTAATCCCAAGCCCAAAGCTAATATTTTGATTAAAAGAATACTCATAAGTAGGCTCTATTTTATAACCTGATTGAATAATACTCGTCATCTTATCCGAAGAGTATAAATAGGTAAATATTCCATCAAGATTGATAATACTTGAGCCTTTGTTTATTTGGGCATTAAGCATTCTTAAGCCAAACATAAATACCAATAAAAATAATAAGCTTCTCATAAGTGAAACATTCCTTTTAGTATGCCTTAGCAAACAATACCCTTTGTTTTGAAGGGTTTCCCGTATAAACACAATTACCGTCTTCCAACGCACTATCCAAAGGTATACAACGAATGGTAGCCTTGGTTTCTTCTTTAATTTTGGTCTCAGTTTCACTCGTTCCATCCCAATGAGCCAAGATGAATCCTGGTTTATTTTCTAGAACATGTTTGAACTCGTCCCAAGAATTAACGGGCGTTATATTCTCGCTTCTGAAGTCCAATGCTTTTTGATAGATGTTTTGCTGTATTTGGGTCAACAAATGTTCAATTTTATGTGCTAAATCCACCTCTGCCATCACTTGTTTTTCCTTGGTATCTCTTCTTGCCACTTCCACAGTTTGATTTTGAACATCTCTTGGACCAATGGCTATTCTAACAGGCACACCTTTCAATTCATATTCTGCAAATTTAAACCCTGGAGATTGTCCTTCTCTATCATCTAACTTCACTGAAATTCCTTTTGACTTAAGTACTTTGGCATACTCTCTTGCTTTTTCAAGCACAGCAATTTTCTCTTCTTCTTTTCTAAAAATAGGCACAATTACGACTTGGATAGGCGCCAATTTAGGAGGTAACACCAACCCCTCATCATCACTATGACTCATAATTAGGGCTCCCATCAAACGAGTTGAAACGCCCCAACTTGTTGCCCACACGTAATCTTTTTTATTCTCTTTGCTAACAAATTTCACATCAAAAGCCTTGGCAAAATTTTGCCCTAAAAAGTGAGAAGTCCCCATTTGCAAAGCCTTTCCATCCTGCATCAATCCTTCGATACAAAAGGTTTCATCTGCACCCGCAAATCTTTCATTTTCAGTTTTAACTCCTTTTATTACAGGCACGGCCATAAAATTTTCCGCAAAATCAGCATATACTTCAAGCATTTGCTTGGTTTCAGCAAGTGCTTCTTCTTTGGTGGCATGGGCTGTATGTCCCTCTTGCCAAAGAAACTCCGCAGTTCTTAAAAACAACCTGGTTCTCATTTCCCATCTTACCACATTGGCCCATTGGTTAATCAAAATTGGCAAGTCACGATAAGATTGAATCCAATCTCTATAGGTATTCCAAATAATGGCCTCACTAGTGGGTCTTACAATTAGCTCCTCTTCTAGTTTAGCCTCTGGGTCAACCATAAGTTTACCCTTATTATCAGGGTCAGTTTTCAAACGATAATGCGTAACAATAGCACATTCCTTGGCAAAGCCCTCTGCATTTTTTTCTTCGGCTTCAAACAAACTTTTTGGCACAAACAATGGGAAATATGCATTTTGATGTCCTGTTTCTTTAAACTGTCTATCAAGCTCTGCTTGCATTTTCTCCCAAATAGCGTATCCATAAGGCTTAATAACCATGCAACCTTTTACAGCAGAATGCTCTGCCAAATCAGCTTGCTTTACCAAATTATTATACCATTCAGAATAATTTTCGCTACGTTTTACTTTTTTTACTTCGACCATATCAGGCGCAAATTAATTGAATTCTTGATGAATTTAAAGCCTATTTACTATTAGTATATTTAAGTATTCGAAAAATTAAAAAATGGAACGGTATTTGTATTTTGATATACAATTAAAAATCAGTATTAATTTTTTACACCAATTATGCTGAAATATCGTTTATTTTTGAAAGTATAAAATTATAGCACCATGAATAATTTACGAATTTTATCAATTGTATTATTTACAAGCGTTTTAGCAGCTTGCGGTACTGTGCAAAATAAATACCAATTAGAAGATGATGATGCCTATTTTTCAAGAAAACAATCTGGCAAACAAGCTATCATTACTCCTGATGTAGATATTAATAAAATCATGCAACAATACCCTTCAAAAGTCAACGAAGGAACCTTTGACAACAGACCGACTGATGTAAATCCAAATGCTGCGATGGCTTATGGAAAATACAGAGCAGATACAGACTCTTTGTATAAGAAAAATCCGCAATTAGCCACAAATTACAATCCTTACAAAGCTCCTGTATTTGATGAGCGTGAAGAAGCAAGACGTTTAAGAAGATTAAATAATTTATACAATAACAATTACTCAAATTCATATTGGGGATATAACAATTACGGCTGGAATAACTATGGATACAGCAGATGGAATAGTTACTCTCCTAGTTGGAGTTTTGGTTTTGGGTTGAGTCCATTTAACAATTTCAACTATGGATTTGGATATAACTTAGGCTGGGGTAATAACAATTTCTGCAACCCGTTTAACAATTTTGGATGGGGGAGCTCATACTACAATAATTGGGGTTATTGTCCATTTTATGGTTCAAATAACCCTTATTATGGTGGTTATAATCCATATTATGGCTCAAATTACCCATATTATAACCCAGTAATTATTGATAATAAACCAAATGCACCCGCACCCATCAATCGCCCAAGGGTTATGAGTGGTTCAGACATACCACCCACAAGCAATGGAGTTGTTGGCGGTGTTAACGCAACACCCAGACCAGGACAACTATTGGAAAGAGGTTCCGTGCCTGCTACAGATGTAAATACCATGCCATCTCAATCATTTAACAATGGAGGAGCAACTTTAAAAAGGGACGAGTCCGGCACCTACCAATATAATCCTCCAGCTAATTACAACAGAGCAACCGGTGCAACAGAAACACCAAATTACAGTAATTATTCTGGATATAGCAGAGACAATCAACCTAGCGCACCCTCATTTCGTAGTGATAATAATGTAACACCTAGTGAACAAAGGAATAATAACTACCAAAATAATCAACAACAAACCCCTACCTATAATAGACAATACCAACAACCTGAAAATAATTTTTCTCGACCAAGTTACAGTACTCCATCATTTTCAGCTCCATCGGCACCAAGAAATGGCGGTGGAGGAGGCGGAGGTTCAAGACCTAGAATGTAAAAATTAATAATTATATGAAAAAGTTAGTAGTAGCAATCACTTTATTAATAGCTACATGGAAGGGCTTCGCCCAAAATGTAGAAGACATTGTAAGAATATCAAAAACTGATGCAATTGGCTCAGCCAGGGTACTAGGAGCTGGGGGAGCATGGGGTGCAGTAGGTGCAGATTTATCTTCAGCATCAATCAACCCAGCAGGTCTTGGTTTTTATAGAAGAAACGAACTTTTAGGTTCGATGGCTGTTACAGCTAATTATGCAGATGCCTCTTTTTTGGGTAGCCTCAGAAATGATAGTAGAACAAATTTCAACATTCCCAATATTGGTGCTGTTTTTAGTTATGTAAATCAAGAAAGAGGTAAAGATGCCAAAACGGGTTGGATTAGCGCCTCATTTGCAGTTGGAATGAATCGACTTGCTGATTTCCAGCAAAACACTTACTATTCTGGAGTTAGCAAAAACAATTCCTATGGAGATTACATAGCATTGCAAGCATACGGCAAGGATTCCAATAATTTAAATGATATTCAAAATTTGGCATGGAATACATACCTCATTAATAATACGCCCAATAAAAGTGATAGTTTTGATTCGTGGTTCGGAAGAAATAACGACAAAAACTATTCTGTAAATCAAATAAAATCCACTCAATTAAGAGGAAATATGAATGAATGGTATTTTGGTATGGGCAGTAATATCAGCAACTTTTTATACCTAGGTGCAAGTGTGGTTCTAAATACCACTAACATAACAACCAATTCAACATTCACCGAGGAGGTAAAAACCAAGTCGATATCCTCAAATCCTTATGTCAATAATGTATATACAACATCAGTAAATACAACAGGTTATGGTGTTGGTGGTAGATTTGGTATTATCATAAGTCCAATTGACTATTTTAGATTTGGTTTATCATATCAAACTCCAATTAGGGTAAATTTAACCGATGTTTACAGTTCATCAAACACAACAAATTTCAGCACAAAATCTTATTCAGCCACAACAGGAGATATTAATAGTACTTATCAAATAATTACGCCAGGCAAGTTAACCTTGAGCGGGGTAATAATGATACCTCAGCACGGCTTTATTTCAGCTGATTATGAAATGATTGATTATAGAGATGGACAAATTAAATCAACTGAATTTCAGAATTACTTTGATCCAATTAATGCGAGTGCCAGACAAAATTTAACGCAAGCAAATAATTTAAGAATTGGAGGTGAATATCGTTGGGATAATTATAGGTTCAGAGCTGGGTACAATTTGTATAATTCTCCATATTCAGATGACCATAAAAGCATAAAACAACAATCAATATCTGCAGGATTAGGAATGCTATGGGGCAATGGATACTTCATTGATGCAGCTTGCGTTAGATCTATGAGTACTATATACAATAGTCCATATGATAAAATTAATTATGCTCAAATTGACTTAACAAAATATACATTTATGTTATCGGGTGGAATTAGATTCTAGAAATCAAAGAAGATCCATAAAAAAGCCATTCATTTTGAATGGCTTTTTTAATTTAATCTCTTTAATGATTAAGATTGATTTGACAGCAAATTTTCAACAGTAGTTTTTGAAAGCTCAATTTTTTTGTCAAGGCTCTCGTATACTGAATTTTTGCTTTGAAATTCAGGAACAATCTCTTTCATTTTAGCAACAATTGCCATTTGATTTTGTTTGTTATAAAGTCCCAACAAGTCATTAGTAGAGTTTTGCACTTCCTGAAAATTATACAACCTTACTTTACCAATCATTATTTTAGGGTGATGGGTAGGTAATGTATTTTCACCATCATTTAGCAACTCCTCATATATTTTTTCACCCGGACGTAAACCAGTATAAGCTATATTAATATCCTTGCCCAATGTTAAACCTGATAGTTTAACCATTTTCTTGGCCAAGTCTATAATTTTAACAGACTTACCCATATCAAACACAAAAATCTCACCTCCTTTACCCATATATCCTGCCTCAAGAACTAATTGGCAAGCCTCAGGTATGGTCATAAAATATCTAGTTATTTCTGGATGTGTAACCGTAATGGGTCCACCTTCATTTATTTGTTTACGGAACTTTGGTATAACAGAGCCACTTGAGCCTAAAACATTTCCAAAACGAGTTGTAATAAATTTGGTATTTGCTTTTTGATTTAATAGTAATTCATTATTCAAAGATTGGACATAAATTTCAGCTATACGCTTAGATGCGCCCATCACATTTGTTGGATTAACTGCCTTATCAGTAGAAACCATAACAAACTTTTCAACGCCAAAGTCAATTGATAAATCGGCTATATTTTTAGTCCCCCCTACATTTGTCTTAATAGCTTCCGAAGGATTACTTTCCATCAAAGGAACATGTTTATAGGCAGCAGCATGATAAACTATCTCTGGTCTGAATTTCTCGAAAATATTTCGCATTCTGTTCTCGTTTCCAATATCAGCCAATATTAATTCAGTACACCTTAAAAACTCGTTTTTGTGCTTATCCAATAGCTCATGCTCCAAATCGTATAATTTTATTTCCGAGCTATCAATGGCAACCAATTTCTTTGGCCTAAAATTAAGTATTTGATTAACCAGTTCGCTACCAATTGAACCTGCGGCTCCGGTTACCATAACAACCTTTCCATCTAATTGGTTGCTAATACCCTGCTTATCCAATTCAATTGTATCACGTTCAATCAAATCTTCTATGTTAACATTTTTAATCTGATTGAAACTCAATTCTCCATTAATCCATTTCTCTACAGGCGGAACTGTTCGTACATTCACATTAAAGTTTAAGCACTTTTCTATAATTTCTTGTTTTCTATTTTTACTAAGATTGGTAGGTGTTAGGATAAGTGTATCTAAATTGAATTTATTAATTACATTTTCAAAATCATTATCAAAATTATATATCTCAATTCCATCAATTGATTTACGAATTTTCTTTGGGTTATCATCAAAAAAAGCTGCAACCTTCGTATTTATAGCTCTATATTGATCCAATTTCTTTTTAGTTGTAATTCCAGCCTCACCAGCACCAAATATGGCATAGGTAATTTGTTCGCCTTTTGCAGATTGATAGGATATTTTCAAGAAGGCAACTTTTACAGCCATTCTAAAAGCGGCAAGTAAAAATGCACTTATAATAAAATCGAGAACAACAATTGAAAGTGGAATATAGGCAGTTTTGTCTGGGCTAAATGACCTATAAAAGAAATCAATAGTAATTAATGCTATAGAACTTAAAAGAGTGGTATATAATATTTTGATGCCATCTTGAACACCTGTATGTCTAACTATACCTGAATACAACCTAAAATAGGTCATAAAGAGCGTTTTGACAATAATCACAACCGGTAAAACTCTGAAAACAGCCTCAACTAATCTTGAATCAAATTTAAAACTATATCTAAGTACAACAGATAAAATAAAGGCTGCTGCACAGATTCCTAAATCAAAAGCAAATATTAGCCATCTAGGAATACTATTCGAGTGATTAAATAATAATTTTAAATACTTCATAATTAAACTATGTCTGCAAAATTAATTACTTATGTATGAATTTTTCTTTTCACAATAAAATTTTACATTACAAATATAGTATTCTCTTATTCTATTTGACAATTTTAGTGTTTTATTAGCCGAAATCCTTGTTTTAAAGAACTTCCAATAGGAAAAATTTGTAAATGAAAATTCTCAAACAAAATTTTCTCATAACTAGAAGACATACATGGTAAATTTGTGTTCCAACAATATCTATTTTGGGTCGGATGGTAATAGAACTTATTATTCACAAGAATGCTATCAATACTTTCAAAATAATATTGATTGGACGGAAAAACAAGTCTTTCGGAAGTTAACTTATCTATCTGTCCTAATTCTTTACTTGTATTAGTAGATAAAACATTTATACCAACCAAACCAATAAAAAACATGATGGAATAAATTCCTATCAAAAAGTTAGTTACCCAATTATTATTTTTGATGTTTTGTTTATTGAAAGCATTATAAATAAGTAGTGCTATAAAAAAAATGAATACGGGCAGGATAAATCTATATTGAGGAGCAAACAATAACCAAATAATAAAATTTAAGAAACCGAAGATTAGCATTATTGATTCGCTAATTGTTATTGTTTTTCGAATTCCCTCTCGAATAAATAAAATCAATGAAATTAAGACTGTACCAAAGATGAATTTATTTATTAAGCCCTTTGCACCTCCCCTACTTAGTAACATTAATAATTGACTAATTATATCCTTCTGGTATTCATTTTCAACCAAAAAGGGCTTGTATTCATCAGAATAGGACCAAGATTTAATGCCATGTATAAAATAATCAAGAAGAGGTTCAGGCGTTTTCCATTCTAATTGATTTACTGAAAAAGCTTTTATTGGATATAATGGATAGCCCGTTTGAAAAATATTTTTAGAAATATAAAGAGTGAAAATTACTAAAATAACTAAAAGTAATAAAGGACTTTCTAGTACTTTTTTTCGCTCGATAAAAAAACAATATCCGCCTAAACATAATAATAAAATAGCTGAGATTTTTATGGTGATAACAAAGCAAGCAATTAAGATTATTCCTTTAAAATTCTCTTTACAAATAAAAAAATCCAATCCAATGGCTGTAAATACAATCACAGGAAAGTCAGGATTGGGTGCAGAAAGAAATGGCACTGATAAAAAAAGTACCAAAGAATATTGGGTTATAGAAAATAGTGTGATTGTTTTATTTGCAATTCTTGACACAATAAGAAAGGTATATATTAAAAAAACAAAACCATTCAAGTCATTGGTGTAAACGGAATCTGAAAAGATATATACCGATTGAAGAATATGCCATGCAGAGGATAGCCCTAAAGAAACATGGAGGTTTGATATACCATGCACAAATCCGTACTCTCTAACCCATTTAATGGTTTGTGTATAATACAAACCATCATCATTTATTTTAGATGAAGCGGAAGAATATATAGCTAAAACTGTAGATGCTAATAAAAGGAAAAAGGATTGTTTAAGAATCAGCTTTTCCTTAAGTGATTGAAATATTTTTTTATAATAGGGAAATTCAAGAGCAATAAGAGAAATATTCAAGAAACAGAGTCCATAAAGGACATTAGAATAAATTGGCAAAAAAAATGCCAATGCGGTCAAAACACTTGAGTTGATTATCAAACCAACAATTACATTTTGTATTAGGTTTTGATCATTCTTAATCTGAATATTGATTGCTCTGCCCAATGGATAGTTGGTAAAAAAAATCAATAGCCAATTAAACAATACCACTAACATAAAACTACGAATTCTGGGATTTAAAAAAGTAGGAAACTCCTAATACGAAAGGTACTATTGGATTCAATAATATTATATTTAACTTTTGGTAGAGTTGCCTAAGAATTATTGGTTCTGAAAATGCAAAGTAGAAATAAAATGGAAAGAAAATAATTAGTACAAGCGTCTGTATCAGGATTACAGCTTTAGAAAATTTGATATCCAAAAATAACATATGGATAATTATGACGGCTGAAACATTATTTATAATGTACCTGAGCAATTTGTTTATTGCAAAATTTACTTCATTGTGATGGCTATGATTGAATTCGTAAAACCCATTCAGATTAATACAAAAACATAATACATCAAAATTCTGAAACAGAAAGGCTACGGCCAAACCTATTGAAGCTAGTGTGCCTAATGAAAATCTTAAGGAATTATTTAGTAGCATCCTCTTTAAAATTTGATGCACCATAATTATTTACCCAAAAAATAAATAATAGAAATACCAGTGAATAAATAAGTGCAGTAAAGGCATACTCATGGAGAAAAGAAAACCATTCGTGATGATTCAAGGCCACATAAAATAAGGTGGAAACACGCATTACATTTAATAAAAAAACACCCAATAGTCCAATGGATAAAAATAGAACTTTTGATTTTATTGCTCCTTTAAATGATAAGATGGATGCAAAAAAAGTAATCATGACACTTACTCCATTGCAACCTTCACTTACTGTAATATAATTTACCTTGTTTAAGTAAAACAATACTCGTGGGTGTAAATCTGAGTATATCAGCGAAACATCATAACCAATTGAAATCAATATTCTTTGAGAAACGATAGCAACTAAATTTGATATCCCATCAATTTGATTACCCAAATAATTTATCCAAAGTAGATAAAGTAGGTTTAAGAAAAGGTACAATCCTACAAATTTGGTGGCAAAAACTATAAGTTTCTTTTGCATTGTGTAAACAATTATGAAATACCTTGAGACCTAAGTCCCCCTATTAATGTCTCACAAATTTCTTTTAACAATTTTTCATTCATCTCTGTGTGAATAGGCAATGAAAAAACAGTTTGACTTGCGAGTTCAGACATAGGAAAATCATTAATACTATTAGCATCTGATGAGTATGCCAACTGATTGCATGCAACTGTCGGGTAATATACCATGGTTTGTATGCCACTTTCCAATAAATATTTTCTTAATTTATTCCTGTCAATTCTTTGCGATAATCTAATAGTATACTGATGAAAAACATGACTAGAGAAAACACTTCTAAAGGGGATTATTAAGTCTTGATATTTTCCCAAATATGTATCATAATAATGAGCTGCTGTATTTCTTTTGGATTCATAAGAATTCAAATATTTAAGCTTAACTCTTAGTATAGCAGCTTGTATACTATCAAGTCTCGAATTAACTCCTATTAGCTCATGCACATATAGCTCTCTTTGGCCATGATTTGCTATCATTCTTATTTTTAGGGCTAATTCATCATCATTTGTCATAATAGCTCCTCCATCTCCCATGCAACCTAAGTTTTTAGATGGAAAAAAAGAAGTGATGCCTATATGACCTATCGTCCCAGTTCGCTTTTTATCACCATCAGAAAATGTATATATCGCACCCAAAGATTGAGCATTATCTTCAATAATAAATAGATTGTGCTTTTTTGCCATTTGAACAATTGACTTCATCTCAGCACTCTGACCAAATAAATGCACTGGAATGATGGCCTTAGTCTTATGTGTTATTTTCGATTCAATTTTGCTTACATCTAAATTGAATGATTCAATATCAATATCAACCATAATTGGATTTAAACCCAATAAAACAATAACTTCGATGGCTGCGGGATAAGTAAATGCAGGTACAATAACTTCATCACCTTTTTCTAAACCCAACGCCATCAATGCAATTTGAATGGCATCTGTCCCATTACCACATCCTATAACATGTTTAACTCCTAAATATGCGGCCAATTCATTTTCAAAACATGCAACCTCATTCCCTTTTACAAAAACTGAACTTTCTATCACCTTTTGGATAGCATTGTCTAGTTCGGATTTTATTTTTGCATGCTGACTTTTAAGGTCAACCATTTGAATTTTCAAACTCATCTATTTAGCTTAATTACCTTTCCATCTTCTAACAAATACTTTGAAGAAGTTTCTTTGCATAAAGCAATTCCATTTTCATCAAATCGCAACTTATTACCGTATTCACTAACCCATCCTATTTGCCTTGCAGGATTGCCAATTAATAATTCAAAATCTTTAACATTTTTGGTAACAACTGCTCCTGCTCCAATCATGGCATAAGAGCCAATTTCAACTCCACAAATAATGGTTGCATTTGCCCCTATACTTGCCCCTTTTTTAATTAGAGTTCTTTTATATTCTTCTTTCCTATTAACAGTACTTCTAGGATTAATAACGTTAGTGAATACCATGGAAGGACCCAAAAACACATCGTCTTCACACTCTACACCTGTATATATTGATACGTTATTCTGAACTTTATTATTGTGACCAATTATAACACCATCGGCAATAAATACATTCTGTCCAATATTGCAATTGGAACCTATAACAGCCGAACCCATTATATGCGAAAAATGCCAGACTTTTGTTCCGGCACCTATATTACAGCCATGTTCTACTATGGCTGTATTGTGTATAAAAATTTCTAAATTCATTGATTACATTTTATGGAAAATTTCAATTCGTTAATACAATAAAATTGGCACATTCTTAAAATAAAAATCCACTCCAATATTAATATTAATAAGTTTTTCATAATTAACTCTTGAATCGGGGTAACCAATATGACTGCTAAGAAAAAAACCAAGCCTACTAGTAAATGGTTTAATTAATTTTATATTCATTCCAAACTGGTTAATTTTTTTTCCATCGTCTTTAGGTTGTACCTGCAATAAACTTAATCCAATTTGACTACAAAGATTTTTATTCAATATTCTATTTTTTTGATAACCTATTGAAAAAAAAGAAGAATATTTTCTAGTTTCACCTGGTTCAATAAAAACATCAAGATATACTTTATCATAAAATTTCATTCCTAGGTTGATGAATGGAATTGTTGGGTAACCTGCACTAAGACCAATATTTATTCGTTGACGCCAAACTTCAAATTGATTGATTGATGAGGTATCGGCAGACTGTGCTTTTAACTTAATCGAAATTGAGCAAAGTGCGAAAATAAAACTTAAAAAAAATAATTTCAATTTTGAATTTCTTAATTAATAAATTTCACTATCATAAATTCTTTCAATAATCTCAACCACTTTCATTCCTTCTTCAGCAGAGGTTTTAATATCTTCAACTCCATTTAGAACATCAATAACATTTTGAATTACATATTGATGATTAGCTGCACTCCCTTTATAATTTCCATAATCATTGGCAGCATTCGTTTCAGATAACATAGGCATAACATAATTTTTGATATCACAATGCAGCACTTTGTCCATGTACTGACCCCCAACTTTTACAGAACCCTTCTCCCCTATCACAGTTATACTACTTTCTAAATTCTTATTCCAAACACTTGTACTATAACTAATTGTTCCAGACCCGCCTTTTACTAAATCAAAATTAATTAAACCAGTATCTTCAAACTCAATTGAATCATTGTGATTATAGTTATAGAATCGAGTTCGTACATTTTTTATGTCACCAAAAATCCAATACAAAGTATCTACAAAATGACTGAACTGAGTAAACAATGTACCACCATCCAATTGCTTTTTGCCCTTCCACGAAGTATTTAAATAATAATGATTATCTCTATTCCAAAAACAATTGATTTGAACATGATAAATGGCACCTAACAAATCAGTTTCAACAATCGATTTTAGCCAAGATGAAGGAGGCGAATAACGATTTTGCATAACGCAAAATACATTTCTATTATTACTTTTTGCTGTATCAATAACCAATTGGCACTCTTGACTAGTCAAGCCCATTGGTTTTTCAATTACTACATGAATTCCTTGATTCAAAAAAAATGTTGCCTGTTCACAATGCAAATAATTGGGTGTGGCAATACAAACAACATCTATTGAATCTTGATGTTTTACTAAATCATGAATGTCTGAATAAATTGGACAACTATAGGCATTCTTTAAACTCGAATGCAAATCATGATTAATTTCAACCATCGCTACTATTTTTGCATCCTCTCTAACTTGAATTAAATCAGCATAGCGTTTACCAATATGTCCTAAGCCAACAATTGCAAATGTAATTTTGCTCAAACCTAATATCTATTTTTGATTTAAGACTTCAAGAATTATAGAAACTACAAGCTCCAAATCGGAGGTTGAAAGATTAGATCCTGAAGGCAAACAAAGACCATTATCAAAAAGTTTGGCCGAGGTTCCATCACCATAAAATGGATACTTTTCGAATATGGGTTGCAAGTGCATTGGTTTCCACAATGGTCGGGACTCAATATTCTTTTTATCTAAAGCTAACCTGATATCTTCACGCGTCACTCCATTGGTTTCGCTTGGATTAACTATTATACAAGTCAACCATCTGTTACTAAAAGAGCCTTCAGATTCATTATGAAAACTGACTCCCTTTATGTTTGACAATTTGGATTTATAAAACTCAAAATTTGATCTTCTTTGCGCAACCCTATCATTTAATACAGTCATTTGGCCACGGCCAATTCCGGCACAAACATTACTCATTCTATAATTATATCCTATATGTGAATGTTGATAATGTGGAGCATTATCCCTTGCTTGTGTTGCTAGAAAACGTGCCTTATTAATATGAGCCTCATTGTTTGAAATCAAGGCTCCACCACCAGAAGTGGTAATTATTTTATTTCCATTAAATGACAATACACCCAATTCTCCAAATGTACCACAAGCTTGTCCATTTAATGTGGATCCTAAACCTTCAGCTGCATCTTCAATTATTGGAATTTCATATTCATTAGCAATGGCTACTATTTCATCCATCTTTGCTGGCATTCCATAGAGATGAACTGGTATTATTGCTTTTGGTTTCTTGCCATTCTTAATTCTATCTTCGATAGCTAAGCGAAGATGTTTTGGGCACATATTCCAAGTGTCTTCTTCCGAATCAATAAAAATAGGAATAGCTCCTTGATAAGCTATTGGATTCGCAGAAGCAGAGAATGTGAAACTTTGACACAATACTTCATCACCAGCAACCACACCCAACATTATTAAAGCCAAATGAATAGCAGATGTACCTGAACTTAAAGCAGCAGCGTATCCAGATTTTGTATATGTTACTAAATCTTTTTCAAAACCATCTACATGTGGACCTAGAGGGGCAATCCAATTCGTATCGAAAGCTACTTTTACATTTTCAAATTCTTTACCACACATATGTGGCGATGAAAGCCAAATTTTATTGTTCATTGATTATTTTTGTTTTGATATAGTTTTAAATTTATCGGATAAACTTTTATTGAAAATGAAAATCAGGAATGGCATTGAAGGGAAAAACAACAAAAAGTTGTAAACGTGCGAAGCACGAGTCATAATATTTGTCCCAATCCATATCATGATGTTATCGTCACTTAAACAAAATAATTTTCCTATGTGTTTTAGGAAAAAAATTAAAATCAATGCAGTAAGCAGCAATTTTAAACTAGAATCCCCATTAAGGAATAAAGATATTCTGCACTGGATTAGTAAGCAGATTAAAAAAACATGGAAATTTAAACTGAATATAAAATAATTGACTTTTGTTTTCAAAACATCAAACTGGAATAATACCTCATTTCCATTTTTTTTAAAGTCTGACTTTTCTCTAATAAAAGCCAAATTGTTGTCTATAAAATCAAATTTGTAAACATAGCCAAGATAATTTACTAATGCATAAAGCAACACCAATATTATAATAAATAGTTTATTTTTCGGAGTCATTTTCATTTGAAGGAGCTTGAATTATTGTCCATCTATGCCAAAGCCATATAATATATCCATATACTATAAACATAAAGGTATAATGATGGTGAAAATCTGCATATTCTCTACTAAACATTGATATCCATGCAATTATGAATATTCTAATGTTATTGAGAAGGAAAATACTTAAAAGCCCAAATATAAGAAACTCGAAAAATCGTTTTCTGCCCCCAAAGGCTATCAAAAAACCAAAAAACATGGCAAATAGTTCTAAACCATTGCAAGCTGTAGCAATTCCTATAATTGGCTTACCATTTACTAAAATATATTGCTTTGTACGTATTGCTTTATCTTCTCCTTCAATATTTCGGTATTTAGTTACAAAATTATCCGACAATCTCACATCATAACCCATCCATACAAACACTTGAGCTGTTATTTTAGCCTCAATAAGCGTAATAGGATCATTTATCTCTTCCTCTTTAAATACTACTTTGTATAAAAGAGTCCAAATCAACCAAATTGCGATGGCTTTTAATAGAAAAAAAAATAGAGGATGTTTAATATTTAGTAACATATAATTTTATATTTTTTCTTTAGCAGGAACTCCTAAACATGTTTTGCCGTCATTAATATCCTTTGTCACAACTGCACCTGCGCCTACTGTGCACCATTTGCCAATTTTGATGTTTTGTAACACCACTGCTCCACTGCCGATAAAACTCCCTTCACCAACATGCACATTACCTGAAAGATGAACTCCTGACATAATTGATACATAATCTTCGATAATCGTATCATGTCCAATAGTACTATTTGAATTTATGATAACATGGTTACCTATTTTAATATCAACGGATATTACAACTCCTTTTGAAATAATATTTCCAACGCCAATTATATTGCTTTTATGAAAACTCAATTTATGGTGTAAAACATTCACAAAATTTAATGATTCATTTAGTGAGATTTTCTTTCTAGTTTTAGAATCAGCTATTGCAATTACGCAACTTACTTCATTTCCAATGGTATTAATAACTGGCTTATCATGCAACCTATTTAATGTTTTATAATCATCAATAAAACCAATGACATTATTATACATTGAATCTTCTATAAGCCAAAGTGTTTCTTTGCCCATGCCACCTGCACCATATATCCATAATGGTTCTTGCATTTTATTTATTTTAAAAGTTCACTCTCCTTCATCAAAATTGGCAGCGAATCAACATCTCTTAGGAATATTAAATCTTTTTCGAATTCGTACATTTTATAGCTTTTGTCAAAGTTCAAATCCTCATCAAGTAATCTTATGGTATCAGAAGCAAAATTGGCTCCACCAGCTGCAAAACACTGGGTGAAGGCAACATGTCTAACATTTATTTCCGTAATATATGGTTTACCGTTTTCATCTTCTTTGAAGTCAACTGTATAAAATCCATGTTTAGTAGATTTGCTATTTTCAAATAAAAATTCTAGAGAATTTATAGCCAATTTAACCAATTCGGGTTCATTAATCAACCTACCAAATGATGTATTTCCAGTGATACCTGAAGGTGCCACTTTTGACATAATGTAATTAACCCTTTCGCCACAAGCTGATCTAATTATGTTTCCTTCGAAATATAATAATTTACACGCCAAATTACGACCAGAAAGAAACTTACTAGCTAAAAAGGTTTTAACATTTGGATTTATTTGAATCCAGTTTTGAAGTGATTCCATTGAATCAATCCTAAGTGAGCCCAATCCACTAGTTCCGCTGCTACTTCTTACCCAAAAATCACTTCCAAGCTTTTCAAAAACACCTCCAAGATTGGTTTCATTTCGACTAAATTCAACTGAGGGAGGAACAACACCCAAAGGATTTAACAATTCTGTCATTTGCGCCTTATCCACTAAAAGTTCAGCCATCTTTGATGATGGGAGCAAAGCTTTACAGGGCAATTCACCTTTTTCACTCTTTTTACTCCATTCCATCACTTCCAATTCTGGCAAAATAACGGCATAATCAATATTATTCTCTAAAACAATTTTGCTTATCACTTCCCAATAATTTGCATCAGTACATCTTGGTATTACATAAGATTTACTGAATAACTCGCTCTGATATAGTCCAATTGAAAGTGGATTAATATCAGTGGCAATAAGTTCAAATCTTTTGTAAAAGCTGTACTTTTTGAGTGCAATTGCAAAACTTCTTGGTGTAGGTCCACCTACTCCTGTAATTAATATTTTCATATTCTTAATTCTTTCCGTTAAATGGTAACATTGGCCTATCAATACTTTGATTTACTCCCTCAGACATAATAACCTTTAAAAAGGTAAGCCACAGTATTTTAATATCAAGCCACATACTAAGATTTTCAACATAATACACATCCAGATTAAATTTTTCTGTCCAACTAATGCTATTACGCCCGTTAACTTGGGCCCAACCTGTAATACCAGGTTTTGCAAGATGTCGTTTTTTTTGTTCTTCAGAGTATAAAGGTATGTATTTAAATAAAAGTGGGCGAGGGCCAACCAAGCTCATATCACCCTTTAATACATTAATGAGTTGAGGCAGTTCATCAATTGAGGTTTTTCTAATAAATCGGCCTATGGGGGTTAAACGAATATTATCGGGCATCAGCATACCATTTTTATCTTTATTATTGTTCATAGAGCGAAATTTAATCACTTTGAATGGTCGCTCTTTAAAACCTGGTCTTTCCTGTAGGAAAAATGGTTCTCCTTTATTAATAAAAGATAGAATAATCGTAAAAAGAAAAAGAATTGGACTTACAATTAGCAAAATTACAATACTAAAAAATAAGTCAATTAATCGTTTCAAAAATATTCTATACATCTTATCTTAATAAGTTCTTTAAACCTCGATTAATAGGTAACTGCCATAATAATTTGCACCAATCGTGATTTCCTTCAATCAACCCTGGTCCCTTTTCTGTAATTACAACATCCCATCCTATTGAGCGATTTGAGGTATTATATAACGCGGCCTTTTTAACCAATTCAATTGTTTCATTCCACATTGGCACCTTAAATCCAGTGATTCTTACACCTGTGACAGGATGAATTTCCGAAGCCTCTTTTGTAATATCACTATAGACTGCTGCCCTAATTGCAATACCCGATTTTTCATCCAATTCTACAGCCATGTTGCCCGCTGCCAAATTATCAACTGGAGAATTCACTGAAATTCGCAACCTACAACCCAAAATTTCAACTTGGTTATCATTTGTCAATTGAGTAAAAATCCTAACTGTATTTACTGCAGAAGGTGATAATCTGTTAATGTCTGGATGTTGGATGATAAACTCTTCAACCAAATCAAATCCATCATTTTCTATTTCGTTTAAAAATGTTTTATCAGATATATTTTTAGTTTCTATGATTTTAACCCCTTTACCACACTTACCATCTGCAGTTTTTAAAACTAATTTCCCAGATGGGCTATCCAACAATTGTTTTAATAATTCAGGATTAGACATTAACTCAACCAAATCTGCGACCTTATGAACAAAAAAAGGATGATATGCTTTGTAAAACTTAGTTTTGTCATCCAATACATCTCTATTTCCTTTGGGATTCATTCGAAGTTGATATTCGTACATATGTCCTGTGCCAGCCCATTCCAACTTCTGTAATTTTGTTTTCTCAAAGAATCTAAATTGAAAATATTCTAAAATACTTATGTTATACTTTAAACTGTTAAAGATTATTTTAAACAATAAAGAAATTCTATTATCTCCGCTGAAACTTATCAAATAATTAGAAAATTTCATAAAGAGCACTTTATCTAAATTGTTAAAGTAATAGCCCAAATATATTATACGATTTAAATATCTCATTTTTCTTTGCTAATAATATCAATTAAATCAGAAGCTGAAATAAATTCAACCTCTGGCCATTTCATAACTATTTTAGTTAGTAGTATTTTTAAATTGCTCAACCCAATTTTTCTATTTTCCTCACTAATAAATCCACTAAAGTTTATTCTATGTGAGCTAATATTAGCGACACGATTCAGATTAAAAGCTATTTCTATTTGATTCATAGCAAGATTCACAGGATCATAGCTAGTTTTCTCTGATGGCTCAAAAACCACATTTCTAACAATATTGAAAATATTATTTCTTTTGTTAAATTTGGTTGTCGTAAAACTTTTTTCAAATTTTCCGTTACCCAAATGCACCTTAGCATAAAATGGTTTATCAATGGCCTTTAAACCATATTTAAATAAGTTCGCCTCCAAGAAAGGAGGAAATTGTTGAGATGGGGGCGTGAAAACAAAAGCTTTTTTATGAAAAACTTTTTCAAATTCTTCTAGTCCGGTTGAAATTACACTATCAAATTCTGATGTTTCTATAAAATCATTAAAGGAGAATGCGGCTGTGTATATTCTATTACCATTTAATTCAGGCAAAAATGAATATGTTCTATTTTCAAATAATAACTTTAGGAGTTTGAAATTATTGTTACGTTGATACTTAAATTCCTCTATGTTTACATGTTCTCTGCCGTGAAATTCTGGAGATAATAATTTCATTTTTATACCCTCTTGCCATAAGTTCCATGTATTTTGATAATAATTAGGGTAAAGTTGTGCAAGTTTTTCAAAAGTTACAGGCAATTGCTCATAAGAATATTCTTCAAAATTACTTTTTAAAATCGCTTCATAATTTAAATTACATGGAAGAGCATAACAAGTAAAAATAGGATAATTGCCGAATTTATCCTTTACAGATGTTAATGCTTCATAAAGCATGGATAAATCTTCAGTAGTTTCTAAACTGTCATACATATCAAATCTAGAATTGATACCAATACCTAATTTCTCAATTTGATTAATTATTTCTTTAGAACCAATCCTTAAATTTCCATAATCGTCAATTGAAAGAACAATAAGTTTTCTATTTGTTTTCCAACCATTAATATTCTTTAAATTATCAATTATTTTGGTTTTTATACTCATCGTTACTATTTAACACTTTAATAATTATTGCATAGGCAATTTGAGGGGTTAGATGCTTTTCAAAATAAAGTCTACCATTCGCACCAATTTGCTTTCTTGATGTGGCATTTTGGTACAATTTATCAAAGTTGTTTTTATACGCTTCATGATCGCCAGCATAGCTCCAATAGCCCGCTTTTGCTTGATCTAAAATTTCATTATAATCTGTAGATTTATCAATAGATGCCAAAACAGGTATACCAACATTGAAATAGTCTAAGGTTTTACTTGGTATATTGGGTATTGTAAAACTTTCGTGCAAACTAATAAGTCCAACATCACAAATTCTAATTAAATCTTGATATTCTTCTTTAGGAATGGTTTTTTGAATTTGAATATTTGTTATTCCAAGTCTTAAAATGTCTTGTTCTAGTTTATTCATATGAACACCTTCTCCTAAAAGCAAAAAAACAACATCTTTATAAATTTGGCAAGACTTGGCTAGTACTAAAACATTTTCTAATTGTTGTGCTTTACCCATGTTGCCACCAAATACTACAACAAACTTGTCCTCTAATTGATATTTTCTGCGAAGTTCAAAATTGGCCTTTTTCTCTATATCATAGAGTATTTGGTAATTACTCAATACATGTAGTTTCTTGTGGTCTAAAAATGGATTATGATCCTCAATGTATTTAATATTTCCCACTGACATACATCCAATGTAATCGGCTGTATTATAAAGCAAAATTTCCTTTTTCTTAAAATAATTATAAAGAAATCCATCCTTCTTCATAAAACCTAAATCAACCGCATTTTGAGGAAAAATATCTCTTAAAATTAAATAGAACTTAGAATTGTATTTCAGCTTTAATTTTTTTGTTACATCTACTAGGGTGATAGGTGGTGTAGGCGATATGATTAAATCGAATTTTATGTTCGGATAGAACTTATTCAAGGCATTGTTATATTGATAAGGTAAAAGCAAATTGGCAAATCCTTTCAAGACATTTGGAACGTTTTTAATTGGAAGCGTTTTAACACGTAAAATATCGATACCGGCCTCATTACTAATGAAAGTTCTTTCGTTTTTATTATCAGGTGCCAATACAAAAACTTCATGACCGTTTTCATGAAATTGTTGAACAATGGTTGTAAACATATTGAACGACTTATTAAGGTCTGGAAAGGCAAACATTAAAAAAAGTACTTTCATTTTACTGTTGAGGAAAATTAAGCCTTATCAAATCATCCTTCACATCTGGATTTGGATAGTTAATTAATACAGCTTTGTAAACCCCTTTGAATACAAACAAACTTCCAGCAGATGCCCCAATTATGCCAAATTTATTAATCAATTTTCCAATATCATCTATAGAGCCAGCACCACCTATAACAGTTAGTGGCAAAGTAATTTCTTTTCTAATTTTTTCAACTAAATCAAAGTCAAAACCTTTCATTACTCCATCTTGGTCGATAGAATTAATTACTATTTCACCTGCTCCCATTTCTTGAAATAATCGTGCCATCTCAAAAGGATTTTTTCCTGTTCCTTTTTTACCATTATGGGTATATATTTCATATCCACCCAACAATTTCTTCTTAACATCCAAAACCACAACAGCACTCTGAGTGCCAACTCTTTCGGCAATCTTACTAACCAATTCAGGATTTTCTATGGCTGCAGAACTTAATGCAACTTTTTCAACACCAAGCGAGAAAATTCTTTGTGCTTGCTCTACATTTTTAATCCCTCCACCATAGCATAATGGCATTCTGCATTCAGAAGCTAATTTTTCGATTATTTGATAGTCTGGCTCCGTATTATTAACGCTAGCGTCTATATCAAGAACCATTAATTCATCAGATTCTTTCTCATTAAATATCCTTACTGCATTAATAGGATCTCCAACATACTTATGGTTCTTAAAATTTACTGTTTTTACCAATCCTTTTTCATGAATCAGTAAACAGGGTATAATTCGAGGTCTTAACATTTTAAATTTTTGAAAAATTTTCTAGAAGTTGAATACCAAAACGGTGGCTTTTCTCTGGATGAAATTGAACTCCATACACATTATCATTATTAACGGCACAAGTAAATTTGATTCCATATTCAGAAGTAGCAATCGTATCTTGAGCATTATTACATAAAAAATAATATGAATGAAGAAAATAAAATTTCGGACTACCGCTAAAGTCTTTCAAAATTGAATTTGGTCTTTCAATATGGATATCATTCCAACCCATATGAGGCAAGTGTGTCGCAAAAGTAATTTTAGATTCATCAAAACGCTTTACATCACCATCAATCCAACCAAGACCTTTTAATTTACCTTCATCACTTGAGTGGGCAAGCATTTGCATTCCCACACAAATTCCAAGCACAGGTACTTTTCTATTCAATACCATATCTTCAGCCACTTCTCTCATTCCTGATGTATTGAAAGTATTCATTGCATGATCAAAAGCACCTACACCAGGTAAAATCAATTTAGAAATACCTTCAAAATCTTCCGATTCCTTCAAAATTCTAACTCGAATATGTAGCTTTCTATAAATATTTTCGAAAGCTTTGATATTACCCAATCCATAGTCAATTATTCCTATCATCTCATTAATCTATTTTCCAGTCCTAATGCAGTTAATACTTTTGTTCCAAGGCTAATTATGTGCCTTTTATTTTTATAGTCTTTAAAAGTTTTATTTACTCCTTCAAACAACTTTTGAAGTTCAGCCACCGTTAAGTCTAACTTATGAGCAACGTATTCAAATTCATTCTTTAATGTTTGCTCATCAAGTTCTGGTCTGGAAATTCTATCTAAAGCCTCTTCTCTTGTCATCTGACCTGTTAAAATTAAGCTTGAGAAATGCGCTCTTCTTTTTTCAAAACCAAATTTCCTTGGAAGCCAATAATCTTCATAAAATCTAGTAAATCTAGATTCATGATGTTTATGTTGGAATTTTTGCCATCCAAATTTTTTTTCTAATAATTCTTCAGCATCCTTCTTAATGAATGGTACGTTATTCAAAGGTTTGAAGACCGTCATTCCCAATAATTTTTGATAATAAACCTTATAAGTCAAAATATCTACAATTGGAAAAGTTTTCAATTCTCTCTTTCCAAATTTTTTGTGAATATCTAAAACCATAATTTTATCAATTCCTGGATAAGCGCCCCATTCCTGAGGTTCCCTGCAACACTCAGTTGAGTAATTTGAACCAGTTAACACATACTTAATTCTATTTTTTCTGGCAAATTTGTAAAGAGCTGAAAAAAAGGCAATATCCTGAGGGGCATCCTGCCCAGGAATTTGCGCTTTTAAATATGCTACCTGCAAATCCTTCATTTCCTCCCAGTTAATTACCTCTGTAAACAACTCAAGTCCTAGACCATTGCAGAGTTTCTCAATGTTACTAACAGCCTGTTCTGTATTCCATCCTGCATCAACATGAAATAAAAGGGGTCTTAAACCTAAGATTTCTTTCGCAATGTAAGTAGTGTAGGAACTATCTAACCCCCCACTTAAACCAATTATACAATCAAAGTCCTTTCCCACTCCTTCCATTTTTATTTTATCAGCAATTGCCCTAATTTCATTTAATCCACTTTCATCTGGATGCCAATTAGGAAGTATACTTTTATGAAAATTGTGATAATAATCACTTATTCCATCTTCATCAAAAACAATGTTCGGATCACTAGTATCCATAATTGTTTTGGTACAAATTTGATATTTCATTTTGTAATTATTTTTCATTTAGTGCTGATAAATTTTGATACAATTTTATGTATTCTAGACACTGAATGTCCTTGTTGAAAAATTTAATAGCTGTATTTCTGCAAATTAATGAATATGTTTCCTTTCCTGCGTCAAGAATAACATTAATTTTTTTTAAAATTTCAGATAATTGCCCTGCATCAACTACAAATCCGCAACCTTCTTTAACTAACTCAGGTGTAGCAGTTGAATTATATGCTACTATTGGAGTCCCACAAGCTAGGGATTCGGCTGTTACTAAACCAAAAGATTCAGCCAATGATGTGCTAACAAATACATCTGCAAGTGAATAATAGTGTGACAAATCAATTTGATTTTCCGTGCGTTGAATTCCAATAATATTAGGAGGTAAATTTGCTATTTGACTTTTATCTAAACCAATCAAAATTATTATTTCATTGTTACTTATCAATTTAGATAACTTATGGAAATCATTCAATCCTTTAATATCGCTCCATATATTGGCCACCCCAAGAATTACTTTTTTACTTCCTATTTTATGCTTTAGCCTTAAATCATTGCTTTCACGATTTCGGAAAATATCCAAATCAACTCCATTGTAAATGACATTTCTGTTTGTTTCTTTTAAAAATGATTCAGAGACCAATCTATCCATCCAATTAGAAACAGAAACAATTGTTAAATTTTTTCCAAGCGATGAGAAGAATTCTTTTTTCTTAAGAAAATTATTTTTCGAATTATCCACAGCTATACTTTTAGGATAATAATTGATTAAAGGACAATGATTACATTCTGTTTTCCATTTTACACAATTCACTCTTACAAAGTAACAACAATGACCTGTGAAAGCCCAACAATCATGAAAAGTCCAAACAACTTTTTTATTTGACTGAGCGAGGTAAGTAAAAAACAATTCGTAATTTAAATAATAGCCATGTATCTGATGCAGATGGATAATATCTGGGTTTATTTTTTCAATTTTTTTAATTAGTGACTTAGTGGCTAGTTTTGAGCCAAGGCCTTGTTGGTCAAGCAATCTAGATTTAGCTACATGTAAAAAGTAACTAAATAAGCCTCCAATTTTGAAAAATTTAGAATTCCCTAATTTATCTCCTCTACCAAATGCTATAAAACTTTCAAATTTATTTCTATTTAATGTTAATCCTATCTCCTGCACTATTTTACCAGTACTTCCTTTTTTTAAAGTTACATTTACCTGTAAAATCTTCATGTTTTATTTCCCTCCTTATAAAGAGTAATATACTTTGTTACTTGAGTTTGGAAATTATAGTTTTCAGTCACATTATTAACACAATCTTTACTGTATTTATTTTTTCCAGTTTCAATTACTAATTTAGTTTTTTCAAAAAGTTCGTTAATGTCATTTGATTCAACAATAAACCCGGTATTCTCTTTAACTAATTCTGGGGAAGCTGTATTATTGAACACAATTACGGGCGTTCCACATGCCTGGGCTTCCAATGTAACCAATCCAAACGATTCGGCAATTGAAGGATTTACAAATACATCAGCAATAGTGTAAAAATAAACTAATTCTTCTTCATTTTCCGTTCTCTTTATACCTACAATATTTTTAGGTAACAATTTTATTTGCCTTTCATTTAAACCAATCAAAACAATTTTATAATTTTCTGGAATTAACTTAGAAAGTTCAAAAAAAACTGCCAATCCTTTTAAATCACTCCAAATATTAGCAACCCCTAAAATTATTTTTTTATCTTGAAGTTGGTATTTTAATAAAATGTCACTAAAATTTTTTTCTACTTTTCTAAAAACATCAACATTAATTCCGTTGTGGATGGTTACTATAGATTTGTTTTTAAAAAAAGAATCCTGAGTCATCTTCATCATCCAATCGGAAACTGGAACTATTGTTAATTTTTTTAGGTTAGTAAATAATTCTTTCTTTAACCTAAAGTTTCTTTTCGAATTATCTATAAAAAGTGATTTGGGATAATATTTAGTCAATTCACAATCATAACACTCAGTTTTCCATTTTTTGCAATTCACACGCTCAAAATGACAGCAATGACCTGTAAATGGCCAGCAATCATGAAAAGTCCATACAATTGGCTTATTTAACTTTTCTAAATATGTAAATAGAACTTCTAGATTAATGTAATAACCATGAATTTGATGTAAATGAATAACATCTGGATTTAATCCTTCAATATACTTTATTAATTTGTTCGTTGCACTTTTGGATCCATATCCATGCAAATCGAATATTCTTGTAAGTATTAGATGATAAAGTTGTTCAAACCTATTTCCAATTTTAAATACTTTAGATTCGCTTTTTCTGAAATTCCTTCCGAAAGCAATATAACTTTCAAAATTATTTTTAATAAGTTCCTTTCCTATTCCCTCAGCTATTTTACCTGTACTTCCAGTATTGACAGAAATATCTATTTGTAAAACTCTCATATTTAAATAAATAAACTTAAACCTTTCTTTGCCAATTTTTCAATATTAAAACTAATTCTTGGGATATTCAACTTTAATTCTAATACAACAAATCGATTTATTTGTTTGTAAGTTCGAATTTGTTTTTTTCTAATCAAATTGCAAAATTTAATTTCTAAACAGATTTAGCATTTTGTATGTACTCCCATTGCAATTATCATTAAAAAATCAACTCTTACTTTTAACATATAGGCACAATTAATTCTAATCGATTTATTGTAATCCCTTTTCAAATACGAAATATTCAAAATCTTTATAACTTCTTTCTAAGGTATATTTTTCTCTGATTTTAAAAGCCTCTGTTTTTATTTTGGTTCTTAATTCTTCATTTTCTATAAGCTCATTTAAGCATTGAACCAATTCCTCAACATTTCCAGGCTGAAAAAGCAATCCATTTATTTTATGTTCAATTATTTCGCGTGGTCCTGCCACACAATCACTGCTTATACAAGGTATTGGAACTGACATGGCTTCGATTAATGCATTAGGGAATCCCTCATAAAAAGAAGGAAGCACAAACACCGATGCTGATGCCAAATGTGATCTAAAATCAAGCAAATGTCCTAAAAAACTAACATCCTTTTCAATACACAGGTTTTTGGATTGTTCAATTAAATTATCTAGCTCTAGTCCATCACCTATAATTATTAATTTCCATCCTTTTTTCTCTTTAATTCTGGAGAATGCTTCTATTAATATTTTATGGCCTTTTTCTCTTGAAAGCCTGCCGATAGAAATAATTTGTTTTTGGGGATTCAATTCCGCTATGTCGATAGGATTCAGTATGTTTGGAATAACTTCTATATTTTTTATTCTAAACCTATTACTCAACAAGCTTTTTGCCCTTTCAGTTTGAACAATCAATCCATCAGCCAGAGGGTATGTTAATTTATTAAAAAAGTTTAGAAATAATCCATACCCTAACTCAGGCCCCATTCTGTTTGTTATGAATACTCTCACCTTTAATAGAAGGGTAGCTACAACAGTATAAGAGTTATACCAATCCCCAAAAGAAATAACAACTTCAGCTTTAATATCCTTTACTTCTCTTCTGATAAATGGAATTAATTTTAAAGCGTATATATATTTACTATTTTTTTCTCTATCTACATTGGGCCAAATTATTACTATACTTTTATCTAAAGTAAAAAAAACATCTGTTTTAAATAAACAAATAATTACTACCTCATAACCATTCCTTGCAAATTCATTTGCATAATTTGTTAATGCCCTTTCCTGACCACCTCCTGAAAGTCCACCTGAAACAAAGCAAATTTTTTTAGTCATTCTTCAAGTTTATTAGCTCGCCATATTTATAATCGAAATGAATGGGTTTTATTTGATCAAATCCCCCACCGTGGTGTTGGGTAATTTCGCCAAAATAAATTTTACCATCTACATCGTAAAAATCTATTCTTACATATGGAAATAATTTCCCGATTTCTTCGGCTATTTCAATCATTTTATCCATAGTATATGGCTTTTCTATTTCATCCCCCCTCAACTCTTGAGTATTTTTATTTTTATTAGCCCAAGTAAAATATAATGGTTCCCAATTTCTATTATAAATATTTCTTTTGTTGGCATTTTCTCTATCAACAGAAACATAAATGAATTCAGTTTTCCCATTGATAACGTTTATTTTGTAGTCAAAAGGAATAATACCAGCCTTTGTTATTAACAACTTTTCAACGATTATTCGAGGTTTAATATTTTTATATTGCCACTCTCTATCAAACCAATAATAATTATTGCTCATCCACCAACGACAGTCTAGTCGTAATTTATTCCAATCTACCTTGTTTTTATCTTTAACTATCAAATAACTACCTGAGTCATGATTTGCCTTGATAATAAAAGGAAAGTCAGGCATATTTTCAGGTTTCACATCGTAATAATTCGTAGTTGTGTATACCAGTGGCACCAAATATTCTTCTCCAATTTTTTCTTTAATGAATTCCCGAATAGCATATTTATCAGCTAATTGTGTATGAAATTCAGCCCTATTATGAATTTTCAACCACTGGATTTTTTCGTTTAAAGTTTTTGGTTCGTTTAAATTTAATTTATATCCTTGTCGTTTAAAAAATAATTCACTCAAGTATTTTTCATCAGATTTGTGGTCGTATTTTAAATACCTACCTACTTTATAAATAATTTTATAAATAATAAATCCTAATTCGCCTCTATACTTTAAATTGTTAAGCATTTCTATTAATTATTAATTCGTTAAAGTTATGTTGTTTAACCCAGTTTTGACTTTTATTATATGAAATTACAAATCTTTCTTTTGCCCAATTAAATAATGGTAAATCAGTAATGCTATCTGAGTATACAATTGTATTTTCAAAATCTAATTTCTCATCCAATATTAACTTATTCAGCAGTAATACCTTTTGTTCAAACATACAGTCTTTTCCATCTAGAAATCCTGAGGCTTTATTATCCATAATTTTTATTTTACTACTCAAGAGATAATTGATTCCAAATTCTTCACAAAACAACTTTAGGTAAAAATCATACCCCCCAGAAATAATCAACACAATATTTTTCTTTTTAATATCTTGTTGAAGTCTTTCTAAAATGAGGCTGTTGAAATTTGGTTTTATTAAACCTTCATAGTACTTGACAGCCAGCCCATTTAATTGCAATTCACTTACATTTCTTATTTTTAGGAGGTTTATTTTTTTTGACAAATTTAATTTAGGGTTTATCAAATTAATTATGGCAAAAAATCTAGATTTAATCAAAATTTTTTCTAGTGAGGATATAAAACTATTAGGGTTTATGCTATCTGAACAATAGTTAATAAATCTGTCGGCAGTTTGAATTGAAACAATTGTTTCACAAAAATCATAAATTACCAAATTAGGCTTTGTATTATTCATATATACTTTTCAACGCCTCTAAAATGATAATATTCTCTTCAAACGAACGAGAAGCAATACGCAAAAACTGACCTTCTAAGCCTATTTTATCAGAACATTCTCTAACATAAACTCCATACGAGTATAATAATTTAATCATTACTTCTGTGGCATTGGAACCATCTGTCAACTCAACTAATGCGAAATTAGCCCTTGATGGGTATACTTTAATGTTTGGTATTCTATTTAATTCATTTAGAAACATCAATGTATTCATGATGTATTTTTTACGAACTACATCATACTTTTTTTGAAAATCAGGTCTAGAATACAATTTAAAAAAATAATCAGTTAAACCAGAAACATTCCATAAATAACCTGTATCTAAAAGTTGTTTTACTTTATTACTATCCATTATTCCATATCCAGCCCTAATACCCGCTATACCAAAATCTTTAGCCATGCTTTTCACAATAATTAGGTTTGGATATTCTTTTAACCAATTATAGGTATCAATCATTGATAAATCAAGATTTTCATAAGCAAAGTGAATAAAGCTTTCATCAAGAATTATATTATTCACAAAACTTAATTCTTTTAATAAACGATTGATGCTATCTTTATTAATATAATCCCCATTTGGATTATTTGGATTAATAAGAACTATGGTATCCGGTTTCTCTTGTTTTACAAAATCAATATAATTATCAATATCTAGGACATAATTGTTTTCCTTTTTTAATTGATAAAAAATAATGTCTTCTTTATTTTTTACATATTCATAATAAGAAGAAAAAGTGGGAATATTCACAATTATTTTGCCATTTAAAAAATTGTGAAGGATGGCTTGGATGATTTCTATGGCTCCATTTCCAATAAAAATATTTTCATCAGGAATATTTATATTTTGGGATAAGTATAATGCTATTTCCTTATTTTGAGGAGGATAGGCTTCGATTATATGATGCAATTTTTTAGTTGAAACCAGTTCTTTTTCAAAAAAATCTATAAAAACTTGTGTAGCATATGGATTTGATAAAAAACAAGCATCAACTTTTATCCCAGTACCTCCTATTTCTTCCATCAATGAAATGATACTAGGGGAGTGGCTTCCGCTTTTTGATTTTAGTTCTTTAAATTTATTATAAAAAACTGCTTCTTCTTTATTTAATCTAATCATTATTATTTAATTTAATTATTTTTCCAATATTATCGGATGTAGTAAACTCAACTTCAGGCCATTTTATTAAAATTCTTTTTATTAGATTTTCAAGTCCTTTTAAATTTATTGTTCTATTATCCTCTAGGAGTTCTCCAATAAAATTAATACGGTGTGAACTTATTATGGCTGGCTTGTTCCATAAGAAGGCATTATTGATTTCGTGCAGGGTTTTATAATAATCTGTTTTGTCAATTGATGGTTCAAAACTGCAATTTCGAATTAAATAATATTGATCCAAATTATTTTTTATCCCTAAATGGTGTCTAATTAATTTTCTCTTATTGTTGTCCGTTTTAGGTAATATTTGATATTTCATACCTTGTAAAAATTCTATACCATTTGAGGACAAAGTATAATTTAGTGTTGAATTCCAAATAAAATTATTAGCAATGAAAGATTTAGATCTATATCCAAAAAGTTTTTCAAATAATTTTAAACCATCAACAATATTATTTGATAACAATTCATCATTTAATGAGTCAAAAGTTGCCTGAATACTCTTTGATAAATTTGGAAAAACGTCATTGCTCAAACCCCAAAGATTATTTTCAAACGCTATTTGAAAATGATTGTTAGTTTTAAGTAAATCAAGCCACATTTCAATATTTACATGTTCACGACCATGAAACTGTGGATAAAATATTTTTTCTTTAATTCCTTGTTGGTAATACTCAAATACCTTATCATGGTTTGGATAATGCTTTAAAGTTTCGGTAAATGGTTCAAAATGGTATTCATTGAATTTAGATTCCTTTATTTTTTCAAAATTCGGATTTGCTACCACTGTATTTGCCGTTATTACTGGGTGATTTCCATTTTGATCTTTATATTTTAATAAAACTTCAAAAAGCAACTCTAAATCTTTATTCGATTCTAAAGAATCAAATTTACAATATGCACTTTTTTCAACGGGAATACCTGCATCTTTAAGTCTATTGAATACTGTTAATGATGGCATTCTAATACTTCCCCAATCATCAGATTCAAAAACCACTATTTTTCTATTGGTATTAAAACCTTTGTAATTAATTAAACTGTTACTTATAAATTGTTTAAACGAATTCACTCCAAACTACTCTTTTAATATAATCAGTATAACTAATAATAATACGTACCATTTTATCAGAAACATTTGGCATACTGTAATCATTTATAGGTCTAAATTTGCGTTGTTCTGACTTGCTATCAAACTCCAATTGCAAAAGGCCTTGCATAATTCTTTCTGTATTCAAACCCACCATCATAACAGCTGTTTCCTCCATAGCTTCTGGTCTTTCATGTGCTTCTCTAATATTTAAAGCAGGGAAATTAAGTATAGATGATTCTTCAGAAATTGTTCCACTATCAGATAAAACTGCAAACGAATGCATTTGCAAAGCATTGTAATCGCTAAAACCCATTGGTTTTAAAAATTGCACTTCTGATCTCACTTCAATCGATTTACTTTCAATCATTTTTCGAGTACGAGGGTGCGTGCTCACAATGATTGGGTAATGGTATTTATCTGCAATGGCATTTAAAGTATTAATTAAACCTAAAAAGTTCTTTTCACTATTTATGTTCTCTTCTCTATGTGATGAAACCACAAAGTACTTCTTTTCTTTTAGCCCTAATTTTGAAAGTATATCAGAAGCTTCAATTTTTTCTTTATAAAAATTCAAAACCTCAAACATTGGAGAACCTGTTTTAATAATTCTATCGGCAGGCAAACCTTCCCTTAGTAAATACTCTCTAGCAATATCGCTATAAGTCAAATTAATATCAGCAATATGATCTACTATTTTTCTATTTGTTTCCTCAGGCACCCTTTGGTCAAAACACCTATTTCCTGCTTCCATGTGAAAAATGGGTATGTGTCGTTTTTTGGCTGGAATGGCACACAAACATGAGTTTGTATCTCCCAAAACCATAAATGCATCAGGATTAATTTCACCTAATAATGCATCAATTTTTATTAAAATCTGTCCAACCGTTTCAGTAGCTGTTTTACCTGCTGCATTCAGAAAATGATCTGGCTTCCTAATTCCCATATCATCAAAAAATATTTGATTCAATTCATAATCATAATTTTGTCCAGTATGAACTATTATATGATCGATTGAAGGAGATTCATCTAATTTGGCCATTACCCTAGAAAGTCTAATTATTTCTGGTCTAGTGCCAACCACAGTCATTACTTTTAGTTTGGTTACGGGTATTTGGTGATTGGTGATTGGTGTATTCATTGTGTTTTATTTTTTTGTGATTATGGCTTACAGCTTTCAATTAGTGGTTTAAAATCAAATGTATTGCTAAAATATTTATTCAATTTTAATACTCTTTTATTAAACTAATTGCCGAAAGCTAGCGGCCGATAATCTATTAAACATTCTCAAAAAAAGTATCTGGATCTGCAGGATCGTAAAATTCATTTATCCAAAATATGGTATATAATTCTTCTTCTCCATTGTTTTTAATATTGTGTGTGTACCATATCGGCATATCTACATAGGCTGGCTCTTGTCCATCTAAATAAAAATCCAAAACTTCATCAGTCCCAATTTGCCTTAATTGAATTAATGCCTTTCCCTTAATAACAGCAAATCTCTCAATCTTACGGGTGTGAAAATGATTTCCTCGCGTGATTTGCGGCAGAGTTGTTGAAAATGAAACCTGACCCCCCACATTTAGCCTTATTATTTCAGTAAAAGCACCTCTTGGATCTTTATGACTTACAAACTTAACAGGGAAATGGGTTTTTAAAGGCATATAGCACCTAAAAGTATTGAACAACAAATAATCTAAACTTGATTTCAATTCAGGAATAATTCCACTTTTTTGATACTCGTTATAAAAAATACTAATCTTATCTAATAATTCAAGTACAGTGATTTCGTGGTTATGCTTAACAAAATAAGTATTGGCAAAACTGCTCTTACTGGTAGCTTCATCAATATGCTTAATAAATTCGGTAACAAGTTCTCCTACATAAATTAAATTGATATTTCCATTTGAATCAACTTTTGGTGTTTCACCATGAGATATTTGATGACAAAAAGTGGCCACCACAGAATTGTAATAAGGGTGTCCAAAAGGCCCAAAAACATTTGGTATGACTAAACCTGTAAATTGAGCATCATTTTTTTTAGCCCAATTAACAAATAATTCTCTTCCTTCCTTTTTGGATTTACCGTAAAGATTGTCTCTTTCTTCCTGAGTAGATGATGAGAACAACACATGTGCTTTCGAAGAAGTTCTTTCAAGTGATGCAATAAGTTTAGTGACCAAGTCAACATTGGTATCATAAATAACATTTGCATCATTATGTCTGTTCATAGCAGCCAAATGAATTATTACATCACAGTTTTCAACAAAAGAATCCATTTTTGAGTCATCATCAAAAAATGATTTTTCAAAAGGTATTCTTTCGTACTTATCTGCAAAAAGTCCTAGTGTGTTATAGATATGTTTACCAACAAAACCTGCTTGTCCTGTTATTCCAATTTTTATCATATGTTTTAAATTATATACCTATCATCATTAGCCAATTGGTTTTATAACGCCCAAGTATTTATATCAAATTTAATATTATCAGTAGCTGCTTTTTCAATATCAAAATCCGAAAAAACCAACAATTTAGATTCTTTTTCTAATGAAACGATACCATTGGCATATCCAGGAGGTATATGCAAAATTTCACTTTTAGATTCGAATAATGTCAAAGTTTCTACTTTTAATTGTTTGGATGGATTCTCCCAATTATCAGGCTGAACCAAACCAACAGCGAAACTACCTTTCAAACAATAGAACCATTTGGATTCGAATTGATGTCCTTGCCAAGCTCTCTTTGGGTTTTCTTCAGAGTTCTCTATCACATAAAACCTCCTAACCTTATCCATGTCAAAATCATTTACATGAAAAAGGCTCCCCCTATTTTCTGTAAAAATCCCACCTATAATGATTGAGTAAGTCATAATAAATTGGCTTATTCTGCAAGATGACCAATCGACATATCGCCTAAAACTTCTCGTTTGATAAAAGGCAATTTTAAGAGTAATTTTTTCATCCCTTCTACACCTTGCTGGGTGGTATTATGCGAATGATAATCCTCTACTTTAGAAATATCCTGCTCTCCTTCAGAGAAATATTGGGCATAATTTAAATCCCTATTATCAGCGGGAATTCTGTAAAAATCGCCCATATCTTCCGCTTTCATCATCTCTTCTCTGGTGCATAAAGTCTCATATAATTTTTCACCATGTCTGGTACCAATAATCTTGATTTCATTATCAACATTACATAATTCTTTCATGGCTTGTGCAAGGTCTCGAATAGTTCCCGCAGGTGCTTTATTCACAAATAAATCACCTGAATTACCATGTTCAAAAGCAAACAAAACTAGTTCTACGGCCTCTTCTAATGACATCAGGAAACGGGTCATATTGGGATCAGTTATAGTAAGTGGCTCACCTTTTTTTATCTGCTTTAAAAACAAGGGTATAACAGAACCTCTTGAAGCCATAACATTACCATATCGCGTTAAACAAACCGTAGTTTCTGATAAATTTCTGGCAGCAGCAATGGCTACTTTTTCCATAAGGGCTTTCGATATTCCCATGGCATTAATGGGATATGCAGCTTTATCAGTGCTTAAGCATATTACTTTCTTTACTTTGTTAGCTGCAGCAGCATCAATTACATTTTGTGTACCTAAAACATTTGTTTTAGTTGCTTCTAATGGAAAAAATTCACAAGATGGAACTTGTTTTAAAGCAGCAGCATGAAATACATAATCGACATCACGCATAGCGCGTTCTATACTTGAATAGTCTCTTACATCACCAATATAATATTTTATCTTATCATTTTTTAATTGGTTGCGCATGTCATCTTGTTTTTTTTCATCACGTGAAAAAATTCGAATTTCGCTAAAGTAGTCAGTAGGTAAAAAATGATTTAAAACCGCATTGCCAAATGATCCTGTACCTCCAGTTATTAGTAAAGTTTTTCTAGTAATATTGCTCATACTTTTTATTTAATCAAGTTTAGAATAGATATGTTATTTTCTATAAACAATGGTGTTCCGACAAAAGGTAAAAATAAATTAACGCTCATGTAAGGGATACCGTATCTTACTTGCACAATTGCTAATGTCATCAGAGCACCAAACCCCAATAATGTTGTAAAATGAGTACGCTTCATTTTATAATAGCTAAAAAGTTGAATCAAAGTTAAACAAGCTGCCACTTGATACAAAAGCAAGAATCTTGAATTAAATGAATGTATATCACTACCTAAATTGGTAATAGACAAAACAAAAATTGAAAATAAAAATATGTTGTTTAGCTTTTCGGTATTGATGTATTTTTTATAGTCAAGAAAAATAAGCACAAATAATAGAATATACTTACATATCTTTTGGTATTGAAGAAGAATAAATAAGCCAGTTTCCGTTTCCTCTTTAATTAAGTCTTTATAATAATCATCAGAATAGGTTAAAGCCCTCTGTTGCACAGAACCGCTTAGCGAATCACCATAAGCATTGATATATTGAGAAAGGACACCTTCGATTATAAACGAAGCTATGAGTATGGAATAATAAACCTTTTTGTTCTTGGGTAAATAATGAAACAGCAATATTAAAGCTATAAAAATAAAGAAGCTAAAATGAATTAGACCTGAGAAAATGCAAATAAATAGGTATTTTCTCTCTCCCTTAATCAGCAATCCAAACATCCCTAAAATAAATGTCATAAAGGCCACATACCATCTAAAATGATTAATGTCAAATATTGGTATTAAAAGGGCTACATAAAACAAATATATTCTGGAATTGATATTTGGAAATTCATTAAAAATATTTATTAAGAATTTAAAAATTAACACGATATAGGTGCTAAAAATTAGAGAAAAAACAACAAACAAAAAATCTTTGTTATCAGTAAATCTAGATAGAATAAAATATAGAGTGGGTAAAAACAAATCTGCGGCATCATCATTCCCTTCAGTTTCTTTGACGAAAATTGCCATGATATAGTTTATGAAATCACCAAAGTCTCTTTTATGCATTTGTTGAAACATTTCTATATATGAATTGGCGTCAGCAAATTCATCGGGGACAATAAAAGAGTAACCAAAAAGCATCGAAAATAAAATTACGATTAGTCTTGCGCCTTTATTTTCAATATTTGAGTATGCCTTGGATAATCCAAAAACTGGCCAAAATACAAAGAGAACTAAATTTTCTTTAAAATCGTAATTTTTTTTTAAATTCAAAATATTATTTGATTAATTGATGTAATGGTTTTTATGTGTTGGGTTGGATTATACGGATTTAATTGTTTAATAGCAAAATTCCATGGCATTAAATTCATGGTATAGTAAAATTTACAATCCAAATTGTTATTTAATAATGCAGTAGACCAAGCGCTCAATACAATGCTTTTCTTTAGCTGCAAAATATAAAGTTCAGCAGGTATCATGTTTTCAATTATTTCAGCATTTAATTCTCGAACAAAGCTATTTTTCACATCAATATTGGCAAGCGGGTGTATTTTTATATACATCTTACAATTTTCACCCATTTTAATCCTCAAATCTTTTAAAAGATTCATTTCCTCAACTTTAAATTCATCGTATGGCAAAGCTTGGTGCACATAAAAAATAACATTGGAAGTATAACCTAATGCCTTTTCAGAATTTAATTTAAATATATTAAAAAGTTCAATCTTAGTATTTTCATTACTTAAAACGGGAATAGTTTTGATAAATTTGTTAAATTTATTCTCGAACGATTCAGGATTGGTTAACCATATTTCAGTAATTTGTTTGCTTGATGCATATTTATATATTTCGAACAAATACAAGGAATTTAACATCAATCCAAACTTAAACAATGATTTATATCCACTTATTGTATTTCTAATGGTTGATATAAATTCATGTTTTTTATTTACTTTGGTATAAGGCTTAAGTCCATCTTGCACCAAGGCAATTTTCGTTTTTTTGAGTTTTACCATTAAATATACCATCAATGGTTCATCTTCATTGAAAATAAAAACTTTTTCTACTCCTACATTTATCGTTTTATTTACAATATCAACTAATTCTGCAGAGTCCATTTTGACAGAAATTATTTCACAATTATTTGATTGGTAATTACAATCGAAATTCAACCTTTTCTCAGAAGCAATTGCGTATATTTTTATCAAGTCATACTGCTTGGCTATTTCCTTTTGGATAATATAGGAAGTGAGCAAATGATATTCGGTGTATGTAAAAAAAACTGCTTTTTTCATTACGTTTTGAAAATTACTTTTCTAATAAAAATTAAATTCAACCAGAATAATACAAATTGACTTAAAACAAAACCTGCAGCAACATTAGATAGTAAATCAAACACATTTAAATAAATAAATAAAACTGGTAAACCATAGGAAAGAATAAGTTCGATTGCAATGTAAGCATATGCAATTTTATAAGACTTTAAACTGTAAATTACTGTATGTGATACCAAAGTTCCTGAAAATAAAAAAGCGCATGAAAAAAATTTAATAGCAAGCACAGAATTAGTATAATTAGGGAAATAGGAGAAAATTAAATCATAAGCAACTAAATTAATAATCAAAACAATAGGAATACCAAGTAATAATAAAGAGAAGTTGATTTTCAAAACAGATGGCCATAATACTTTTGGATTATTATTTTTCCCTAATTCATAATTAAATTTAGGAAATAAAAAATTACCCAAAACACCAGGTACAATATTGATGAGTGTGTTTACCGACTGAACAGGTGTAAATAACCCAACCGAAATTACACCCCCATATTTTAGTAATATTATTCGATTAAAAGATTGAAGGATACCTCGCAGGTAATTAATAATAAATATAGGAAGACCCGTTTTTATTAATTCTTTAAATAAAATGATATTAAATAGGGGTTTGTTTAAAATAGGCCTATTCACATGCATGATTAATGTTAATAATAACATACAAAATATCGTATACAGCAACAAACCATAATAATTAAAAAAATACACCAATGGAAATAATACAACTTGAATTAAACAGTAGTATAAATAAACTTTAGAAAGATTAATAAATGATTGATTTGACCTAAATGTTACCATCAGGTATCTTTGATAAGCATTTATTGATAATAAAATACCAACAGAAAAAACCCCAGCAATCGTATTTATTTCATAAGACAATAGTTGCAATGTTATAACAGCAAACACGGTAAAAATAAAAAATAATACAGCCACAGCAATCATAAAGTACTGTGAAGTTTGTGCCAATGCATTGGCTCTGTTTATGTTATTTTTTCCATATTCATATGGTAATTCCCTATTCAATCCATTGGGGATGCCCATTTCTAATATGGGAACATATAATTGAATAATAGATATACTTTGCCACAAACCTAGTTCAGATGGTTTAATCCATTTTATCATCATTATGCCTACAATCATTGTAATGAATGAGGATATTGTGGTTGAAGAACCGTAATAGAAAGCCACCTTATGTTTTCTTACATCTGGAAGAAAACTTAAAATTTTTGTAATTATTTGTATTTTCAATTATTTAGTTTTTAAGCAGAGTTTCTGCTAATTTCCAATCTAAATCATTATCAATATCAAGTGAGCTAGTTTCATCCATCTCATATTTCTTTATCTTCATAAAATCGGAAATAGGGCTATTCTTTAGTGATTCAACATTAATTATGTAAATGGCGCCATTAAACTCCCACACCCTAGGACAGTCTTGCCTTCTAGTAAACGCTGATTCTTTTGATTTTTTCAAATAACCCATTTCGTTTTCTTCATATAGCAGGTAATATGGATTTGATTTGGTTTCCTTTACGGAAACTAACATATCTAATGATATATCATATAGACTTAAAGCTTCGTTAATTTGCTCACTCCTTCTAAAGGGAGAAGTGGGTTGTAAAAGAATGATTGTATTAGCTAAGTACCCTTTTGCTTCGTAAAATGAAACTGCATGCAATAATACTTCTCTTGTTCCTGAGTGGTCTGTTGCCAATTCAGCTGGTCTGATAAAAGGAATATTTAATCCTGTTTGTTCAGCAATACTTTTTATTTCAAAATCATCGGTTGATACACAAATAATATCATTTGAAAATAAATTTTGAGCAGCCTCAATTGTATAATGAATTAAAGGTTTACCATTTAATAACTTAATATTTTTTCTTGGAACACCTTTACTTCCTCCTCTGGCTGGAATTACTATTAGTGGCTTCATTAAAACTTTAGTTGTTTAATATCTAGTTGCGCTTTTTCAAAGTCTTCGTGTTTGCCAATATCTAACCAATATCCAACTAGGGGATAAGCAACCACTTTCTTCCCTTCTTGGATTAACTGTTCCATTAAATCAGTGGCATTAAATGGAAGATTTTTAGGAACTGTATTAATCACTTCTTTTTTCATTAAATATATACCAGCATTGGAATAATGGGTATAAGTTGGTTTTTCTTTAAAACCAGTTACCACCTTATCTTGAGTTTCCATAACAGCATAGGGCACATTTACTTGATAAGGAATACAAGCCACTGCAAAATCAGCTTCCTGTTCTTCAAAGAATAAAAATAAATCTTCAAAATCTATATTGGTAAGCAAATCAGAGTTCATTAATAAAACATGATCATGTATAAAACCATCAACCAATGCCAATGCCCCTGCAGTACCTAGAGCATTTTCCTCCCAAACATAATTAATACGTAAAGCCTTTTCACTGCCATCTTTGAAATATTCTACTAATTGGTTACCCAAATATCGAAGTGAAATCCATATATCATCAATACCATAAGTATTTAATCGATCTATATTATATTCAATGATGGGTTTATCTCCAACCTTTAATAAAGGTTTAGGTGTAGTATCAGTTAACGGTTTTAAGCGCTCACCTCTGCCGCCTGCCATAATTAAAGCATCTATTGGTAAATACGACTTTTGATGTCTGAAATTCACTACATTGATTACTTGCATTTCAGCATTAACAACTGGGAATATTGTAAAGAATTTTTCGCGTAATCCAATTATTTCTTTAAGGTTATATTTTCCTTGTTGTATAAATTTTGGATTGGGTTGAATAAACTGATTTAAATGTTCATCAAACCCCAAACCTTTAATGAATCCTCGTCTCAAATCTCCATCGGTTAAGGAACCTAATAATTTATTTTCATCATCTACTAAAAATAATATGGCATCAGATGCCAAATTATCAAGTATTTGAAGTGCTTGGCGCACAGTAGCATTGATGTGGGTTATATGTTTATTGAATGGATGCATATTCATTTTTTAAGACCTCAATTATTGCTTTGGAAGGATTTGGTTTAAAATAGAGATTCTCCCCTAAATATTCTTTTTGAATATAATCGTTAACTTTTTGAATAATCACTTTTGAATCAAAAGAAATGTGAATTACATTTTCTCCACTTAGTCGTCCTTTCTGCCTATCCCCTAAATTCAAAACATATTTTTTGAATGTTGCTGCTTCAACTATACCACTTGATGTGTTACCTATCATCAATTTGGAATATTTCATGCAGGTAAAATAAGATTGTGTGCCAAAATTTTCAATAATCTTAATAT
Source organism: Bacteroidia bacterium (assembly GCA_040403075.1). Classification (GTDB taxonomy): domain Bacteria; phylum Bacteroidota; class Bacteroidia; order UKL13-3; family UKL13-3; genus RGVD01. Next base: position 62,334 of record JBBALJ010000001.1, read on the forward strand.
TAGTTTTTTTGCTAGCAAGATTTAAAAAAGACTCTCTGAATAGAATTCCTGCGGTATCTGCATTTGGCATAGTAATAATTATCTGATAGTTATTCGATAAGTTATCTAACGCTTGGTTTATTTCTTCACAATAAACGGAATTCAACTTATATTCAACTGTTTCAGGATGAACAGTAACTAATATGGAAGGTATATTGAGGTCAATTTGCCACTTATCAAAAAATTCTTCTTTACTTAACAAGCGAAGGTTTTGTAAATTTTCCAAACTTAACGAACCTATATGGTACACATTTGTAAAATTGTCTAATAACTGTTTTAATCTATCTGAAAAAGCTTGTGCCGAAACAAAATGTAATGAGCTTGCTAAGCTAATGTTATGTCTATAAATATTATCTATTGCACCTAAAGTGGTTTCTCCTCCATGTAGATGCCCAATTTTGATTCCAAATGGAATACTAGCAGCAACAGCTGCTGCCATTTCAAAACGGTCACCTAAGGCTAAAATAAAATCAAAATTATCATGCTCTTGTTCCCAATAATCTGCAAATTTTTGAACTGTTAATGCGTATGATGTGGCTATTGCATTGGGTGTATCACCAATAAGAAGCGATTCTATTTTTTTAGTAATTTTAAAACCATCATTTTCAATTTGATTCACAGTATATCCGTGAAATTTTGAAAGATGTGTTCCAAAAACAATTACTTTTAATTGAAAACTGTTATCTTCATTCAAAGCTTTAAGTAAAGGAAGATAAATCCCATAATCAGCTCTAGAACTTGTTAAAACACCAATTCTAATCATGCAAAATCATTTATATGAATTTTATGTCCTTTAGGTAAATCACTATGAATCTTTTTACCTATAATATCATCAATTAGCATAGGGGTAATACCATCACCTGGTCTTAATGCAATCAAATCATCGCTTTTTAATATATGTTCTTTTTTTAAATCTTTTTTTACATGCAAACTTTTTCGCGCTATATCAATATTTTTTTTCTCACTATTACTAGGTTCTTTAACACCACTTCCTGAAATAGCTTCTTCAATATTTCTGATTGCCTGAACCATAGCTGTTAACTCATTTGGTTCTAGTGATGCCGCGTGATCAGGTCCGGGTAATGTTCTATCTAAAGTAAAATGCTTTTCAATAACACAAGCACCTAATGCAACAGCAGCTATTGGAACTTCGATGCCTAAAGTATGGTCCGAATAGCCAACTTTAACCTTTAACTCATTTGCTATTTGATTCATGGCTAAAAGATTTACATCTTTCAAAGGTGTAGGATATTCAGTATTACAATGTAAGACTGTAATTCTGTTTCTGTCAATTCCCTCGTTCTCAATTATTTCAATAGCGTCTTTTACCTCGTCTAAATAAGCCATTCCAGTAGATAAAATGATATCTCTCCCTTTAGATGCAATATGTTGCAAATAAGGTTTATTAGTTATTTCTCCTGATGGAATTTTATAGAATGGAAAATCTAACTTATTTAAAAAATCTATGCTATCCAAATCAAACCCTGTTGAAAGAAAATTAATTCCTTTTTCTTTACATCTTTTTATTAATCCATCGTACCAATCATCTCCCATCTCAAGCTTTTTAAGCATTTCAAACTGTGTGTCACTTTCACCAGCCATATTGTTGATTTGATAATCAGCTTTTTTTGCTGTAGGATTTACAATTTTTTCGGCCTTAAAAGTTTGAAATTTAACATAATCTGCGCCCGCAGTAGCAGCTGCATCAATAAGTTCTATTGCTTTTTGGTATTCACCATTGTGATTCACTCCAGCCTCTGCAATTATTACAACTTTATTTTTCATAACTCCCTCCCAGGATTTCCTACAATTTTTAAATTATCATCAATATCTTTTACAATTACACTTCCTGCACCAACTATAACATTGTTTCCAATCTTTATACCTTGTCTTATAACTGAATTAGCACCTATAAATGAGTTTTCTCCAACACTTACATTTCCAGCTAATACAGCACCAGGCGCTATGTGAGAAGCTCTCCCGATTTTACACTCATGTTCAATAATACAACCTGTATTGAGAATTACATAGTCACTAATTTCCGTTAAAACATTAACACAAACTTTTTTAGAAATAAATACACCATTACCAATAATTGCTATTTTAGAAATGCTTGCAGTATTGTCAATTACATTAATTAATTTTTGATTTTTTGAAATAACTAGGTCACCAATTTTTTTTCTTAACTTATTATCTCCAATACCAAGCGTAAATTCAAAACCTTTATCCCAGCCAATAAACTTTTCATCACCTTCAAAACCTAAATAAATTAAATCAAAAGGATTATATCTTGATTCTGTAATTTCAGTATAATGGATTAAATTCAAACCACTATTTATTGCCGCATCAGCTACAACAAAACCATGTCCCGAATATCCAATAATAACAACTTCTTTACCTAACACTGCTTGGAATATTTACAATTCTTTCTTCTAAAAATATAGCATTTTTTTGGTCATCTCTAAAACAATGCTGATACATTGGTAAACGATACATTAATTGCCAAATTGGCCTTGTCATAGTTTTTCCATTATTAGTTTCTTTTAAAAATGCATTTCGTTCCTCAAGGTTTTGTAATTCAACGCACATCAACCAATAATTTACTTTTGTATGTTCATTTTCTTTTCTGAATTTTATACCAATTCCGTCAAAAAATGATGAATATTCATTTGCAAGTGCTCTTTTGTTTTCAAGAAATTTATCTAGTTGTTCAAGTTGGGCGCAAACCAAAGCCGCATTTAAGTTTGGCATTCTAAAATTATAACCTATTTGGTCGTGAACGTATTCATAAGGATGAGGCACTTTAGCTGTTGTTGTTAAATATTTTCCTTTAATACCAAGTTCAGTATCATCGGTAACAATCATGCCTCCTCCGCCACACGTTACTATTTTATTACCGTTAAACGAAAAAATACCTAATTTACCAAACGAACCTGTGTGTTTACCTTTATAATAACTGCCGAGTGATTCGGCAGCATCTTCAACAATAGGAATATTCCATTCTTGACAAATTGAAACTAATTCATCTAAATGAACAGGAAATCCAAAAGTATGCATTGGAACGCAAGCTGAAATTCTTTTTCCAGTTTTTTTATTATAAGTACCTTCTGTCCTTTGTTCACCATATTCAGTTAAGAATTTAGCTACTGCTATAGGAGATAGACCCATTGTATCATAATCAACATCTAAAAAGACAGGTTCAGCACCTGTATAACTAATTGCATTTGCAGTTGCTACAAAGGTTAGTGCTTGTGTAAGTACTTCATCCCCTTTTTGAACTCCAGCTAATTGCATTGCTATCTGTAAAGCAGAAGTTCCATTCACAACTGCAACAGCTTTTTGTGTTCCACTTATCTCAGATATTAATTTTTCAGATAAATCAACATATGCTCCAACAGAAGATACAAAAGTTGATTCTAATGTATCCATTACATACTTTCGCTCATTTCCTAAAAAAACAGGAGCGTGCAAAGGTATAAACTCTTTGGTTTTGAATTTATCCCTAATAAAATCAATTACATTGTTATACATTAGTAGTTAATTTGATAGTTTCCGTATTTATTTTTATTTTTTAAAGAGTCACTATAAACACCTATTTTAAAAGCATTTATTAACTCTTCAATTCCATTTTTCACAGTGTATTTAGGCACAAATCCTAAAGTTTCTTTCACCTTTTTAAAGGAAACTTTATAATTTCTAGGATCAGTTCCATTTGCACCATATTTGATTTTTGCATCAGGAATGTATGAGGCAATAGTATCTACAATCATTTTTTTTGTAAAGTTATTGACCTCACCTCCAGCGTTAAATACTTCAAAATTAACTTTTTCACTGTCTGCATCAATAACTAATTCAATAAGTCTTGCAAAATCTCTTACATGACAATAAGGTCTCCAAGTATGTTCATCAAAAACTACTAATTCTTCACCAAAATATAAATCACGAACGAATTCGCTCACGCTTAAATCAAATCTCATTCTTGGCGATAAACCAAATGCGGTTGCAAATCTTAACACTGTTCCTGTATAAGAAACTTTCCCTTTTTTAGACATTAAGTGCAATTCCGCTGCAACTTTTGCCTTTGCATATAATGAGAGGGGGTTAAGCTCAAAATTTTCATCAGCAAGTTCATTTTCTTTTATCAAACCATAATTTGAACATGTTGATATTAAGATTAATTTATTTAATTTTTTATCATCAAAAAAGTCAATACAATTTTGAACTCCTATATCGTTAATTGCATTTGATGCTTCTGGGTAACTTTTTGTAATAGGGTCACCAACTAAACCACCCAAAATTACTACATTTTCAATCCCTTCTGCTGCTCTTGCAAGTGTGTTAGTATCACCTAGGTCACCAGAAACAAATTCATAATTTTCATCACCTAAATAGGCTTGAATTGCTTCCTGATTATCATAAACAAAATTATCTAGAGCCCTTACCTTGAAACCCAATTTTAAAAAGTGAGAGGTAATAACGGTGCCTACATATCCAGCACCTCCAATTAATAATACATTCTTTGTTTTCATTTTTTTATTTAAATATAATTTTCAATAATATAATCTGCAATAGATAAAGAAGCAGTGGCGCCAGGTGATGGGGCATTTAATACATGGATTTGATTTTGATGTTTATAAATTTTAAAGTCCATAATTAAATTACCACTGTTATCCATAGCCTGAGCTCTAACACCTGCAGTTCCTGATTTTAGCATATAATCTTCAACATCAGGAATTAACTTTTTGGCTTTTTTTACAAATGAACTTTTAAATATTGAACTGGCAAATTCGTTAACTGCAAATCCGAAATTTTTGTATAAAAATTTATAAAAACCTTTGTAAGTAAAGGTGTCAATACTATCTGCTAATGATATTTGTGTATTTTTATAACCTTCCCTTTTTAAAGCTAAAACGGCATTGGGTCCTACTTCTCTTCCTCCATTAATCATTCTAGTAAAATGAACTCCTAAAAATGGATATTGTGGATCGGGAACAGGATATATAAGATGATTAACTAGTGTTTTATATTCATGTTTTATTTCCATATATTCACCTCTAAAAGGTATTATACGTAAAGGTCTTATATTTTTTGTTAGCTTTCTATAGGTTAAGTCTGAGTGAAGCCCTGTACAATTAATTATTAAATCAAATTTCGCACTAAAAGATTTAGTTTCAACTATTATTCCATCGTTTTTCTCCGAAATTTTTAGTATTTCGTCATTAAAATGAAAGTTACCGTCATTACCTTTTATTAAGTCTGCCATTTTATTCATGACCATATGATAATCAACAATTCCTTCCTCTGGAACTAGTAATGATTTTTCAGCTCTAACATTTGGTTCTCTTTCATTTAATTGTTGTTTGGTTAAAATTTTTAGTCCTTTTAAACCATTTAATTCTCCTCTTTTCGCAAGAGAATCTAACAAAGTTATTTCTCTTGTATTGCTAGCTACTACTATTTTACCACAAACATCATGTTCAATTTTATTGTCTTGGCAAAAGGAAATCATTTGCCTTATCCCATCAACAGCTAATTTAGCTTTCAACGAGCCAGGTTCATAGTATAATCCACAATGTAATACACCACTATTATTACCAGATTGATGTTTTCCTAATTTATCCTCTTTTTCAATTAATGTAATTTCATTATTTTTAATTTTTGATAATTTATAACCTACAGCAAGGCCTAAAATTCCTCCTCCAACAACTAGTATTTTTTTACTCATTTGTTATTTTAATTATAGGTTTTATTAGTATTAAATATATTTACATTAATCATTCTCATTAATGTAAAAGGATCTTTTTCTGAACGAACATGTTTTAATGCCGATAAATTTAGAACATAGTCATATCTTCCGTCTGACTCAATAAATGCGTCATACTCGTTTGATCCAATATCTAACGCAAAAGTCTGAAAATCACCTTCAATGTAACCATATGTGCTTCTAATATCTCTTACCAATTCAACCATGTTATTTTCAGAGATATCAACAACATGGAGCTTTTTGGGATTGCGTTTGAAAATTTCTTTTGTAACTGCTTGCCCAATAGATCCAGCTCCACCTATTACCAAAAACGAAGATGTATTAACAACTTCTTGAAGTTTTATTTCATTTAACTTAATATCTTCAGTAAATAAGAAATTATTCCTTCCAATTAAATTTAATGTATCCATCATATATTAAATTACTCAAAAAAATTGTACGTTTTATATCCTTCATCACGAAGGAATTTATCTTTTTGCATAAGTCTAAAATCACTTTTCACCATGTCTTCAACCAAAGATTTTAGGTCATACTTGGGTTTCCAACCTAGTTGTGACATCGATTTTGTAGGGTCACCTACCAATAAATCTACCTCGGTTGGTCTGTAATATCTTGGGTCAACTGCAATAATATCGTCACCTATTTTTAGTTTACAAACTTCAGATAGTTTCAATTGATCCATTTTATTTTTATCAAAACCAATTATATATCCAATTTCATTTTCATCACTGCCTTTGAAATCTAGCATGACTCCCAATTCATTAAATGCCATGCGTACAAATTCTCTAACATGTGTAGTAATGCCTGTTGCAATAACAAAATCTTCCGCTTTTTCTTGCTGCAAAATCAACCACATTGCTTCAACATAATCTTTTGCATGTCCCCAATCTCTTTGGGCATTTAGATTACCTAGGAATACTTTGTCTTGCAGACCTAATGCTATTTTAGCAGCAGCTCTTGTAATTTTTCTAGTAACAAATGTTTCTCCTCTAATTGGACTTTCGTGATTAAAGAGGATTCCATTTGAAGCAAACATATTATAGGCTTCTCTATAGTTTACTGTAATCCAATATGCATATAATTTAGCCACTGCATATGGAGATCTAGGGTAAAAAGGTGTGGTTTCAGATTGAGGTACAGCTTGAACCAAACCATAAAGCTCAGAAGTGGAAGCTTGGTAAATCTTGGTTTTATGAGTCAACCCACATATTCTTATGGCTTCTAATATTCTTAGTGTGCCAATACCGTCTGCATTGGCTGTATATTCAGGCATCTCGAAACTTACATGCACATGACTCATGGCAGCTAAATTGTAAATTTCATCTGGCTGCGTTTCTTGTATAATTCTAATGAGATTACTACTATCCGTTAAATCACCATAGTGTAGTTTAAGGTTCACATTTTTCTCATGTGGATCTTGGTAAAGATGGTCAATTCTATCCGTATTAAACGAAGAACTTCTTCTTTTTAATCCATGCACCATGTAGCCTTTTTTCAATAAAAACTCAGCTAAATAGGCTCCATCTTGACCTGTAATACCAGTGATTAAAGCTACTTTCATTTTCTACTATTTGTCACCTTCAATTTGTGGAAGGGATTTATTTTTTATTTTGTTTGTCACCCTGAGCCTGTCGAATGGGTGAACCAGTTAAAATTAATTCTTACTTTTAGACAAGTTTTTCAATTTAACTATATCATTATTTACAAGAGCTTCTTTTTTTACTCTCGACCATTTTTTCAATTGTTTCTCTCTTTCAATAGCTTGTTTAACATCAATAAACTCTTCAAAATAAACTAAATTTAATGGTCTCTTTTTAAATGTATATGATCCTGAATAAAAACCATTTTGATGCTGTAATACCCTTTCCTCAAGATTATTAGTAACACCAATGTAATACGAATTATCAGAACATAATAAGATATAAATATAATAAGTATTCATTTCAGAATGACCTTGTCAAACCAAACGTTCATGCACATTCACCCATTCGGCAGGCTCAGGGTGACAACAATATTGTTTCATAATTAGCAACTGTATTTACTGTAATAGTGAGACTTTCTAATTGTCATGGTGAGCCTTTCATCATTGTCATGATGAGCTTGTCGAATCCATATCCAGTTAATCTTTAGTTCACCCATTCGGCAGGCTCAGGATGACAAGGCTTTAAATCTTCACCTCTTTTACCTTATCTACATTTTCAAGAAACCAACTATAGGTTTGTTCAATCCCATCAGCTAATTCAATCTCATGCCTCCAACCTAGATTATGAAGTTTTGAAATATCCATTAATTTTCGTGGAGTGCCATCAGGTTTAGATGAATCCCAAAGAATATTACCATTATGACCCACTACTTTTTGAATGGTCTCAGCTAGATGTTTAATAGTCAAATCAAGGCCAGTTCCCACATTATATAAATGCTCTGGGAGAACATTTTCTAGCGCGTGAACCACTGCTGTAGCCAAATCATCTACATGCAAAAATTCGCGCATAGGAGAACCACTGCCCCATAGAAGTACATCCTGATTATTATTTAATTTAGCCTCATGAAATTTTCTAATCATGGCAGGTAGTACATGAGAAGTTTCTAAATCAAAATTATCAAACGGGCCATAAAGATTGGTTGGCATTAAACTAACAAAATCTTTATTGTATTGTGCTCTTATAGCTTCACAAGCTTTCACACCAGCTATTTTAGCGATGGCATACCATTCATTTGTAGGCTCTAAACTTGCTGTTAATAAATACTCTTCACGGAGCGGTTGTTCGGCAAATTTTGGGTAAATACATGAACTGCCAAGGAAAATAAACTTCTTCACATCATTTTCATGCGAAGCACTAATTAAGCTGTTTTGAATCTGTAAATTATCCATCAAGAATTGGTATGGATAGTTTTTATTTGCCATAATACCTCCTACCCTAGCTGCAGCATCAATAACAATATCAAAATTATTTTGCTTAAAATAAGAATACACTGACTCTTGGTATCTCAAATCCAGTTCTTTACTGGTCTTAAAAAACAAATTATTGTATTCTTTAGATTTTAGCGCTCGACAGATGGCTGATCCAACCATTCCTTTGTGTCCAGCAATAAATATTTTGGAATTTTTATCTATCAAAAATTATTTAGATTTATACCAATCGAAAACAATTTCGAGGCCTTTGTTAAATCTGTATTGAGGGGTATAGCCCAATAAATTGCTTATTTTTTCTATGCTTGCTTTTGAATGCTTAACATCTCCTTTTCTTTCGGGTCCATATATTGGCTTCAAATTATTGCCACTTAGTTTGCATAAAATTTCTATCATTTCATTCAAACTGACTTGATCACCACAAGCCATATTCATTACTTCATGCTTATTTAAATCATCCAACAACATGGCTCTAATATTAGCCTGTACCGCATTCTCAACAAATGTAAAGTCTCTACTTGTTAGCCCATCACCATTTATGGTAGGAGCTGTATTTTCAATAAATGCCTTACAAAATATGGGTATCACAGCCGCATACGGATTATTAGGGTTTTGTTTAGGACCAAACACATTGAAATACCTTAGTCCTATTGTATGGGCGCCATAAACCTTACTAAAAACATCTGCATAAACCTCATTTACCAATTTCGTTACAGCATAAGGTGATAATGGATTTCCTTCATTTCCCTCCACTTTTGGTAAGTCAGGGCTATCACCATACGTAGAAGATGACGCAGCATAAACCATTCTTTTTACGGAAGGATTATCCTTAACTACACAAAGCATATTAAGAAATCCACCTACATTCACACTATTTGAGGTAATCGGATCGGCTATTGAGCGAGGAACGGAGCCTAAAGCTGCTTGATGACTAACGAAGTCAATTCCAGCCACGGCTTTAGAACAAGTATCAAAATCACGAATATCTCCTAATACAAACTCAAAGTTGGGTAAACCCATGAAATCCTTAATATTTTCAAAATACCCATTAGATAAATTGTCTAGGACTCTTACATGTCCAGCATTATACTTTAGTAAATACTCAACAATGTTACTTCCTATAAATCCTGCCCCACCTGTCACCAAAAATTTATAGTTTGATAAATCTTTTTTATGGTAAGGTATATTATATAAATTTAGATTAAACATTTTTACGTTTGAAGGTTGCATTACTCCAAGAAATTAATTCATTTTGTTATGATAAACCAGTGTCATGGTGAGCTTGTCAAATATGCTCAATTGACATGGTGAGCTTGTCGAATCAACTCCAATGTCATGGTGAGCTTGTCGAATCCATAAATGTTATCCTAAATTGAACCCTATAGCAAACACGCATTGCGATCTTTAGCAGGTTGATAAGAATGCACTAATACTAATTACAAATTCCCATCAACAATACTTCTATCCAACAACCCTTTTACATCAAAAATGACGTGGTTAGTATTTAAGTATTCAAGAACATTGATTGGTTTAAATTCGTTATGAGCAACTGCTAATACAAGAGCATCATACTTTGCATTGCTAGGGATTTCTTTTACTGTATGTAAATTATATTCATGATGCACTTCTTTAGGCTCTGCCCAAGGGTCAACAACAGTTAGGTTAACATTGTATGTATTAAGTTCATTAATTATATCAATTACCTTTGTATTTCTAACATCTGGACAGTTTTCCTTAAAAGTAAAACCTAATACCAAAATATTAGCATTCTTTACTTTAATATCTTTCTTAATCATTAACTTAATAGTTTCGGTAGCCACATAGGCCCCCATACTATCGTTAAGTCTTCTTCCGGCTAAAATAATTTCAGGATGGTAGCCAACCTCTTGGGCTTTTTGAGCCAAATAGTATGGATCAACTCCAATACAATGACCGCCAACCAAACCTGGTTTGAATTTCAAAAAATTCCATTTTGTACCAGCTGCTTCCAAAACATCATGGGTATTGATACCCATCAAATTGAAGATTTTAGCCAATTCGTTCACAAAAGCTATGTTAATGTCGCGTTGAGAATTCTCGATAACTTTAGCAGCCTCTGCAACCTTAATTGATGAAGCTTTGTGTGTGCCTGCAACAATTATACTTCTATATAATGAATCAACCTTATCAGCTACTTCAGGAGTAGAGCCAGATGTGACTTTAAGAATTTTTGTAACCGTATGTTCCTTATCCCCTGGATTAATTCTTTCAGGAGAGTATCCGCAATAAAAATCTACGTTGAATTTTAAACCGGAAACTCTTTCCAAAACAGGTACACACTCATCTTCTGTAACTCCCGGATAAACAGTAGATTCGTAAATTACTATGTCGCCCTTCTTAAGCACCTTTCCCACCGTTTCACTAGCCTTGTATAAAGGAGTTAAATCTGGTCGGTTATTTTTATCTGTAGGCGTGGGCACAGTAACAATGAAATAATTACATTGTTCAATTTCTTCAATTTTTGAAGTATAGGTAATTAACGAAGATAACTTCATGTTTTCATCACTTACTTCCAAGGTTCTATCGTGCCCCGATTTTAACTCTTCAATTCTACTTTGGTTGATATCAAAACCTACTGTCTTGATTTTTTTTCCAAACTCAACAGCAAGGGGTAGACCAACATAACCTAAACCTATTACGGCAATGTACTGATTTGTGTTCATATTTTGAATAAATTTATAGGGTGTAGAATCACTAATAATTGATGTAACATGCTGATTATCATCCAACATTGATATATAGCTTCGCTAGGTGAGTCCCATTGGGCCAAAAATCTATAAATATTTTATATAAAAAAACTTAGCGAAAAATCACTTGGATGGTAATTTATAATCCAAGTATTCGTTTCCACAATGGTTTCTTACTTACATCCAAATTATCACCATATCCATACTGATTACCGTAGCCATAGCCATAACCATAACCGTAGCCGTAGCCATAACCATAGCCGTAACCATAACCGTAGCCATACGCTCCATAACCATATCCATAAACAGCTGCAAAATTGATATCATTAAATACCAAACCAATCTTCTGTTCTGAAGAGTTTTTGTATAGTTCGTTTACAATATTTAAGTAATTGTTTTTACTTACTTTCTGACGTACCACGTATAGAAACAGATCTGAATATTTCATGATATCTAGAGCATCGGCTACCAACCCTATTGGTGGCGTATCCAGTATAATGTAATCATACTTATCTTTTAAAGACGTCAATAATTCTGAGAATTTTTCTGACATAATCAACTCGGAAGGATTAGGAGGAGTTGGACCAGCAGTAATAATATCTAAGTTAGTTAATAAACTATGCTGAATAATTTCATCTTCATTTAATTTTCCAATAAGATAATTTGTTAAGCCATAAGAGTTATCCAATTTAAAATCTTGGAAAATTTTAGGCTTACGTAAATCGAGACCTATAAGCAATGTCCTATATCCACCAATGGCAAGAACAGAACTTAAGTTCATAGACACAAAAGTCTTACCCTCACCGCTGACAGTAGAACTTACAATAATAATTTTGTTGGGTTTATCTGTAATAAAGTAATTCAAATTACTCCTTAAATTTCTAAATGACTCGGCAATGGCCGATTTAGGGTGATCGGCAATAACAAGCGAAGAAGATTTGTCATTATGAGTAATGTTCCCTACTAATGGAATGGTCGTTAATGACAATAATTGACTATGGTTATTTATAGAATTACTAAAAAAATCCATAATGAAGATAACAATAATTGGAAACATCAAACCAATTGATAATGCAACCAAAAAATTGGCTGAAGTATTCGGATATGTTTGATTAATCAAAACAGCCTCATCAACAATTTTATTATCTGAAATATTTGAAGCCCCTGCAATTCCTGCCTCAGCCCTCTTTTCCAAAAGATAGTTATATAGCTTGTCACTTAGCTTATACTTTCTTTCGATATTTAATAACTGTTGCTCCGTTTTAGGCAGTTTACTCAGTTCTTTTTCAATTTCATTAATCCTTTCACTAATGTCTCTAACAACAATGTTCGAACTTTCTTTGATGTTCCTGACATTCTCAACCAAGGTTCTCTTTAAAGTTTGTATATTATTATCTATCTCAATAAGTAATGGATTTTTATCTTTTAATGAAAGCTCAAGAACTGATTTTTTTCCATACAAATCAGCCAACTTTAAAATCAAGGTATTTAACAATGGATCTGCTATACCAATGGTACTTGGTGCAATGATTTCATTAAATTTCTTATTTTTATCAATATATTCTTGTAGATAAGAATAATACTTAAATTTTAATTCTTCTTGAGCCTTGGTATTTTCTAAACCATTTAAGTTAATAACAATGCTTCTACCTTCGTCACTTAAATTGAAAATTCTGTTTTCCCTTCTAAAATCTTGTCTATTTGATTCATAAAAAGTCAAAGAATCGCTTATGCCTACTAACTGTTCATCAATAAAATTGATTGTATTTTTAGTAACAATATTTTTATCCTCTAAACCACTATTCACGTATGTACGCATCAACTCGTTTAGAAATTTCATATCCTTTTTAGGGGAATTTCCTTCCTTAGTTATTTCAACAATACTTGACTGTTTATTAATTGCTTTAATATTGTACATATTAACATACCTCTTAAACAATTTCTCGTTAGAATTTAATATGAAAGAGTATATGTTATTCTTATCTATAGCATTTACATCCAAAATTTGAACTTTAAATTTAAAGAATTCAGTTTCGATGTAATCGTCAATTTTAAATGCTAATTTTTCTATTTTCTTTGTTCTTACGTTATACGCCTCCTCGGTGGCAGGAAGTCTTACTGAAATACCTTTATTATCAGTTATACTTAAGATAATCGATGTATCATCCTTAAATTGAATATGAAATTCAGTATCATAGCTTTGCAAATGAGTGCTATCAATAACCACAATAAATGGTGACATTCCATATAAATCATTTCTTTTTACAGAACCGATTTCAAAATAATCAATCTTAAAATCAAGATATGCCAAGGTTTTTTTTACCATGTTTTTTGACTTCAAGATTCCAATTTCATTTTCCAAATTTTTCGAAGTATTTAATAGAGACATACCAGAAAGGAAATTATCAGCTCCATCAAAACTCTTAGCACCACCTTTCTCTTTTATCAAAATGGTTGACCTCACCAAATAACGCGCAGTTGAGTATCTGTTAACCAAAAACGCAATAAATAAGCTTAGTAAAAGACAAACTAGAACATAGGGTAAAAAAGCTAATAATTTACCTATGATAATTTTAAAACTAAGCTGAGAATTTAATGTTTCTGTAATTTTATTAGTTGATTCGCTCATAATTTACTTTGATCCAAAAATAATGTAAGTACTAAGTACAAAAAATAAAGTATTGGCAATAGTAGCTATTGTGGTTAAGGTGCTGGTGGCTGAACTCAGGTTACCCAATTCACGCATCCTTAGAGGTTCCACGTAAATTACGTCATTTGGTTTTAAATAAAAATAAGGTGATTCTAATAAATGAACGTCCAATATATTGACTTGGTGAATTTTTATACCTTCAGGATATTGTCTAACAATACTTATTTTAGATCTATTGGCTAATGGAGTTAAATCCCCAACATAAGCTAGGGCTTCTAAAATATTAACTTGGCCCTGCATAAATGCATATTTCCCTGGTCTATTTACCTCACCTAAAACACTGTACCTGAATTCAGCAAATTGGACGCTTAAATGATAATTTTTAAAATATTTATTTAATTCTGTTCTTATAGATAAACTAGCTTCTTGAATTGTTTTTCCCAACAAATTAACTTTACCAATTATAGGTAGCATAATATTACCAGAATCATTTATACTATAGCCAGTATAATATAGCATTCCCCCAGCACCACCACTGGTCATTGACATGGTTGCCCCAGTTGATGGGGCAGAGTTAAATATTTTCGTAATTGATTCATCTTCAGATGCGATATTTATTGCTAAGATATCATTAACTTGTAACCTATAATTTGGTTTATTAATTTTTATATAATCAGTTGAACTATCAACTTTGTGATTGCTATTCTGAAGATATACGTATTTTCGATTGCTAATGCAAGAGGACAAATACAATATTCCGATACCTAAAAACAATAATAATTTCGATTTCATTTTTTTACACTATCAATTTAACAATTTTAAACTATTCAATGGTAAATTTACAATCACATTCTGCTTAATACTGTTAAAATTAACCATAACTTGTTTAACACTTCTATATTCAACTATTTGCCCTTTAATTCCAATCATGGGACCAGAAATAATTTCAACATTATCACCAACAGCTACATCCTCAAAAAGCACATTTAATTCAAAATTAGAACCTAGCATTTTCCTTATAAAAGCTATATCCTTTTCACTTACAACCACAGGTGACTTTTCAAAGTTTACAAATTTAACAATTCCATTCACATTTAATATGTCATAATAATAACTTATACTAGTGTTAATGAATAAATAACTTTTAAACAAGGGCTCCTCAACCCATTTTTTCCTATCACTCCATTGTTTCAATGTTCTATTCAATGGCAAATACGTCTCAAAACCAAGTAATTGAAGTTCGGCATCAACCTTTTTCTCGTATCGAGGCTTGGTATACAATAAGTACCATTTTTTGTTTTTATCTTTTATGTTAATAAACAACTTTCAGAAAACTAATTGAGCACCTACTTTCAAATTTAAATATCTACAAATCAACAACTAATAACATTACATTTTATACTAAAGTAATAAATTTAAAGTTAAAAAATTTTTAATCTCGTTCGCGAATATGAACAAATAATATCATCTCTGCAAATTTGATTTTTCAATATATTAAATGTAAACCGCTGTAAAATTAGGGTGAATATATAAAAAATCAATTTAAAACCTACTATCAAAACCTTAGCTATCAGAGATTTTCTTTCAATATATTATTTAACCATTTCAACAAGATAAACATTACAAAAGCAGCAAAACAAAGTAAAACAAAGTTAACTAGAAAAAAGTTTGCTTTGTTCTCATAACCATCCCACAAGGTTGCCAAAATACCCGAAAGTTTATTACCTATCGAAGTTGAAAGGAACCAGCCACCCATCATTAATGCTGTCAATCGCTTTGGACTTAACTTAGAAACCAAAGAAAGGCCCATTGGGCTCAAAAACAATTCACCAATTGTAACGACACCATAGCAACTAATCAGCCATAATGGAGAGGCCTTTTCAGCACCATTATCACAATAATATACAGCAGCCACCATGACTAATGTACTCAACGAAGAGACGAGCAATCCAAATGCAATTTTCGTTGCGGTACTTGGCTCAACTTTTCGTTTTTTTAACAATGCGAAAAAAGAAACAACAACTGGAGTCAAAATTATGACCCACAGAGGATTAATAGATTGAAATAACTCCGTATTAAACAAAAAAACTTCAGAATTTTCAGGCGGAACTAAGTCTGCTTGCAAGTTTCTAAAATATACGGGTCTATCCCATACCTTTTTTGCTTTGCCGTTTTCCTTAATTAGAGAAAATTTATCTGTATAGGCCTCGACAGAATCAACACGATATACAAGCTTCTCTGCTTGGTAAAGATTTTCTGCTACTGGTTTTATAGTTGTTGGTACTTCTCTATCGGTGTAATATTGAGCCCAAGTTGTGAGTGCTGTTCCATTTTGTTTGAATACAGCCCAAAACATAACAGAAACTAGCATGATTGCCAAAAGTGCAGCTAAAGGTTTTTTGTCTGAAGTATTAGCCTTTACATACAATCCAACATAAAAAATAATGATAGGAATAGTTGCAAAAATAAAGGCATCTGTACTATCACTTCCAAAGATATTTCCAGGTATTGTCCAAGCGCCTATACCAACCACAATAGCTGGTAAAAACACAGTGGCAAATATTTTTGATAAAGGCATATCTTCCTTCTGAACGGGCTTTAAAACATCAGCATGTTTATAATGACGAAGACCTATAAAATAAACAATTAGTCCAACAAACATTCCTATACCGGCAGTAGCAAATGCATAACTCCAACCATATTTATTTCGCATGAATGCTGCGATAAATGTGCAACTTGCCGCACCAATATTTATCCCTGAATAGAAAATATTATATCCAGAATCTTTTAATTGTTTATACTTTTCATCATTATATAAATTGCCAAGTAAAGTGGATATATTTGGTTTAAAAAAACCATTTCCCAATACAATAAGAAATAATGATAAATAAAAATAACTAGTTCCAGGAATAGCCAATCCAAGATAACCAATTCCCATTAATGCTCCACCGATAAATATCGATTTGCTATATCCTAAAATTCGGTCAGCCAAAAGACCGCCTAGAAATGGAGTTAAAAATACAAATGCAATAAAAGTTCCATAAATATCCGCTGCATCTTTTCTATCCATTCCAAGACCTCCCTTCTCAACTGAGGTGGTTAGATATAATTGAAAAATACCAATCATTAAATAGTAGCCAAAACGCTCCCACATTTCGGTGAAAAATAGGAATGGCAGTCCTAGAGGGTGTTTGTTTTTCATAAATTTTAAGGGTTATTAAACAAAAAATAAGTCTTGCCAAGACAAGACTTATTTTAATTATTTTGTTAAGGAAGATGGTTAAACACCATGCATCATTTTTTGTAAGGTCTTAGTTAATCCAAATAAAATTACTGAAGCAATACCAGACAATACCACAAAAATCATGAAGAATTCAAACAAACCTGTGATTTCGAATCCCATAAATGATGGATGCATTGCCAAGGTTGGATCAGGGTACAATCCGCTTAAAGTACCAGCAAATTTATTAGCTGCAGCGGTTGATAAAAACCAAACGCCCATAAGTAGAGATGCAAACTTAGCTGGAGCCAATTTTACTACCATAGCTAAACCAATTGGTGATAAACATAATTCACCGATGGTATGAAGCAGGTACAAACTGAAAAGCCACATGATACTAACTTTGATATTAGGGTCTAATCCCTTTACTCCAAAGGCAATTACTAAGTAACCTATCGATAAAAACATCAAGCCAAATGCTTGCTTAGTAGGAGATGCAGGTTCCATATTTTTGTTCCCCAAAAAGGTCCAAAACATAGCAAATAAAGGAGCCAGAATTACAATTAGCACAGCATTGATTGATTGGAAGAAACTTGCAGGTACCTCTGTACCTAATATATTTCTATCAGTTTGTTCTTCAGCAAAGAAGGTTAAAGATGCCCCAGCTTGCTCAAATGCTGCCCAGAAGAAAATAACAAAAAAAGCTAGAATATAAATCACCCAAATTCTTTGCTTTTCAATTGGAGTAATGGTTTTATCAGTAATAATAGCCGCTGGACCTATAATCGTAATTGAGAATATAGCTGAACCAATTAATCCCAAATCCATAACATTAAAGAATAATACAAATAAGCCAATTGAAGCTCCAGCCCAAATAAACATTTGAGATATTGGCATCTTTGGGGCTTTCTTTTCATGGGCTTCCACTACTTTTTTCTTAGGAACCATACCAATACCATGGCCTTCAGGAGTTACTATATACTTATTTTTAAGTAATTCAAATGAAATCATACTTACCACCATACCAATACAAGCTGCAAGAAATCCCCATTTAAAGTCAGCTGCGTTTCCAGTATCACCAAATCCACCACAAACCAAAGGAGCAATAAAAGCACCTAAATTGATACCCATGTAAAATATGGTAAAAGCTGAATCTACTCTTTTATCGCCCTCAGGATATAATTGACCAACCATTGTAGAAATATTTGGTTTGAAAAATCCATTTCCGAAAATCAAGAAGCCGAGACCTAGAAACAACATTGGTTGAGCAAAACCAATATTTGTATAGTTTGAAGCAGAAATAAACATACATAATTGGCCAAGGGCCATCAAAACCCCACCAAACAAAATTGATTTTCTATTACCCCAGTATCTATCGGCTACATAGCCTCCAATAAGTGGTGTTAAGTATACCAAACCAGTATAACTACCATATACTTCTGAGGTAAATGCTTTATCAAATAATAATGCTTTTACCATGTATAAAGTAAAAATAGCGCGCATGCCATAGTAGCTGAAACGTTCCCACATTTCAGTAAAAAACAAAAGGTATAAACCCTTAGGATGTTTTTGTTGTGTACTCATATTATCAAGTAAATTTTTATAATGTTTGATTGCAATATAAAAGTTGACATTGCAAATACAAGGTTTTGTAAAAACATTTTATTAAGATTGCCCTAAATGAAGAAATTAATTTTATCAGCCTGCACCATTGGAATACTTTCAATACTAAGTGGATGTGACTCTTTACAGCAGTTATCTCAGCAAAATGGATTACCGAAATTCCCAAATACTACTAGTATTCCTGGTTTAAATTTACCTTTAAGCAATGAAGAAGTAATTAAAGGACTTAAAAGTGCTCTAAGCGTTGGTACCGATACATCAATCTCGATACTAGGGAGAACAAATGGCTACTTTAGTGATGCATTAATTAAATTAGCATTACCGCCCGAGGCACAGCCCATTGTTAATAATATCACTAAAATCCCAGGTGGTCAAAAACTATTAAATGATGCCATACTTGCTATTAACAGAGCAGCTGAAGATGCCGCACCTCAAGCAAAAACCATTTTTGTAAATGCTATTACAGGAATAAGCATTGCTGATGGATTCAATATTCTAAATGGAGGTAATAATGCTGCTACTACTTATTTAAAAAACCAAACTTATAACCAACTTACGGATGCTTTTGCCCCAAGAATCAGAACATCTTTAAGCAAACCTTTGGTTTTAGGTATTTCTGCAGAGTCAGCCTATAAAACATTAATTGATGGATATAATACTGCCTCTATGAATGGACTATTATTCCAACAAGTAAAGCAAAATTCATTGGCAACTTATACCACCCAAAAAGCTTTGGATGGTTTGTTTTTAAAGGTTGCAAATGAAGAGACAAAAATTCGTCAAGATGTTTCTCATAGAATTAATGACATCTTGAAGAGGGTATTTGGTAAGTAACCTTATAGTTTTTCTAAAATAAATCGGGTCATTCTTTCATAAAGGTGCAATCTGGTTTTACTTCCTCCAATGCCATGGTTCTTGTTTGGATAAAACTCTGAATCATATTTTACACTTTTCTTAATCATGGCATCTAACATTTCTAAGGTATTTTGAAAATGCACATTATCATCTGCTGTACCATGAATGATTAAGTAATTTCCTTTTATTTTCTCAACATGGTTAATGGGTGAGTTGCTATCATAACTTTCACCATTCTCTTGAGGTGTGCGCATATAACGTTCGGTATAAATATTATCATAATACCTCCAATTGGTAACGGGTGCTACGGAAATGGCCGATTTAAACACCTCCGCACCTTTGCTGATGGCCAATCCAGCCATGTATCCTCCAAAGCTCCAACCCCAAAATCCTATGCGACTTGCATCCACATATTGCATTTTAGCCAATTCTTTCGCAACATAAATTTGATCTTCAATCTCAAATTTACCCAATTGTTTGTAGGTACATTTCTTAAATTCTTCGCCTTTGAAACCAGTACCTCTTCCATCTACACAAACTACTATATATCCCTTTTGAGCCAACATCTGATACCAGAAATAATTGCTTCCCATCCAACGGTCAACAGCCAATTGGTGTCCAGGACCATTGTATGCATACATTAATACTGGATACTGTTTATCAGCACTAAAGTTTGATGGTTTAATTATCCAAGCATTTAATTCCTCGCTGTAACTATTTTTGATATCAAAAAATTCTGCATTGCTCAAATTATAATTTTTCAACTTCTCTTTTAATTTTGCATTATCCTCTAAAATCCTAATCTGCTTGCCTTTTGAGTCAAACAATGTATACGATGTTGGACTGTTCAAACTAGAACTTATATTAAGAAAATAGGTAAATGCACTATTAAAAATGGCTGTATTCCATCCTTGGTTATTAGTGATTGTTGTTTTATTCTTACCATTCAATCCAATGCTACACACATATCTTTCATTTGATTTATTCATTGGCTTTTTGCCAACCATGGTTTCTGCGCTGTTGTAATACAAAGTCTTCGTTTTTTCGTCCACCCCATAAAACTCATCCACATCCCAATTTCCTTTGGTAATTTGTTTAATAAGTTTACCTGACAAATCATATTGATAAAGATGATTCCAACCATCACGTTCACTACTAATTATAAAAGACTTCCCATCTTTTAAGAAATATAAATTATCAGTAATCTCAACATAGTATTTATTTTCTTCAGTATAGATAACATTTGATTTTCCTGAATTAGCATCAGCTATCAATAATTCCAATTTATTCTGGAGTCTATTTAATCTTTGAATGCAAAGTTTATTATTATCCATTGTCCATTGCATTCTTGGGTAGTAAATATCAGTCTCTTTTCCAGTCTCCATCTCTGCAATCAGGTCGCTTTTGGTATCATAAACATAAATATTGATAATGCTATTTGCTTCTCCTGCTTTAGGGTATTTAAACTTTGTTTGACTTGGGTAAAGGGAGCCATACATAGTCATTTCAAACTCTTTTACCTTACTTTCATCAAAGCGATAGAAGGCAATTTTATCGCCCTTAGGACTCCAAAAAAAAGCTTTCCAGATAGCAAACTCTTCTTCGTATACCCAATCAGTGCTACCATTAATGATGTTATTCATCTTACCGTCTTTGGTAATTTGTAATTCTTGCCCACTATTTAAATCAAAATAAAACAAGTTATTTTCTTTCACATAAGCTATTTTACTAGCATCAGGTGAAAAAGAAGCATGCATTACTTTATCTGATATGGGTTTTGATAATTTCTTTTTGGTCAAATCATACACATAATAAACGGCTTTGAAACTATGACGATAAATGCTTTCAGCCATTGTTGGAATTAATATTTTAGTTTCGTCTTCGCTAAACTCAAACGATGAAAAGTCAATGGCTTTGTCACCTACATTTAATTTCAAATCTTTGTGGTTTACTAAAACATCAATGGCCTTGCCAGTGGTAAATTCATACCTCAACAGATTTTGATTGGAATCTAAATTACAATAATATCTACCATCATTTAAACTCGTAAACCCTTGAACATCTCGAGCTGCAAAAGTTCCTTTGATAAAAATATCTTCTAAGCTAATATCTTGTTTTTGAGCTATTAAAAGCGATTTACTCAGGTAAAAAAAAGTAAACAGTAAAAGGGAAATGAGGCGTTTTTTTGTTGTTATCTTGTACATAGTGGTTGTGATATTATTTTAAATTCGCACATGCAATATAATAAAGTATCTGAAACGCAAATAAAGCAATTCAAAAGCATAGTTGGCGAACCGTTTGTCATCATCGATTCCGAAGAAATGGAGGCATATAGCCATGACTATACAGAAGACTTAAGATTTTATCCAGAAGTGGTTGTTAAACCCAAAACTTCAACTGAGGTTTCAGAAATTCTAATTATTTGTAATAACAACAATATTCCAGTAACACCAAGGGGAGCAGGAACGGGTTTAAGTGGAGGTGCATTGCCAATTCATGGAGGTGTGATTTTAGCCATGGAGAGATTCAATCAAATTATTGAAATTGATGAACGAAACTTCCAAGTAACAGTTGAGCCAGGTGTTATCAATGAAGTACTTCAAATTGCGGTAAAAGAAAAGGGTTTGTTTTATCCACCAGACCCTGCAAGTAAAGGCAGTTGTTTTTTGGGTGGAAATTTGGCTCATAGTAGCGGAGGACCAAGGGCGGTGAAATATGGCACCACAAGAGATTATGTGTTAAATATGGAGGTTGTGCTTTCAAGCGGAGATATTATTTGGACTGGGGCCAATACCCTAAAATATTCAACCGGATATAACCTTACACATCTTATGATAGGAAGCGAAGGTACACTTGGTATCATTACAAAAATGGTACTAAAACTTATTCCAATGCCTCAACAAACTCTCCTAATGCTTGCATCATTTACTTCTCCAGAGAAAGCTTGTGAGGCTGTAAATGCCATTTTTAAAGTTGGCTGCAATCCTTCGGCTTGTGAATTTGTAGAACCAGATGGATTTAGATTATCCTCCAAATTATTGAATATTCAATTTGAAATAAATGATGACATAGAAGCTTATTTATTAATTGAAGTGGATGGAAATGATTTGGAAATAATGATGAAAGAATGCGAAGCCATTAGTGAGGTGCTATACGCCCATGATTCATCGGATGCATTATTCGCTCAATCTTCAGATGAAAAAGAATATTTCTGGAAACTAAGAAGAAGTATTGGCGAAGCTACAAAACACAATAACACATACAAGGAAGAAGATACGGTTGTGCCTAGAGCCGAACTACCCAAATTATTCAAGGGTGTGAAAGAAATTAGCAATAGATATGGCTTTAGAAGTGTTTGTTATGGACATGCTGGTGATGGTAACCTACACGTGAATATTTTAAAAGACGATTTGAGTGATGATTTTTGGAACAATGAGTTGAATGATGCTATCATTGAAATCTTTGAAATTTGTAAATCATTAAAAGGTACAATCAGTGGTGAGCATGGCATAGGGCTTGTTCAAAAGAAATATATGTCGATTGTGATGCCAGAAATACAATTGAATTTGATGCGAAGAATAAAACACGCCTTTGACCCTAATGGTATTTTAAACCCTGGAAAGATATTTTAATCACCTATTCTTGTAATATACAAAAAGAGAAGGCCATTCAAATGAATGGCCTTCTCTTTTTGTATATATGATTTAAGATTACTCAACTATCATTTTGTTAGTAATTTTATATCCTTCAGTTTCTACTGAATAAATATAAACACCAGCATTAGCATTGTTCATGTTAACTTCTAAATTATTCAAACCAATTGAATTATTATTGAAATTTTTGCAATAAACAACTTGACCAATTAGGTTAGTAACTGTTACAGTTGCATCACCAGCTTGTTTGAAGTTTACAGGTATTATAGTAGATCCATTTGATGGGTTAGGGTAGTTTTGACCCACTTCAATTACATTGTTTTTTAATTCTTTAACACCAACCTTTCCTGTCATAACATCAGCAACAGGAATGTTAACATAATACACATTGAAATCACCTGTTTTTCCTGAGTTATTAGATGCACTGTATAAACCGTTTATAGCGCTTTGCAAGAAAGTGTAATGTAATGAGTTATTAACTGTACGAGCTATTGAACCAAAAGCATGTTCTTCACCAATTCCAATGAAGCTTGAGGCATTGAAAGCAGTATCAGACCATGTAAGACCATTATCTTTAGAGTAAGATAAATATACATTTCTGTATTTTCCACCATTTCCATCATCTATAGAAGGATCTTCGTTGATACTTGAAAATAATAAATACATTGTGCCATCAGGACCAATTGTAGCATTAGGCGCAGAAGTTGCACTTGTATTACCGTATCTAATTCTTGTGAAAACACCAGAAGCAAAATTTAAGTTATATTCACCATTTCCATCAACATCTGGGCTACCAGCTACTGAAGTGATTGATGAATCAGGGCGACCTTCATACCAATAATCAATACTATTTTGACCTAAAAATAAAGAGAAGCTGCTGCTAGTAGTATCATCATACAAAACTAAACCACGACCCCAGAAACAATGAGCTTTATTTTTATCATCTAATACTACATTACAAGTACCGTCAGCAGTTAAAGTAGTATCTACTCTCACAGGACTAGGCAATTTCAAAGCACCAATAGGGAATTGTTTGATTACTTTCTTGGTCCAATTGGTTCCGTTATCAGAAGATCTCCATAATGCGATATCATCCGTTAAATCACATGCCAAAATAGCTACTTCATTACCTCTTACATCAATGCTGTAATTATCGCCACCACCAGACACATATCTAATAGAATCATAACCAGGAAGTGTTTGATTAACTATATCCCAAGTGTTTGTAGAAACTTTATATCTAGAGAAAACCATTGGTGCTACAACACCAGCTTTTTTAACTCTTTTCTTCTGTGGACCAGTACTAGATGAATCTGTGTAACTAGCAACAACATACAAATAATCACCAGCAACTTTGGTTCTATTCCATAATACAGAAGGTGAGCTAATATCAGACTCAGTTAATACGGGTGTACCAGTCCAAGCTGATCCAGGTCCAATACCAGGCTTTCTGTTAAACATTAAACCAGCAGAAGCACCAGCATTTGCGGTTCCTTGAGCCTTAACAATATGAGACATAATAATTTCCTCATTGGTTGTAGGGTTATATGCATAACAAGGAAATCCAGTACGTTCAGGATCTATTCTTGTAGAAACTTGAGATAATGGCAACCAATTGGTTCCATTAAAATGTTGGTATCCAGCACCACGAGTAATGTAAGATGCATCCGGTCCGTCAGTAGCTAATGTCCAAATAGCAGAAATTTTACCATCAGGAAAAACATGAATTCTGTTATAAATAGAAGCATTGGTTTGCTGATCATTTTGAGTTACTCCAATAATCGTAGCCTTAGACATTTTGTTTAAGCTAGTTTGTTTTGTTTGTCTAGGAATTTCGATTTTCTCAGAAGATGGAACAAACACATCTGAAGCAGTAATTTTCTTTGCAGAAACAGCAGGAAGATTAGCTGCAGGGAATTTTGATTTTAAAATTTTCGGGGCTTGTGCAAACGTTGCAGAGGCTAATGCCATAAAGCCCATAAGGTAAATTTTTCTCATATTGTTTTATTTAGTTTTTCTTAAAATTACATGAATGGTTGTCAAATGTAGAAAAAAGTTTAGTAAAAAAAAGTTTTTAGGTTATGTCAGAAAATTTTGACCAAAAGTTCTTGCATCAAAGCTGTATCACTATTATTAGATGTTCCAATGCCTTTGCTTTTCAAATCATACTCTGCGCAAAGTCTAAGCATCCTTTCAATTCTATCAGATGTATAGTTTCTAACCATGTTTGATGTGTCTTGAGCTTGATAGTAGCTTAAGCCCAAAGCCGTTTCAATGGCTTTCTTCTCGCTTGCTTGTGCTTTACTTAGAATGTATGACTTGCTTAACAGATTACTCAATTGGGAAAGAAATGGGATAATTGAAAAATCCTTCGCTTTACTTAGTCTTTGATTTATATAAAAAGACCTAGCTGTATTACGAGCGCAAATGGCACTTATCAATTCAAAACTATTGAATTCACGACTAATGCCAATATTGGCCTCCACATCTGCATCAGTAATAACTTTGTCGGTGGTTTTATTAATCAATAACTTTTCAAGCTCATTGCTAATTTTGCTTAAATCACTTCCTAATGAATCTGCAATTAAAGCAGCTGACTTTTCATTTATTGAAAAGCCTTTATCCGCCAAATATTTAATAATCCATTTTGGAAGCTGATTATCATATAATTTTTTACTTTCAAAAACTACATATTTTGAAGCCAACTTATACAGCTTGGTTCGCTTATCTAGCTTCTTACCTTTTAGGTTTATAACCAAAATGGTTGAAGGAACAGGCTTTTCGAAGTATTGCTCAAAGTCGTCAAGGTTTTTGTACGATTGAGCCTCTTTTAAAATAATCACTTGGTAATTGGCCATCATTGGAAAGCGCTTAGCACTCTCAACTACTTGCCTAATTTCAGTGTCTTTAGCATACACCACCATTTGATTAAAGCCCTTCTCAGCCTCTGTCAATGCATTTTTCTCAATGAAATCGCTTATCTCATCAATAAAATAAAATTCATCACCACTTAGCACATAGATGGGTGCAAACCTTTTGCCCTTAAGGTCTTGTAGTATTTTATGATAATCTAAATTGCTTTCAGACACATGTGCAAATAATCGAAGCTTTTGCACTATATCAAACTAATTAATCAACCAAGTGTGTGAAAAACTAACATAATGATTCATTTATATTGATTTTATTCGTGCTTGATGCAACTAAACTTTCCTGTATATGATTTTAAAATCACTGACAAAGATGGCAAAAACTATATTTTTGACATTATCAGGAAAAAGAACGTGGTGCTAACACCCGAAGAGTGGGTAAGGCAGCATATTGTAAGGTTTTTAATTGAAAACGATTACCCTCCATCTCTTATCAGTGTTGAAAGACAGATTACATTTAATCAATTGAAAAAACGTTTTGATATTTTAGTTTATAACAATCAGGCTGCGCCAATAATGTTGATTGAATGCAAATCCCCCGAAGTAAAATTAAGTCAGGAAACACTAAACCAAATAGCCTTATACAACACCCAATTTAAGGTTGATTATTTATTTATAAGCAATGGTTTAAAACACCTGATTTGTAGGTACGATAAAGATACAAATAAATACAAAGCTGTAGAAAACTTTCCGATTTGGAATTCGCTTTTAACTTAATACATAATTCCAGCCAAAGTTGCTGAAAGATATGAAGCTAAAGTACCACACAATAAAGCTCTAAAACCTAGTCGAGCTAAGTCTGAACGCCTTTCTGGAGCCAACTCCCCTATCCCACCTACTTGTATGGCAATAGAACTGAAATTAGCAAAACCACATAGCGCAAAACTGGCAATAATTATAGATTTAGGTTGCATTACATGTTGAGCAATCATAGGTGTTAATTGTGAGTAGGCTACAAATTCATTGATTACTATTTTACTTCCCATCAAACCACCCACAATAAATGTATCTTGGCTTGGAACACCCATGGCAAAAGCAAATATTGAAAAAACAGAACCAAAAATGGTATTCAAGCTTAAATGGTTGATATCAATGCCTATTGAACTTAGGTTTAATCCAGTAGTGGCTAACAAGATACCAATTTTAGCAAGTATCATATTAACCAATGCAATCAAAGCAATGAAACCAATCAACATGGCTATTACATTTAATGACACTTTCAAACCATCGCTAGCACCATGACTAATGGCGTCTAGTAAATTGGCATGAGATTTTTTTACTTCTAATTTCACTGCACCTTTGGTAGCAGATTCTTCGGTTTCAGGATAAACTATTTTTGAAATAACCAAAGCTGCAGGAGCTGCCATTATGCTTGCTGCCAAGAGATAAGGAGCTGGCACTCCCATTGAAATATACACCGCCATTACACCACCAGCAATACAAGCCATACTACCACTCATACTAGCTAACAATTCACTCATAGTCATGGTACTTAAATAAGGTTTAATCATAATTTGAGCTTCTACCTGACCTACAAATGCACTTGCCACATTGGATAGAGCTTCACTTCCGCTTACTCTCATCAAAGTATGAACTATTCTAGCAAAAAAGGAAACAATGATTTGCATCAAACCAATGTGATAAGCAATGTTTACCAATACCGCCACAAAAATGATGGTTGGCATAATCTTGAACATAAACAAGAAGCTATACTGATCACCAAAAATAGGCTTCAACAATTCTGGTTTAATCAAACCTCCGAAAACAAATTCTCCGCCTTTATCGGCTAATTGAAGTAATTGCTCTATTTTATGCCCAACCCACGCAAATAAATTTTGACCGGGCGCAGTTTTCAAAATAAATAAGGCCAATAGCAATTGTAATCCAAGACCACTAAATACCAATCTATAGTTTATTGCTTTTCGATTATTAGAAAACAAAAAGGCAATTGCCAATATTAATATTATTCCAAATACTCCGGTAAATCTTTCCATAGTTTACTTGTTTTTCTTGTTGTTTATTTCATCACGAATCCTGGCTGCAAGGGCATAATCCTCCACTTTCAGGGCTTCATCTAATTGTCTGTTTAATTCTTCCACACTCATTGAAGACATATTCTTCTTAATTTCAACAATTGGGTTATCTTCATCATCCTCTTCGTCATCAAGCATATCTGGCATATTGGGACTTTCGTCATTCACTTCTATGCCTGCTTGTTCCATAATATCCTCGTAGGTGTAAATGGGACATTTGAAGCGAACAGCTAATGCAATAGAATCACTTGTTCGGGCATCAATTTCGCGCATTTCGCCATTTTGTTCACATATTAGTTTGGCGTGAAAAACACCCTCGTGCAAGTTGTAGATGATAATTTCGACTATTTGAATTTCAAATTGCTTGCAAAAATTAAGAAATAAATCGTGTGTCATAGGCCTAAAAGGCACAATTTTTTCAATCTCAATCGCAATGGCCTGCGCCTCAAAACTACCGATAACAATGGGTAAACGCCTAGTTCCATTGCTCTCTCCAAGTATTAATGTATAAGAACCACTGCTGGTTCCAGTGCTTAATCCTAATACGTTAAGCTTAATTCTACTCATTACTAATATTCCTTCTTCTATGAGCTAACGAATTAACTAAAAAATATTTTGTATAAGCAAACATTTTTAATAACACCTATGCACAGATGAAACAAATATGGCTTTTTTTGATTTTTTTGGTATTTTTGTTATGAAATAACAAGTAAGGAGAGAGATTATGACGGTGTTTAAATCATCAAAAAGTGCCACTTTCAACCCTCAGGAAATAAACATTATTAACTCTGGGACAAGTATACATGGTGATGTGCAATCGGAAGGAGATTTGCGCATTGACGGAACAGTGAAGGGAAATATTGAAGTTAAAACCAAATTGGTTCTTGGGCCTTCTAGCAAAGTGGAAGGTAATATCAAAGCACAAAACTGCGATATATCGGGCAATGTAACGGGTAATGTAAATATTGCTGAGCTATTGACGGTAAAGGCTACAGCAAGTATTACTGGAGATATTAATTCAACCAAACTGATTATTGAATCAGGTGCTGAGTTTAATGGCAAAAGCACCATGGGAATTAGCAAAGCCACCTCTAATGGTCACCAAAAACCTGTAAACCCAATTGATGTAAAACCAGCAGTAAAAGTTGAAAACTAATACTGAACCCAAGGATAAGTCAGAGAAATTTAGATCCATTGTAAAATATAGCAATATTGCCTTTCAAATGATTGGCATTATTGTGATTGGGACTTTCTCGGGATTTTGGTTAGATAAGTATTTTCAATTCAAGTTCCCCATTTTCACTATTGTACTAATACTCCTTTCACTATTTGGAGCTATCTATTCTGTGGTAAGAGAATTTCTGAAGAAATAATCACTTCAATTTATCATTGTTTTTGTGTCTAAGCTCATCCCTCTTGGTTTTCTTAGCCATATTTTTTTCGAAAGCTTCAGTCAGATTGACTCCTGTTTGATTGGCAAGGCAGATCAAAACCCACATGACATCAGCCATTTCATCGGCCATATCTATATTTTTATCGCTTTCTTTAAAACTCTGTTCGCCATATTTCCTGGCCATAATTCTGGCTAACTCCCCCACTTCTTCCATCAAAATGGCGGTGTTTGTTAATTCATTAAAATACCTAACCCCAACAGTTTTTATCCAATAATCTACCTGGGCTTGTGCTTCTTCTATTGTCATTGTTATTCTTTGTTTTTGGTATCAATTATTATTGTTACAGGACCATCATTAACCAAACTCACTTTCATATCGGCACCAAACTCTCCTGTTTGAATGGGCTTTCCTAATTCCTTCTCAAATTGGGTGATGCATTTGTGATATATAGGTATGGCAAAATCGGGTTTTGATGCTCTGATGTATGAAGGTCTATTGCCCTTTTTGGTGGATGCATGTAAGGTAAATTGACTTATCAATAATAGCTCTGCATTCAAATCTTTAATAGATATATTCATCACACCTGATTCGTCATTGCAAATCCTAAGGTTTACAATCTTGGTGCAAAGCCAAACAATATCCTCATCTGTATCTGCGTCTTCAATACCCAATAAAACCAATAAGCCTTGGCCTATTGAGCCTATGACATTGCCATATACCTTCACTTGCGCCTCTGAAACTCTTTGAATAACTGCCTTCATAAACTATTCGTAAATATCATCATTGCTCATGATGCTTAAATAACTTTGATACCTTTCTGGGCTAATCACATTTTCCTCCACAGCTTTTATGATTGAACAGCCAGGTTCATTCATGTGTTTGCAATTGTTAAACTTACATTTACCAATATAGGATTTCATTTCTTTGAAATAATGAGAAATCTCACGGTCATCAAAATCAACCAATCCAAATTCTCTTATTCCTGGGGTATCTATGATATATCCGCCAAATGATAAGGGATGCATTTCGGCAAATGTTGTAGTATGCTGACCTTTGAAAGAATAGCTTGAAATATCACCCGTTTTAATGTTCAAAGCAGGCTCTATGGCATTTAACAATGAGGATTTACCCACACCCGAATGACCACTTACTAAAGTTGTTTTGCCTTCAAGTAGATTCTTCACTTCATCCAAACCAATATTGTTTTTTACAGATGTTTTGATGCAGGGATATCCAATATTGTGTTGATACAATTCAATGGTTTCATTCAGCAAATCTTCCATCTCATTAGTAAACAAATCAAGTTTATTAAAAACTATGGTAGTTGGAATGTGATATGCTTCGGCTGTCATTAAAAACCTATCAATAAAACCTAGTGATGTCTTAGGAAAAGCCAAGGTTACCATCAATAAAGCCTGATCAATATTAGCGGCTATAATGTGGGTTTGTTTAGATAGATTATTCGCCTTTCTGATGATATAATTCTTACGGTCATGTATTTTATGGATGACGCCATTCTCATTACTTTGTTCTATTTCAAAATCCACCACATCGCCAACAGTTACTGGGTTTGTGTGTTTAATTCCTTGTAACCTAAACTTTCCTTTGATACGACAAGAAACAATTTCTCCATCATCCTTGCGAACCATGTACCAACTTCCCGTAGATTTTATTACAATACCCTGCATTAAGATTTAATTGAATACCCCATATAGGCAGCAAAAATGCCTAATACATTTGAAACTACCACATATAACAAGGCTTGTAATACAAACTTTTCTTTAAACATGTTTATTACTTCGATGCTAAAAGATGAAAAAGTAGTAAAGCCACCTAACACACCCACAATGGCAAAAAGTCTGATGTTATCGGGGTCTGCATTTTTTGTTAGTTGAAATGAAAGCAAACCAATACAAAAGCACCCTATTATATTCACTAAAAAAGTATTAATTGGAAATGAAATTCCAGTAAAGTCTTTGCACAATAAACCCACTACATACCTTGCCATAGAACCAATGGCACCGCCCAAGCCAACTAACAAAACTGATTTCATAAAATATTTGAGGGCAAGATAAGCTTGTGTGGTATTTGAAACAAGAAATAGAAAAAAATTGAAATGAATTCCGAAGTAAGAAAATTTACACTTGAGAATTATGCGCCAACAAGCCATCTTTGGTAGCTAGATAGGAATAAGCATGCATGTTATCGCTATCATACATGAAACTTCGGACATAATCCTGCTTGGCATCATCCCAAAGCATGGCTACTACATATTTCTTGGAGATTAAACTTTTAAGACAATCGGCCACAACACTTGGAGGATAGTTTACTTCTTCGAGAATCTTGTCAAAAGGCTCTACAAAGTAAATGCTATTTAAAATATCATAGTCAATTTCGGTCAATTCGTATATCATAAATGGCTACGAAAATATAATATTAACCTATAATTTGGGTACTGTGATTTTTAGCCTCTACTTTTTCGATGATATCTTCAATCTTGCCCTTTTCGTCAATGACAAAGGTGATGCGAATAGTGCCCATATATTTTTTCCCATACATGGTTTTCTCGCCCCTAACACCATAAAGGTTTTGAATAACATGGTCCGTATCCGCTAAAAGAGAAAAGGGTAATTCGTATTTTTTGATGAAGTTTTGGTGTTTCTTAACGCTATCCTCACTCACACCCAAGATGCTATAGCCCTTTGCTAAAAATGAATGGTAATTGTCTCTGAGGTTACAAGCTTCTTCAGTACAAGTTGGGGTATTATCGTGAGGATAGAAATACAAAACTAGTTTCTTGCCTTTAAAATCAGCTAGTTTAACAGTTTCTTCCTTTTCATTTATACCTGTGAACGCTGGTGCCTTATCTCCTATTTTCAATGTTGTTGCCATGTTTATTTTTTTATGAACTCTTTTTTATAAATATTTACGTTGTTCAAATTATCTTTAACAACAATTCTAATATTATGTTTTCCTTTTGATATATTGTAATTATCCAAAAAGCATAATAAATCATTTTTTGCATCATATTCAAATAGCTCCCATTTATTGTCAATGAATCCATTGTATGATTTTATGCCACTCATATTATCTTTAATTTCAAATACAATGTTAGTTCCATTTAATTTATTTTTCTTGAATGACTTGGCCTCAATACTAGGTTTTACAGTATCGGCAACAACTTTAAAGTCACCAAAAACTATTGGATTGCATTGAAGATTATCCCCCAACCATTCAGATTTTTGATATGAATGATTGTCTTTTACCCAACATAATTTATTTTTCACCTTTTCGTCATACCCGATAGGTCTTGTTTGCAAAAGATAAGTTTTCATTAAAGGTACGTCAGGGTTATGTACATGAATTATTGGCGAATATGTATTATTTACCTTTGGAGACTCTGCAATACAAAAAGAAAACGTATCATTCAAACTATTTTCATTAAATTGTATAGTTGCATGTTCAGTAATTACCATATTGTTTTGTCGCGTAATTATATTGGGACAAGACAAAGGCTCAGGTTCATTATAACTAGCATCAGCTTTGAATTTAATATTGAACTTTATATCAATTAAAGATGGATTGTAAAACTCAGGTTCTCTTAGAACGCAAACTATTTCATTTCCAAATTCCCTATCACTAGTTTTCTTATTTCTTATGATATTCCTATGCTGTTCAAACCTTGTGTTCAGCGATACGACATAATTTGTATCCAAATTTAACCAACCATAGTTTTTATCAAACCCAAATAAAAAGGGCAAATTGGCAACAATTCCATACATTCCATTCATTAGAAATCCAAATTGGATACGTTTACCCTCTCTAAAATAAGTCTTATAATCAATGAAATTATTAATGCTTCTCATCTTCTCAAAATCACCTTGATTCATAGTGTAACTGTATGCTGTACCAAAATTTGTTTTAGTTACGGTATCATATTGATCTGCTTCTATGAGGGATTGATACAACATATATTTTTTAGTGGTATCGGTTAAAAAATCAGCAGCTTCAAAGCCTATTCCAAAACTAGTAAAAGGCAATGTAATAGTATCTTCATAAAAAAAATGTGGCACTCCATATTGTCTGTTTATTTTACTTTGCTCGATTTTTATACTTTTGGCTAATAGATATTGATGGTCTTTGAAAATATAAAAATGCAAATAATCGAGTCTTGGTTCAAGCGTATCTTTCAAAGGAAAGCCAAATAATAGAGGATTGAGTGGATGTTCAGATTTTGTATCTCTGATTTCAAAGTGCAAATGGGGTCCAGTGCTTCTACCAGAATTTCCACTATAAGCAATGGTATCGCCCTTTTTTACCCATAATAATGGGGTATCAAAAAGTTTATCAAACTCGAATGTTTTGTTTTGGTATTGAAATGTATGCACATATTCTGCTATCTTATTATGATAAGACTGCAAATGCCCATAAACAGTGGTATATCCATTAGGGTGGTTTATATAAATAGCTTTCCCATACCCTACACTTTGAATTTTAATTCTTGAAACATAACCATCAGCACTTGCCAGCACTGGTAATCCCTCTTTTTCTTGGGTTTTTAAATCTAAGCCACTATGAAAATGATTATCGCGCAAAGCGTTAAATAATGAAATGTATTGTTGTATACTATCTAATGGGTATCTGAAACAATTTTGAGGATAGTTTTGTGCTTTAGTTATAAAACAACTCAGCAATAAGGCCATAGTTAATGCCATTAATCGGTTCATTTGATAACTGCCTTTATTC
>JBBALJ010000002.1:0-10593 GCA_040403075.1 Bacteroidia bacterium
AGTTAGCAACCGAAACACATTGCCAGTTAGCACTTGCTACCGTTCCATTTGCAGTACCCCCTTCATCGTAAGTTAAAAAAACACCATCTGTCTCAACAGCCGCTCCATTAGCAGAGACAAATCCGCTAATAATTCTAAATCGTTCTAAAGATGTGCTTAAATTTGATAAATTAATAGATGCTTCGTAAATCCAAACTCCATTACCTAAATACATACTTGTAACACTTGAACTAACATGATTAGCCCAATTGGTTGCAGCTGATGAAGTACTTAATGAATGAACTCCTATTTGATTTGTTCTATTTGGCGCTATTGATAATGATTGAGCTGCAGTAATTCCACCCGAAACAATTGAAACTAAACCATCTCTCGAAACATCATTTCCATAAAAGTCAGTAAAGAAAGATACCATTCTCTTTCCCTTATCAATCATTGACTGCGTATTAACCGCGTCAACAGTTGCAAATTTAACACCTGTTCCGTCTACCGCTAACGAGTTTTGTTTGTTAGCTGTGTTCTCTGCTGTGAAGCCAAGTGCTGCTTGTTTACCGTTAAAGGTAGCCCAATCTGCAGCACTCAAAGCACCTCTATTCGTTGCTGAAGCAGTAGGTAAATTAAAAGTATGTGTAGTTCCTGTAGATACTATGTTAAAGTTTGTTCCACTTCCGTTAGTCACAAGAGTTTGAGCAGCTCCTGTCAATGAGTTAATGGCGGTAATACCTGTTCCAGCCATGATACCCGACTGTTGTGTAACAGTAACTATTACTGATGCAGCAGATGGCGGTGGAGAACCTGCACCTGTAAATGAAAGATATACAGCTATATTTTCTGTACTCCATACAAACTCATAATAATCTCCTGCAACAGGATCAATAAGATAATTCCAAGCAGGTAATGTATGACCATCAAAAGTCCCGTGTTTTTTAGGAACTAATACTACACCTGCTGATCCTGGAATATCAACCCCATTCTTCTTAAGCCATATAGTTACATCATGTTCTGCTGATAATGGATTGGTAAATTGCCCACTCCATTGTATATTATATATCCCTGTGTTAGCTATTGTAATACGAGACCCACTAACAACAGTAACACCATTAGTTAAATCTGTTACTCCTAATAACATTGGGTAACCGGTATTTATAACAGTTGCAAATTGATTCGTTACATCTTGAAATGCACCATAATATCCTAAAGGAGTTGGTGTAGCTGTGTTATTAATAGTAACATTCCCAACTCCAGTTACTGGAGAAATAGTTATGTTAGAACCAGCTATAATTTTTCTAACTCCTGTGTTTGTAATCGTTGTTAAACCATCTTTGCCTGTAACCACTGTTATGCCGGTACCCCCAGTGATGAGGGAGCTTAGGTATTTAAACCTAAATAACTTTACTTTACCAAAAGTTCCATTTGGATCTATTACTTCTGCAAAAGAAGTAAGAATTTGATTATGTTCAATCTTCCCTAAAGCTCTGTCAATTTGTGCAGTAATTCCACCAGTCTCATCAATATCAACAAGCTGTCTAAGAGAGATATCAACTTTCTTAGTTGGCTGTGATTCTGCAATGACGGTGATAGTATCCACTTAGTTAAGTTTAGTTCTAGCTTGAATATACAAATGTGACTTCTCTTGTTCTGCGGCCATTACAGCCATTATTCCCCGCAACTCTTCGTATGTAAATTGTATAACTAGTTCATCGTCAGCATCTAACATCTGGATAACCTTGTCATCAATATACACTACAGCTTGCTCGGCCTCCTCTTCTACTTTAGTGAAAGGAGGTTGATATATTCCAGTCTTAAGATAAGTTGGCATTTGTAGTAATTTGAATCAAAGATAATCAAATTCTTAGACATAGTTATCCCCTTGGTGATTTTTCTGTTTTAAATTAGCCTTCAAGTATTGCCGTCTTTAGCCTTTGGAGGAACATTTCTGTCAGCCTATAGTTTTAACCCTCCCCAATACTCTATACCAATTCCATTTTTGCAACTATCGGGGACAACTTTTTCTAACTATGTTGAAAGAAATAGAACCCGACTTCTGACCCCTTACTTTGGTTACCTCAGGGGTGATCGTTTAAGCTTACGGTTGCAGATACAAATATAGTAAATTGATTAGCCTTGTCCAACTGAAATCTTCCGATATAGCTTGGAAGTTTTCAACTTAGAGCTTTTAGTTTTTGAGTGAACTCCTGGTCTCTTGACTTTTGGTTTCGGATTGAAGCTAGTAGTATTTGTTTGCTTAGCCATTGATCTTAATGCTTTTCTAATGTGATTCTAAATGAGTGACTGTACAAATATATACTCAAGTACACTTCCCACCAAAGTTTATTTTCTGGTTGGATGAATTTGAAATCAATCCCAATTCTTTTTGTGAGATTCATCTTTCTTTTGGTTGCTCTGAATTTCATAGAGGTTTTGTTTATTTTGTTTAGCTGCCACAGTAAAGACAATCTTCATTATCGTCATCATAGTAACCGTCGAGAATTTTTTCCATCTCAGCATTTACTTGTGCATCGTCCCAGTCAGGGTTTTTCATCTTGACTTGAACTCGTAAAAATTGGTATTGTTCTAAACTATGCATGGTGACAAATATACGTACAAAATTGTTACGAAGCCTATACCCTAAAGGGACATTATAATGTGATTATTCAGTCATTAACTAAAGAAATTCCCGATAGGGTATAGAAATCCACACTTTAATATGAGTTAGATGTGGATAATAACATCTGTCACAAATATGTTAAACTTTTGTGACAAACTAATGTAGATAATTGTCACCATAACTAATCTTATTGTGGAGAGTACTCTACATCTGTTGCCAAACTCCGTAACAAAACATAGCCAAACTCGGAAGTCCTCTGAATTGCCATATATAATTTGTCAAGTTTTCTGTACCATAACGTTGACATCAACAAGATGGTTAGTATTTGTAACCAACTAAAATTTTTTTGGGATGTAAAAAATTTTATGATAGAAAAATTTTATGAGAGTGAGGCCCTACAGAATCAAAGACCCCTCTAAGAATCGACGGGTCAAGGTGGCCCTGTAGCAAACCTAATATTCCATTGCCATGAAAGCAAAATTGATTTACGTGTCCAACCTAGGACAAGACAAGAACGGTGTAGATATGATGTGGGGTAGAACCTCTGAGTACATTGACTCAGCTGGTGTGTTCCATGCAGGTGCATTGGTAACGTGCTACAACTCAGACTTGTGGGACCGTTTCGTAGTGGGACTGGAGGTGCAGCTATAGGCTGCCCTTCGGGGATGATCGGAGAGCTTGGTAACAATCACGATAGTGGTTGCCAGGCTTCTCACCATCCATATCATGGCTATTGACTAATGCCTACAAATTAGTCTATTCAATTCTATAACACTATCGTTATGAAATACTTCTTATTGTCTATTCTTATCATTGCATTCTTAGATAGTCTTGCACTAATCTATTTCACTGTTGAATTACTACAAGCAGACTGCTATGTAATAACATTCTTAGGTTTTGTTTCTGCAATTTGTGGATAC
This sequence comes from Bacteroidia bacterium, assembly GCA_040403075.1. Taxonomy (GTDB): domain Bacteria; phylum Bacteroidota; class Bacteroidia; order UKL13-3; family UKL13-3; genus RGVD01. Next base: position 3,526 of record JBBALJ010000002.1, read on the forward strand.
TTAATTGTATTCCAGGTTAAAGAATTAAGAACTAAATAAACTAACAACCAACGACATTGAGGTCTGATTTATCTACATAAGTCTTTCGACCAAGATGTTGTTGGTTTGTATTAATGCATCATAACTCACTTCCCAAGGGTGAGCAGTTGTAATATATAGGTAGATATAAACTATTAATTAAAAAGTAATAGTTAACTCACTTGTCAATTTACCCAAAAAAGGTGAAGAATAAATAATTGACAATTGATAGTTTTATATATATCTGGTATGCTAACACTTCAATCATTTAGCTAATGATTTGTGGAAACCACTATACATTTTACGAATGTATGTGTATTACAACTGAGTGCAGAGGGGACAAATAGACTTTATTAGAATGAAAAGACAATAGAAAGGACGTGATATTCGTCGTATTCCTAGGCATGAAGACAAACTGCCTTATATATTGTAATCAATTAACCTATAAATAATCATGAAAAAATCAACTGCCTATGTGCTGCTATACTTTGCAGCAATCTTAACAATAGCTATGCTATCATTGGGCATTAGCATATGCAGACAGAAAAGATTGATCCTATAATAGGGGATCAGATAGGGTACACAACATCCATAGCAAGTTGTAAGAGAGCCACGGGTAACACCGTGGTTCTTCTTTATGTTAAAATCCTTAATTGTTTAAACAAGTTGCAGTATTCATCGGGCTCTATCTTTTATAGGTTCTCACTGATGATTGTTGTGCACAGGCAGGGTCAAAAATGAGTTACTAAGAGAGTGTAACATGAAGAGTTATCCTATTGCAATTTGTTTTATCTTTATGTTAAAATCCTTAATTGTTTAAACTAAAACTTAACAGCATGAACAGATCATCAGTATTAATGGACGTAGTAGCAATGATGAACAACTACGCAGACAACCACGTTGAATATGAAATGGATACTGACATAGCAATCACTGATGAGGCGCGTTGGTTCACAGCATGTCTTGGTGAAATCTCATTCCTACTGACAAACGTTATAACTTTGCTAACCCTTTAAAACAAGATTAATCATGAGAAAGCAATTTAAACAACTCTTTCGTGGACTAGCAGAATTAGCTGCTGTATTCACTGCTGTATTTGTAGCTCCAGCATTACTTGCTGCTCTTGTTAACTTTGACATTAATGTGTACTTCTCGTGCATACATAGTGCTGCTTATTGCGGATTGCTTACCATTCTTGGTATCATTGTAACTATGTTTTACACAGCAATGCACCAATGAGAAAGCTGAAACACCACATTCAAATACATTGGTATTGGGAGGAGAAAATATTCATATTTTCCCCAACCATTGCCTTTGGTGAATGTTTACCAGAATATGAGGATTCATATTGGCTGGCTTTTATGTTTGGGCCTATGAGATTAGGTTTCAAACGAGTTGCTAATAATATAGCACAAGATTAAGGATTTACATAAATCAACATATAAAATCATGAGTAACACTCTAAACAGCGGTTCATTGGCAGGTTTGTCAATGAATAGCACCTTGTTAGTCCAAGCTAGGAAAGTGAATGGACAAAAATTGCAGTTGGAATTTGCTGAGGTTCTTCAAAAAGAATCTACTCAGTCAGTTAATCCTCTTGCTATGTTTAATGCAGGTGATGATCGTTTCTCTCAAACAGGAGGAGCTCGTCGTGCTTGGTTAACAGTAGAAGCTAAGGCTGCTACGACATTGTTAGGCATTGATTTGTCTGATAACAATGATGCTTGGGCTATTGATGCAATGGGACGTGAAGTTCTTCCATTGAACATCCTTAACCCAGTAGCTATTGTTAATGGGGAAGAAATTCCATTAAAAGTAGAAGTTGCAGAGACTACTCAACCTAATGAGTATCAGCTCAACAACATTGAAACCTCTGCTAAACGTAGAGGTAAAGATGGTGCTTATTGCACACATCAAGGTCTGTATATCTTTGCTAATACACGTATGGCTCTTCACAAAGCTAATCATGTATTCTTAGTAATGGATGCAGTCGAGACAAAGACTACAGGTATACCAGCTGGTATCTCTGCAGCAACAGGGGAAATCTTTAACTAAACTTTTCGATTTGATTAGTATAAAAGATCGCTGTTAAACAAAAAGTGCCTAGGGTAGAAATACCTTAGGCATTTTAATGTACCATTCTTAGTTCCCAAGGCTAAGCAGTAACTACTGAGTACAGAGGGTTAGGTTATTGATTAGGCAAGTAGTACCATAAAAGAGTTGGCAATGCTCTTTTATGGCTACTGACTTGTTTTTTATAGCAAAGATTAGTAATAGATAAAGTATGTCGTATTATCTTGCACGATAATAATCACGGTAATAGCCACAAGGCCAGTGGATCGTAAAACACAGTAAGCCTCTGATTTATCAAGTAACTGTTCTCATCGTATAGGAGATAGAGTTAGCCTTCTCGACGTCGTTTAAAAAGGCAAAACTATTAGTAAACTTTAGTACCCGTTCTGAGGACGTAGGGCTAAGTAAGATACAATTCCGTCATGCAGGGAGTAGAATGCTAAAGAGCTAATAGTCTTAAATCTAATATTAATTAACCCTTAAATTTTATGGCTAAAAAAAAGAACAGAAAATTGTAAAAGAAAAGACTTACAGTATCAAACACATTACCTATGAAGATGGTAGTTCACATTTGATACGAGAGAATAATGGCTTCAAGCCATTTGAACTATTAGGGTATTTAGAACATGCCCAATTAGAAATTATGCAGGAATTAGCAGGTGTGCTTAAGCCTGATGTTGTAGAGAGAAAATTTGTTAAACCTAAAAACTAAAGCTATGACTACTGAACAAATGATTCAAGCATTAAGCAAGTCAAAGAATGAAATTGTTGCTCAAAAATGTCAGCGTATTTTGAATGGAGAAACTACCATTGAACATGAGTTGAATTATAGTGGTTCGTTCATGACCTATGTGTTATCAGGTGACTTCAAAAATGCTATGCAACGTGCCGATTCTTATAATCGTGAAGTACTTCAAAATGCAGTAAACGAAGGAGGTAACAATGAGTAAATTACTAATCACTCAAATAGAACTCCTTCATGATAAGGAGTATGATTTTATAGAGCAGCAAGATAAAAGTCTAGCTAATCTATGTATAAGGTATGATGAGATAGTAGCAGTTAGGGAGAATGCAGATAAAGCTGACGTTATAAACCCTAATATGTCTGTTGTCTATCTAAAAAGTGGAGAGTTCTTCTTCATCTTTACACCTTATGAAGAAGTATTAAAACATATGCAACAATTAAACTAAAAATTATGGAAAAGAAACAAAGTAGTATTGACAAATTTGTTCAACAATTAAAAAGAAAAGGTCTTTTAATCACGGAAGATTCTGAATACATAGTAGCGTATTTAGAAGCCAAAGCAATGCACAAGAAGGAGATTCAATATGCCTATTGGGAAGGTGGAATGGATAAACCAAAAGGGAGTAAAGAATGTGAACAATACTACAACGAAACATTCGGAGATAACAATGAGTAAGTATCTAATGTGGGCATTAGCATTTATCTTACTACTAGATTGTGCTGCTACAATAGGTGTATACCTATCTGTAAAGGATAAGCCTCTTGAGAAAGAGGACTACCAAATGTTTAAAGCTGTTAAGATACCAGAGGATACTGTATATGTAGACCCGATAACTGTAGGTACAACAACTGATCCTGAGAACTTATGACAACAAAAGAAAAAGCAGAAGAGTTAGTAACCAAAATGCTGAAGGAAGTGGGCTATGATACAGATTTAGCAGTACCGTGTGCCTTGATAGCAGTAGATGAGATATTAGAACATTGTTATGAAGTAATGAAACCATTTTGGCAAGAAGTTCAACAAGAAATTGAAAACCTCTAAAAACTAATCAGCTATGGGTTATATGAAGTGGGTAAAAGGCCTGATGGATACAGGTCGGCATTCAATTCTTCGTCAAAAATACGACGAAGCAATTAAGTGTGATTTTAAACGAATAGAGTTTGATAATTCTAATCTGGATGTTAAATTTGTAGCTAACGTTCTTGACTTTATTGACAAGAGTGATGATGCACATACAGCAACCAAGAATGAAGCACTCTAGTATCTATGTAGTTAATGGCAAAGAAGCTCTCTTTGATTCTCCTCTTCAATCATGTACAATGCAAGACTGTGTTAATCATCTACAATCAATTCATTTGATTGCAGCTGATACCGAGACCGAAGGTTTCGATTTCACAGGTAAGAAGTTGTTAATGATTCAAGTTGGAGACAAGGAGAAACAATTTGTCATTGATTACAGAGTAACAAGTAAAGAAGACATAGCATTGTTGAAGTCTGTTTTAGAAGATGAATCTAAAATTAAGATACTTCATAATGCTAAGTTTGATTACAAGTTCCTCAAGTTCTATTGTAATATCAGCCTCAATAATGTGTACGACACAATGTTGAGTGAGAAGGTATTACACTGTGGTAAAGATGATTTTGGATTTAGTCTTGGCAAGCTTACTCAAAGGTATTTGAATGTTACACTGAACAAGGATGTTCGTAACAGATTCATAGACCTTGGTAGCAACCCATTCACTGTTGATCAAATGGTGTATGGTGCTAAAGATGTTGAATACTTAATTGATATTTACCACAAACAACAGCCTGATATCGAGTACAAGAAACTACGTAGTGTAGTTAAGCTTGAGAACTTAGCTGTTGTAGTTTTCTCTGAGATAGAGTATGAAGGATTAATCCTTGATACAGAAGCTTGGCAGAAACTAGCTGTTAGAAACAAAGCACAGTCCGTCGTTCTTGAGAAAGAATTAGATAAAACTTTGCTTGCTGATGAAAGGTTTAGCCGATACAAGGCACGAAAGCAACTGGATATGTTTACTGATGTAGAGGAATTAAAAAGCTCTACAGTTAAGTGGTCGTCTCCAACACAAGTTGTTAAGATTTTTAGGACTCTAGTACCTGAGCTTGAGAATGCTAACGGTAAGAAGCTTGCACCTTATAGGTATAAGCATGTTCTTATTGATGAGTATATCAAGTACAAAGAGAAAGACAAGCTATCTTCTGCATTTGGGGATAACTTCTACTCTTTACTCAGTGCTGATAAAAAAGTCAGAACGAATTTCACACAAATCCTGGACACAGGTCGTGTTAGTAGTTCTGAGCCAAACATGCAACAAATTCCTGCTACTAACGAGTACAGAAATTGTTTTGTGGCTCCCGAAGGTTATGTATTTGTATCATCTGACTATTCATCACAAGAACTGAATGTAATTGCATACGGCTCTCAAGACCCTGTATTTCTAAAAGCTCTCGAAAACAATGAAGACTTGCACTCTGTATGTGCAGAATTAGTATTCGGAGAAGTATGGAAGAATGCAGCAGAAGAGGATTGTGCTTATTACAAAACAAAAGAGAAATGTGACTGTAAAGCTCACAAGAAATTAAGAACTCAAGTTAAGACGATTAACTTCGGATTAGCCTATGGAATGGGGCCTAAGAAATTATCTGAGACAATCAATTGCTCTACAAAAGAAGCAAAGGAATTGATTACCAAATATTTCAAAGCCTTCCCTAAGATTGAGGCATTCTTAAATGGTCTTGGAGAGTTCGGTAAAAAGCACGGTTACATTGAGACTTTTCCTCCGTTTAGAAGAAAGAGATGGTTTAATAGCTGGACCCCAAAGATGTACAGTGATAGAGATAGCTTTATGGAGCTGGGATCTATTGAGAGAGCTAGTAAGAACAGTCCTATTCAAGGTAGTTCAGCTGATATAACTAAGCTTGCATTAGTATTGATTCATAAGCATGTTAAAGAGAACAATTTACCTGTCAAGATAATCATGACTGTTCATGATCAGATAGACACGATTTGTCCTAAAGAATATGCTGAAGAATGGAAGGTAGTAATGACTGAGTTAATGGAGAGAGCAGCTAACACCGTTATCAAGAACGGATTATTAAAAGCAGAGACATCAATCACTAATGTATGGAGCAAGTAATCGAAAAAGAAAAAGTTAAAGTGTTGACATTATTAATGTTGATGCAATCTGTTGTTTATGCTGCAGATGAATGTCAAGAGATTTCATGGTTTAATACTAAACGTAGTAAACAATTCGTGAAAGGAACTATTGACGTCATTCTGAAAGAGCATGGGAAAATCTTTATGACTTTGTGGGATGTAGATGGTATAAAAATGCCTGACGTCACCAAAGCTTTAGATGAATTTACCCAGCTCTTTAGTACTACTAAATACTACAACCTGCCTGAGATATCAGCTCTTATCAGAGCTTACAATGCAGGAGAATTTGAAGAAATGTTTAAACCTACAAGAGATGGACAAAACACTTAAAAGAAGAAACCTATCTGGTATCTATATCTTTGAAACATTTGAAGGTGAAGAAAAACGACAACCTACATGTTTTGAAGATTGTACAGAAGCAACACAAGACAAATGGCTAGAATCATTGGAGGTAGAAGCATTAAAGAATCTTGCTAAACAACTAGCTAAGACTTTGATTGCAATATCTGATTATGCTGGAGTAACTGCAGGAGGTGAAGATGAACAGTAACCTACCAGCAGGCGCAGAAAATGACCCTAACAGACCATGGGATACTTCAGAGAAGTATTGCCGTGTTTGTGAATCTGAGTCTATTGGAGATCTAGTTGATACATATTTAGCAGAACACCCTAACTGTGAAGATTGGGATGCTGCTTATGAGAAACTAGAAGAAGATGAGCAGATTGGATTATGTAGAGCATGTTATTATGAAGAACTATCAGATTTTAACGATGATTAATCCAGATAAAATCCAATTAATAGTAAAGCATCTTATAGATAAGATGTTTGACTATGCTAATCTTGATGTTAAGTATGAGGATTTACTAGATCGTAAAGACGATTGGTATGTGCAGTATACAATGACACAGCAGCAGTATGAAACATGGAAAGAATACTCTGTGAAGTACATCAAGAAAGAAAAGAAAGTACCAATGAAGTATGCTGAACGAGAGTTTGCATGGTTCAATCTTTCTTACGGGCTTAAAGTGGAGCAGCCAAAGTCTCCCGAA
>JBBALJ010000002.1:10693-24793 GCA_040403075.1 Bacteroidia bacterium
TGCATGGTTCAATCTTTCTTACGGGCTTAAAGTGGAGCAGCCAAAGTCTCCCGAAATCGACAACATAAATTAACATGAAAAAGTACTTGTTTTTATTTGTATTGTTTGCTTCATGTAAGCAACCAACTACCATTGATGCCCCTCAAAATGTAATAGACGAAAAGGTGGTAATCAATTCAGATAGCACAGTTCAAGAAGAAGATTCTATTTTCTGTGTAGTTGATTTTGATAGAGAAACTATCGGAACTACTACAGATCCTGAACCAGCAATTGCTATTGCTAGAGCTGCTGAATCGTTACAATACCAAGAAGTAACGTACAATGGGGCATACTATAACATCAAGTATCCTAATGGAGATGTGCCAAGTAATATCGGTGTTTGCACTGATGTTGTTATTCGTACGTACAGAAAACTTGGAATTGATTTACAGCAGAAAGTGCACGAAGATATTCTTAGTGCTAGCTCTGCTTATAATGGAGTAAAGAAGCCAGATACTAACATTGATCACAGACGAGTACCTAATCTTATGAAGTTCTTTGAAAGACATGGAGAAGTAAAACCATGTTCAACTAACATTGAAGATTATTTTCCAGGTGATATTGTATGTTGGAAGCTTTATGGGGGATTGAATCATATTGGAGTAGTTACAAACATTAAAGCTCCTGATGGCACATACCTTATGATGCATAACATTGGTTCAGGACAAGAGATAAATAATTTCTTGTTTGCTTCAAAGATTATCGGGCATTATGCGTATGCCCCAAAAGAAATTTATAGTCACCTTAATAATTAAACAAAATGGTTATAGCAATCACAGTTTTATCATTACTATTAGCCTGTATGGCAGTAGTATTTGCTTTTGGATTAAAAGTAACTAGCAGAATGTCTGATGAGATCAGGTATCAAGAAGAAATTATTGATGCTAAGAATGAAGCTTTAAGTTACTATGTAGATGCTTATCAAGAAAAGCTTGATGAGTTATTAAAGTTTAAGATTTCTGCAGCTACAAAGAAACCTGTTGGTCGTCCTAAAGGTGTTAAGAACAAAGTTCAGAAACCTAAGTTTGACAAGGTAAAGTTTAACGAAAAGTACGGGAAGTAATGCCTGATATTTCGATCTGTAAGGGGGTTAATTGCCCCCTTGCTTTTAACTGTTACAGGTTTACAGCTAAAGCTAATCCTCATCGGCAAACTTACATGAGTGAGCCTCCATGGGATGAGGAGAAAAAAGAATGTGAATATTATTTATCAAACGAAAAAATTGAAGTTAAATCAGATGACAAATGATCAAGAAAAAGAACAAAGTAAAACAGGTTTACTCATCAAGAAGGAAAGCCCAAATCTTAGCTATGATAGAAGCTTCACGGGATTCCTCGATAAGCTTTACGAAGTCACGAGACCCACAGGAGATAGCAGAGATGATGCTGAAGATAGTGGAGCACCTCTTTGCAATTCCGAGAGCTGAATTCTTAACCGAAAGCAGGATGAGAGATCATGTGGTTAGACGTTGTTTAGTTGCTAATCTTATTCTTACTTATACAGATCTTAGAGATGTAGCTATTGGTAAGATTATTAATCGTGATAGAACTTCTGCTATTCATATGTTTAGGCTTCATGATGACTTAATCATTGTAGAGAAAACCTACAAGGATTGGTTTGAGAGAGCTTCTAGTCTTTATGCAAAAGCTAATTTCATTCCTCATATTAACGATGTCACTATGGACAGTATTATCGAGAGAATAATTAAGCTTAACGAAGAGGTAGAATTACTTAATGGAATGCTAGGTAACCTGTTAGTTAATGTAAAATCAAAAGACCATGTCACAAGTACAGAGCAAAGTCTTACTGATTAAAGATCAGGAGCAAAAGAAAGCATTGAATGCTTGGAAAGATGAAGGGTACATAGGCACTGTTATAGCTGGCACAGGATTCGGAAAGAGTCGTGTCGGTGTAATTGCTTGTGGAGCTATGATTCGTAAACATGGAGGTAAGGGCTTGGTCTTAGTCCCTACTAATCAACTGCAAGACCAATTTAAAGAAGAGTTCAAAAAGTGGGGTTATGAAGATGTGTTAGAGAGTGTAGACATTCTCTGCTATGCATCAGCTCATAAACTACGAGATCAATCTTACACTGTTACAGTAGCAGATGAAGTTCATCTTGGGTTGTCCCCAATCTATCGAGAGATCTTTCTTCAAAATGACCACCAAAGACTTCTTTGTATGACTGCTACTTCACCAGAAGAAGAGGAGTATGAAGATTTACTTGATGAGATAGCCCCAACGGTCTATACCATTACCCTAGATGAATGTGTAGAGAAAGGATTAGTGGCACCTTACACTATTCACTGTGTTCCCGTTCCATTGTTAGATTCAGAGAGAGATGCTTACAAAGCTGCAAACAATGCCTTTGTTCATTATAAGTATCACCTTGGAATGTACAATGCTTTCGAGGAAGCAGGTAGAATATTGAAGGACCCTAATGCTACCCCTGTACAGAAGAAGAATGCAACTTTGTTTTACAAAGCTATTCGAGATAGGAAGGAAGTAGTTCAAAAGGCTCATAACAAAATTCTTTATACTGCTATGATAGCTCAGACTAAAGCAGATAAGAAAATACTAACGTTTGCCGGAACTAATGAGTTTACCAATCAAATGTATACAGAGTTGAATGAGAATGGTTGCAATGCAGCCAGGTATCACTCAGCTCTTGGTAAGAAAGAGAAGGACAAAGCTCTCAAGGATTTCAGAGAAAATGAGGTACGAATACTGTGTTCTACAAAGGCATTGAATCAAGGATTCGATATACCTGATGCACAGCTCGGAATCATCTGTGGCCTTGATAGCAAAGCATTATCCATGATTCAGAGAGTAGGTAGATTATTACGACTTAGCCCAGATAAAACTGGTGAGATAGTAATTTTGTACGTAAAAGACTCTCAAGAAGAAAAGTGGTTGAGAAGTTCTATCGAAAGTTTATCAAATATAGTTTGGTGTTCGGATATTTCTTCTTATATTTGAATACGATTACTTATAGAAAGTATAAAAGAAACTTTTATGATCATTGAAATTGATACAGAGAAGCTAACAATCCACGGGTTAACAGCTGATGAGTTTTTATTCCTATCTATGTTTAGTCGTGACCTTGATTCTAGTGACTTAAAGTTAATTATTAACCGTGAAAAACTGCAAACCAACGGTTGGATTAAGTTGGGAGAGGAGGACGAATGTACATTAAGAGAGAAATTTAACGACGAATTCTTAAGTACTGAAGATGTCATATGGCACGGCCTCCTTTCTCACTATCCACTCAAAGTAATTGCAAATGGAGCAGTCAGAATACTTAGAGCTAAAGATCCCAGTTCTAAGGCAAATGCAAAGCCAAAATCCCGTTATCTCAAATACATAGGAAAGGACAAGAAAAAGCACGAACACGTTATAGAGTGTCTGCAACGAGAGCTCCTATTACGTAAACGAGGCAATAACTTAGGATTTATGCAGCAGCTAGAAACTTGGATTAATAATCACACATGGGAGAAGTACAGTGATCTAAGTGATGGAGAATCAAAATCAACAACTGAGTCATCAGGCTCAGAAAGTAGAATCACAAGACAACTTTGACGATTCGTTAAAGGAGTTCAGACACATTTCGTTATCGGTAGACAAGTCAATCCAAGAAATTAAACTAGCCCAAACTGGTCAAAGGATTGTCTTCCCTACTGGTTGGTCGAGATTGGATAAGAACCTTCTTGGTGGTTTACAGAAAGGAAAGATGTACGTTATTGCCGGTCGTCCTGGTGTAGGTAAATCTGCATTTTCAAACCAATTAATTTTCGATGTATTAGATAAAAACAAAGACAAGAAAGTAATAGTACTGTACTGGACATTCGAGATGCCTGACTATCAGCAGATCATGAGAGCTGCTTCAAACAAGGCCAATCTCCAGTTCTCACAGTTATACAGTGTCGATCAAAAATTATCTGACGAAGGACTTAAGAAGTATGAAGATGCAGTAGATGGCTATAGGAAGTATCCTATCTTTTTCTGCTCTATTCCACAGAACATGGTAAAGATTAAAGAGATTAACAACAAGGTGTTTCAAAAGCACCCTGAACACACAATCATTAATCTTTATGACCATTCGAGATTGATTCTAGGCTCAGAAGACACAGAGCTTCAAAAGCTGAATCAAGTATCGAAAACATGTATGTGGTTGCAAGCACGAATGGGTAGTATCTCTATCCTGTTGTCACAGCTGAACAGGAATATCGAGCAAGAGTATCGTGCCAAACAACAGTATCAACCACAACTTACAGACCTATTTGGTGGTGATTCTATTGGGCAGGATGCTCACGTAGTGATGATGCTACAAAGACCGTTCGACCTTTACGGTATTACAGACAGCTATTGTGGGGAAGACCCAGAAGGATTGCTAGCCTGTCATATCGAGAAGAATCGTGATGGTCAATTGGGTATGATTCCTTACGAAGCTAATTTGTCAACCTTCAATTTGACGGAACGAGTTAAAAAGTAAAATTAAAATTTGACTAAATGGAATTAATCAAGAGCATTTGTATAGACACACTGACAGCTATACAGAATGAAGATTTTATGAGAGATAAAAAGAAGCCTGGCCACGATCAATGGAAAGATTATGGTCAAGACATTTATACTTTCATGTCAGACATTCAGCAGTTAGGTTTCGAGATCATCTTAATCTTAGGAGAGCCTGGTACAGGTAAGTCTTCAGGAATGAGAACTCTTGCCCCTAATACCAATATTTGGTATAATGCTGACAATAAGAACCCAGTGTGGGAGGGAGGTAAAGCTGAGTATGGTAAGAAAGCCACACCTAGAGCTCCGTATCACGTAGTCCCAACAGACTATGCTGCTATAATCAACCACATCAAAGGCGGTATAAGCAAAGGCTTACTTGCTGATGAGAGATATGCATTTATCACTGGGCATACCGAAACTTATAAGGTTGGTAACGACACCAAAGAACGTCTTAAGATCTTAGGTAAGTTAGGTACAAAGATGCAGCTAGAGGGTAAGATGGAGACTGTTCTTTATTCACGAGTAGAAATGATAGGAGGTAATCCTAAATACATTCTAGAGACTCAGAATAACGGCTTTAACACTGCTCGTAGCCCACAAAACCTTCTCGAAGGTAAAATCGACAATGATTATCAGATGATAATCGACAAACTTTCAAATTATTAATTTTAAAATTTAAGAACATGTCTATAGAGGCAAACATTCAACAAAACCCAACTGTTGCACAAAATGCAACAACTGACGGACCAATCGTAATCAGTGTAACAGGAATCATCGGAGATTTAAACGAAGGAATCGATCGTGATGGTATTGCAACTAAGTATGGCTTGACTAAAGCTGAAGTTACTGAGTTGTTTAAGCATCCTAAATTGGTAGGCCTTCGTGCTCGTAAGAAGATTGCTGTACGTTTTACATTGGTTGATGATACTATTATCACTAAGTCTAATGGTAGTGATAATGATATAGATAAAGTAGATCCTAATCAAATGGATTTGATGGAAGCTATTGGAGATCATCAAGCAGCAACTGAGGCTATCAGTAACTGAGAGTTCAGGCAGCAACAGGACATAGTTTATACAGCATATTTTCGTTAATTTAAATTCAAAATAAAAATGGCAATTGAGTCAAACAATTCAGAAGAAGTAGTAGCAGGTGGTGGATATCAGTTATATACTGGTATTGCAGCTGTGAGTGTAGTAGCGGTTAACCCTACTCAAGCAGAACTCCAAGAGATTGGAATTAATGCTAAAGAAGAACCTAAGTACAGTGTTGAGATCAACGAAGAAGAATTCAACAAGATTGTATTCTACCTTCGTCATGATGACCCTAATATGACTGTTAGATTCGATATCTTGGCTAAGCCAGAGCATCGTTTATCTAAGAGTGGTAAGGCAATGTGGATTAACAACATCGGTCAGATGACTTGGAGTGAAGAGGCTCCAGTTTACGATTGGTGGAAGAACTCTGACTCTAGTCGTAAGGCTTATGTTGGAGAAGACACTCTTGTTAACTTCACTAAAGCATGGGCTAACGTAGCCAATGGTGGTAAGATCAGTTTCGATACTATCGATGCTATCATGAAAGGAGATGTTAAAGAGTTAAAGCAATTAATCAGTGCATTAAATGCTAACAAACTTCGTGTGTTAATTGGTGTTAAAGATGAGAAGTATCAGACTGTTTATAACCGTCACTTCGGCCGTCTTAAGCCAGCTAACGACAGCTTGTTTGTTAAAGCTCTTAACGAAGACTACGGTTCATTCAATGCTGAGTATGCAAAGGATCTTAAGTTCGGGGTTTATTCTCCGTCTATGATCGTTGCTGATACAGCTGAAGCAAGTCCCTTCAAAGAAGAAGAAGGTGACAAGGATGCTTGGATGTAATTAGTTTCTAACAAAAGAACAATAGGGGTCGATTATGACCCCTTTTGTTTTTAATTTAGCCTCCTTATGATTGAATCGAGAAGCAGTGATGCATACTTGCATAAGGATTCTATTTTGTGTAAGATATCTGAGTATGATATATTCAGATATTATTGTCACAATTTTAAGAATTATGGTGACAAGTTTTGCAGTGAGTTGAGAGAGGACAGATCCCCTACATGCTCTATTGTACCTTGGAAAGGCAAGGTTATTTACAAAGATTTCGGGAGTGGAGATAGTCACGATTGCTTCTCTTATGTACAAGCTAAATATGGCTTGACATTCTCAGAAGCAATGAGAGTTATTGACACTGACTTTGGTCTAGGTTTACAAAGTGGTACTGTTATTAAGAGTCAAATTGCTATTACCTATGGTACTCAGGATGTTATTGAAAGAAGACCAACTAAGATTGAAAAGAAAGCCCGACAATGGAATGTCGAGGATAAAAATTTCTGGTCTGAATTTCACATTCCTAAGCACTTATTGACTAAATTTGACGTTCAACCAATTGATTACTTTTGGATAAATGAAGCACGTTACCGTTGCCACAGCCTTAGTTATGTATATAACATTAATGGTCGTTATAAAGTCTACAGACCATTTGAAACAGAAGGTAAGTGGTATAGCAACACTTCTAAAGATGACATTCAAGGGTGGAGACAGCTGAAAGATAATGGAGACATTGTAATTCTAGCCTCTTCTCTCAAGGATGTCATGTGCCTTAATGTATTGGGGTATGAAGCTATTGCTCTACAGAGTGAGATGCAGATGCCCAGTGCAGAATTAATCAAGCAGTTGAAGGAGAGATTCAATGTTGTAGCTGTGCTGTACGATAATGATTTTGAAAAGGATGCAAACCCTGGCCAGACAATGGCCAATAAAATTTGTGCAGAGTTCAACTTAATTAATGTAATTTTACCAGCACATTACAAATCTAAAGACATCTCTGACTTAATGAAAGATCATGGAGTAGAGGTAGCAGAAAAGATTGTACAAATACAACTACCGTAAACCAATGGCAAAAAAGACTCAAAGAATTCGATCTAACACTGTTCAAAAAGCTAAACTTAAACCAGGAGGGAGACTGAAAGGTAAAGGAAAGATTCAAGCTAAACCAAAAGAAGTAGATGGGATTAAGTTCAAATCTATGCTTGAGGTATTTTGCTACAGAAAGTTAAAAGAACTTGGAGTTGCTTTTACGTATGAGGAACACTCTTATCAATTGACTGATGCTTTCTACTATCCTTGTCCAATCTTTGAAACCAAAGCTACGACTAAGGAATTTGTAGACAAGAGTAAGGATAAGATTCGTGGAATTTCTTACACACCAGACTTTGTAAGTCACGATGCAGATGGTAAGCTGCTATGGGTAATAGAATGTAAAGGTTTTGCTAATGATAGATTTCCAAACACTTGGAAGAACTTCAAGAAGCATCTAATCGATACTAATTCTACCTGCCCGTTATTCTTACCAAAAGATCAAAAACAAATATTACAGGTAATTCAGCTCATTTCTGAGCTCTAAACCTTAAAATTTAAAGAAATATGAGCCTAACTATTAATGAAGGCTCTGATTATCTTAAACCACACACTTTTAAAAGAGGGGATTTAATTCTTATTTCTATTGGTAATGGAATGCATTATGCTATTTATGATAGCATGAGGAATGAAAACAAGATCTACTATTATTTTATAGGAGGTGCTTGGCATAGTCATCCTTATACAAAAGACCATATAAATGGAGATGCTTCATGGTTGTATAGGAAAATTAACGATCCTAAACAAGGATCAGTTGATTTTACTAATACCAATGCAAGTAAAAGAATTTTCCCTCTTCCACAAGAGATGTGTACTAAGAAGTTATTAGAGATTCAAAACGATTTTAAAAAAGCTAGAAACTTATTATGAGTATCAAACAGATTGACAATGAATTTGTCGGTTCAGATACTGGTGTTGCTAAACGAATTAATCGTGGTGCAGAAAAACTAGTATTTGACATATTACAAGCCACACAATATTCTACCCCAATCCCTTCAACAGTCAGAGAGCTGGTAACAAATGCCTGCGATTCTCAACGAGAGAAGGAGATTGCCATAGAGATATTGACTGGCCAGAAAACTGTGGAAGATTATTACATCAATCGAGAAGGTGAGCAGTACGAAGACAGTAACTTCGATCCTAGTTATTACAACATAACTAATCTTGATGTAGTAAACAAACACATTGACGTTATCTACAAGCACAACGTTGGAGTTGGATATTGTGACCAGTTCACAATTAAAGACTACGGTGTTGGTATCGGTGGTAGACGTTTAGAGGGGATCCTAGAATTAGGGTAAAGTAAAATTATCTAGGATCCCAACTGAATTACGTAAAGAAAGATCTATGTATATGGGATATACATGGAAAGTAGAGATGCCCTAATAAAATTCCGTGAATTCAGGGAAAATCTAGAGATAGACAATCCTGAGCTAAGACTTATAGGAATGTAAGTAAAGTGCAACGACTAGTACAAGGAGGCCAGACCGGTCGGTAAAGTACCACGAGTGCGGAACATGTAGAAATACATGATGATATAGTCTAAACTGCATGTATAATCTAAATGAAGATGCAGAACTAAAGGATAAAGAGCCTTTAGGATAATAAAAATGATTCTACTAAACGTAATACCTCAGAGAACTTTGGTGCCTTCGGTTTAGGGGCTAAAGTAGCATTATCTACTGGTGTAGACTTCTACACAATCGAAACTATTTATAATGGTAAACGATTCAAAGCAAATTGTTTTAACTACAAAACAGATTTTCTCATTCCGAGATTTAATCTTAGTACAGGCCAAGAGAATCCATACATCACATTTACTGATGGGACTAAAGTCTATTATGAGCCGACTATTGAATTGAACAGAACTGAGGTTTCGTTTGGAGTTAAGAAACACAATGCAGATCGTTTCCTTGATGCAGTCAGTGAGCAGTTAACTTATTTGAGCAATGTTAGATTCTTTGTGGTTGAAGAGAACGATTACAAACGTGAAATCGACTTCAAGCCTAGTGTAATCTACAACTCAAAGCATTTAATTATCACTGAAAGTAACTACTATGCACGTCCACATATTGTTGTTGTTAAATCAGAGGGTTCAACCACTGGTATTAACTATGGTCATGTGGATTTCCGAGAGTTAGAGATGGAGCAGTTATATGGGGCAGTTGGTCTGAAGTGTCCTATACGACAAGTGTACAAGAATGAACAGGGGGAAGAAGTAGTTATGCAAGACGGAGTCGATGTTACTCCTAGCCGTGAGAAAGTAATTTGGTCGGACAACACTAAACAGTTTGTTCAGAACTTAATTCTTCAAGCAGGTGAAGAGGCAACAGAGCTTGTGCAAGAAAAGCTGAATGAAACTGACTTTTTAAAGTGGGTAGCAGCATGTAAGAATGTAGTATTCTCAGGGAAACTTGAAGGAGATAATTCTGCAAACGGTAAAGTGTTGCAGGCTATGAGTCGAATCATTGATACTAAAACTTTAAAGCCGGTATATCCAGAGAACAAACGGATTAAGTTTGATCACATGGGTAAAGTCTTTGAAGGATTTAATATTCGACTACACACATTGAGCAATAAGCTTGAGAACGGAGAATTTAAGATAGTTTCTAATACTACTGACGTTGATACTTGGGAAAAGTTTGATGTTGATAAAGTGTATTTTAGAAAAGAAGGATTTACCAGACTTAAAGATGCATATCTTATGAAGGAGAATGGTGGTTCTTTTATCTCAATTCGGAAGAAGTCAACTCAAGACTTAGAAGACAAATGTGATGACCCTGCTACAAGGCCAGAGGATCTAGTATTGTATGAAGCTCAGTTAGGGAAGATTAAGAAGAACCAAATAGAAATCGAGAAATATTTATCAGAGTCAGAAAACTACAGAGTTTATGATGATGTGATAGTTCCTGATGACTTTGAGGCTAGTCTTAAAGAGGAGGAAGAAGTATTAGCTGCTACAGGTGGTGGAACACAAAGGTTAACTCCTGCAGAACTTCGTGAACTTAACAAGCAGATTGTTGGTTACACTGTTCGTGCTGCCACTGCAAGACATGCTAATGAGTGGAATGATTCTGTGTGGGATAAGGTAGAACCAAAGCTATCAGAACTTAGAGCAACTAAGACTGTGATTTATTACGGTACAGATGCAGATTCTGATAAGCTTAAGTTAGCTGCCGAGGTCTTACATCATTTTACTCCTTCAATTTCACAAGTTTATCCTGGATCTAGTTGGACTCCTCCTTACTCTAATGGTAGAAGTGATCCTATGCATTTCTTTATGTGTCATCCTTCTAGGTTTACCAATGATAAAGGAGAGCTATCACATTCCATGGCAGGTACTATTAACAGGGATTTTAATTGTCCACAGTTAATTAAGCTTAGTGAGAGTAATGTGAAGCAAGTACAGAATGTAGAAAACATCAAGCATATTGACGAGTTCTTTTATGCTGTGGATGAAGAAGACAATCTTACTTGTAGCTTCTATCTTAGAGTGTACTATGCTGCACATACTATGGATATTGAGATAGTTCAACCTTTCTTTGAGAATTTACAATCTATTAATCCTTTGTTCTCTCAAATTTATGAGAAGCTTGACTATGTAAAAGACAAGTTATCTTACAAATTGAAAGGACATCATCATAACATAATTGATGAGGTTTTTACAAGATTAAATAAGATGGCTGCCTTAGAGTATGTGTGCATGACTTCCCCTGATGATAAAGAAGCAATTGCTAATACATCAAGTAAGTTGTTCATAGCATCAGATATTCCAGGAGCCAAGATTCGTATCCCAGGGTTAGAAGGGCTGATATCTTACTACAAAGATTTCACAGAAACTTCTCAACATGTGTTGTCTCAAATCTCTAACTACAAGTATGAAGATGAGGCTACCAAACGTGAGATTCAGCTGTATCTTAAAGCAAAAGGGTTACTCGAAATGACCATTCCTGTTGAAGAATTAAATGAGTTCGAGTCGTTTATTTCACTAAATTTGTAATACAAATAATAACAAAATCTTATATGATTAGTTTAAATGTAATTGACGGTAACATCGTCGGATCTTACGGAGAGAAATCATTCTCTGTAACATACACTGAAGAGTTGTATGCACAAATGTCAGAACTTGCAAAAAAAGCAGATTCTGCTAATACAATGGACGAGCTTAAGGGTATCTTAGATACCTTCGATGGCTTGGCTATTGAGGACTACACTGAACTTATTGAAGATAAGTGTGAGTTCATTTTTGTTAACAAAGCAACCGGGGAGTTCTTCTTGAAGACTGGTGATGTGGTTTCTAACATTCCAATGCCAACAGCACTTGTAGAGAGAATCTATGAGTCTATGGATATGGGATTGGATTTCATGCCACTTGTTAAGATGTGGACTCGTTGGCTACGTAACCCAATTCTTTGGAAGAAGATGCATAAAGGTACGGGTGTAGAATTCTCTGAGAGATTCTTCAACTTTATTAACTTGAAGTATGTTCACCCTGTTCTTTACAAAGAACTTACCGAAGAGAAAGGTTTGAGCCATGAGATAGCTGAGAAGAAAGCTACAATGTATCAGATGAAGATCACCAAGGAAGGTTTGTTGAATGGTTACAAGGTATCTACAGAAGTATTGCATAAGTTTGATGCAGAGTCTGGAGAGCTTGTAGATCGTTACAAACGTACATTCAACGTAGACACTGGAGAAATTGAGTCAGAAGGCTTGCCAGAGTTTGTTGAGGATCGTTTGTTCCAACCGGCTATCATGGGAACTGGAGGAGATGCATTCTATTGTGAAGGACCTACCGGTTATGGTAACCCTGGTCACTTTATCAAAGTAGGATGTACTCATCGTCTTGCTTCTTGGGAGCAGGTGAATATTAATGACCGTCAGTCATGTGTAGCAGGTCTGCACTTTGGAGGTCTTGAGTATATCAACCGTATCTCAGGTGAGATTCACAACATCTTTGTAGACCCGATGCATATCGGTGCTGTTCCAGATGATCACACTGGAGCTATTCGTTGTCTTCAGTATTTTGTGCATTCAAGTTTGGCAGGTGTAAATGGTTCCATTTACCACTCTTCAACTTATGCATCTAAGACTGATTGGGAATGGGCTGAAGCTCGTAAAGAAGCAGTAGAGAAATCATCCTCTCGTATTGAGGAAATTAAAGCAAAGATTGCTAGAATAAACAACTTATAAATTAAGCTGCGATGGAAGAAGTATTAGACCAGTGTGCAGGACCAGTGGAACCGATATGTCTAATTGATGGAGATAGCTTAATTTATTATGAGATGGACAAGCCAACCCTGGAGGAAGCCTTACAAGGGCTAGACTCCAGGGTCTTGACCATTCTTGAACAATGCAAAACCCCTACATACGTTGGGTTTCTTACAGATCATAACTGTTTCCGTTATCAAGTTAGTAAAGACTATAAAGCTAATCGGAAACACAGAGCTAAGCCTGTTATCTTTCCTTCACTTAGAGAGTACCTCAAACAAAAATGGGGATTCTACGGAGTTGAAGGATTAGAGGCAGACGATCTTGTTAGTTATTATGCTAAGAACGAGCCACGTAAAACTATTATCTGTTCACCTGATAAGGATGTCCTTTATCAATGTCCAGGCATGCACTTTAATTATCGTACTACTGAATTCTTACACACATCACCAGATGCTGCTGAAGAATTCTTGTGGAAGCAAGTCCTTATGGGGGACAGCACAGATAACATACCAGGCATTCCAGGAGTTGGAGTAAAGACAGCTGAGAATTGGTTGATGGGGAGAACTAACGATGTTGAAGCATTTGTTTTGAAGAAGTATATTGAGAAATTTGGGAGTACAGAAGGCATTATGCAGTTCTATACTAACTTTAAACTTGTATATTTACTTCAAAGCCCTGAGGATATTCTCAGAGAGCTTCAAAATAACTTAGAGCCCTTAAAACCTTTTACTTATATTGCTTATGAGCCAACAGATAGTGACGGATGGTAAGATAATTTTTGCCCCCGTGAATGGAAGAACCATTCGTATGACAGGAAGTATTGCAGACTATTCTAGAGTTTATGATGAAGATGGTAAGACAATTACTGCTTTGGTAAATGGGAAATTAAAACACGATATCGGTTCTATTGTTAGAAACCGTACAAAGAATCCCTACAAAGTAAATCATATCATACCACTTTATAATGCTGTAAATCTTTTAGCTGGATATGATCTATTAGTTGCAAAAGCAACAAAGTCTACAATCTTTTTATGCCCAATGCTTGGAGGAAAGAGAGAGTTATTCTACTGGAATAATTTATTAGTAAATGCATTTTGTGCTGTTCCGAATGAGGAGAACGTAATTGCTTTACTGTATAGATTTTCTGGAGATGCTATGTTCACAAAATTTGAACATGCTCTTGAACAATTTTCATTCTTTAAGTATAAAATTGATACCGACCCATATCATGTATTGTTTGTATTTAGTGTGCCTGAGCATGCTGAGGGTGCATACAATAATTTTATAAATGGTAAGTATTCTGAGATAGATGATATTATCAAACTTAAGATTTTGGATTATCATGGATTTAATATGGATGGGTCAACAGCTAAAA
>JBBALJ010000002.1:24893-81638 GCA_040403075.1 Bacteroidia bacterium
AAACTTAAGATTTTGGATTATCATGGATTTAATATGGATGGGTCAACAGCTAAAATCCTATTCAAGTCTCCGTCGTTAAAGGCAGAGCTTGAGGAACAATTAGACGTAACGATACCAGAAGGGAATGAACTCCATTCTCCCCCAAAATTAAACGAAGAAACATTTGATCCAGAACTATATCACACAAGTAAAATAAAATTTGATAACACAAAATTCTTAAAATGAGTAAACTGCTTGAACAGCTTGGGGATTGGAGTTCTATACATCAATCGATAGTAGAAAGCCACCCTGGGCTTTACAGGCAGCTCGTAGACTTTGTCCAATTTCATAGAACTAACTATACTGTTTATCCTTCTCCACCAGAAGTGTTTAAAGCATTCGAGTTATGTCAGATGAAAGATCTACGAGTTGTCATCATAGGGCAGGATCCATATCACAATGGAGCTGCTACTGGATTAATTTGTTTTTAGTAAGGATTTGTATTATATTTGTAATATGAAAACTTGCAAAAAATGTAGTATAGCAAAACCTAAAAATGAGTTTTATTTTTATAAATCAAAAAATTACACAGACGGTATGTGTAAAATTTGTAGAAATGAGTCTAATAAAAATTGGAGAAGAGAAGCTTTACCTGAAGTTGATTTATATAAAAGAGAAAAACTCATAGCAACTGGTAAAAATATTTGCCACGTATGTGAAGAGATTAAACCATTAAGTGCTTTTAAAAAGACAGAACATGTTAAAACTGGGTACCACAACACCTGCAAAGGGTGCAAAAGTATTAGTGATAAGAATACAAAACTTAAAAAGCATTATGGTATAAATCTTTCTGAATATAATAGACTTATTGTAAAGCAAAACAATGCTTGTGAAATTTGTAAAACTCCTTTTAATAATGTAGTAGACGTTTGTGTTGATCACGACCATTCTACTAAAGAAGTTAGAGGCCTTTTATGCCAATCTTGTAATAGAGGTATTGGTTTGTTAAAAGAAAATACACAAGTCTTGTACTCTGCTATACGTTATTTAAAAAACGCTGGTCCCCTCAATAAGTAATTATTGAATGTAAAGAGGAAGAATTGCTGGAAAGCTAAGTCAGAAATGATATGCCAATCAGCAGCCGAGCTTCAAGGAAGATTGAAGAAGGTTCAGAGACTAGGGACACTACGGTGAGCCCAAAGCATCCTCCATCCTAATTTTAGGATGATGATATAGTCCATGCCAGTAGGAAACTATTGGGTACACATGTAGCCTTTGGAGTTAGGGAAAGCATGAAAATTAACCCAAGCTTGCAGATAATTAAAAAAGAAATCTGCAGGTCTCACGGTATAGACGAATCAGATGTTAAAACAACTGAGTTCGATTATTCATTGTCGCACCTGGCCAAGCAAGGGGTATTGCTACTGAACACTACTCTGACTGTTACTAAGGGGAAACCAAATTCACACGAACAAGTGTGGGGCTGGTACACCAAAGAAATGGTTAGAGCATTATGTGAGAGCCTAGATGGGGTTATATTCTTACTTTGGGGTAAGTTTGCACAACATGCATTTGGGGGAATCGTTAAAGAGGTTAATAACTCTCACGATAAGTCACATATCATTTTTGCAGCCAGTCATCCGGCTGCTGAGGTATACGGAGGTAATGCTAGATTCATTGGTTGTAATCATTTCATTAAAGTTAATGAGGTAATTGCAGAGCCAATTAACTGGTTTAAAGTTCCAGAAAAGAAAGAAACTGAGATTGATAATCAGTTCAATTTATTATGAAAAAAGAAAGGGGCAGTAGCCCCTTTTTTATTGCCATTATTTATTGCTTCCTGCTCCAAGATCGAACCACTTAGCTGCGGCTCCTGGGTCAGAAGACTTTTCAATTCCTCCCCATATTGGGATAAGCTTTGCAATCTTTGCTGAAAGTTTGCTGTCTCCTTTCTCGTGTATTCCTGATCGACGTTGGTAGTAAGAATCTTCATCGTTACCAGTTACAGTTCCCACAGCTGTAGAGAAAGTTTGGTGTACAACATCTAAGAATCTTTGCAATGGACGAACAGTTGCTGTTGGACTAACTGCAAGCTTCAAGAATTCTTCAGGGTTTATGAACTGGGTTAATTCAGAGTTCATACGAAGAGCTTGGTATATCAAGAATTGTTCTCCGTAACTTTCTTCATCGTCATCTCCCCCTAGAACTGAAAGAATTAACAAGCATAATGTGAAGAATGTCATTTGAATTCCTACACGTTTTACGTTTTCTTTTTCAAAGTCCTCCATCATCTTGTACACACCAACTATGTTCCCCCCTTTTCTGTATGTATCTCCTATAAAACGTTTCATTGTAGTAAGCATACCTTCTGAGATAGTCCCAAGTTCTAAGTCACGGTGAATACCACCACGAAGACCATTGTGTCCAAAGTTTCTACGAAGAGATGGGATAAAGTATCGACGGAAGAGCATGATCAACTTACCAAAAGATCTACGTTGAAGCATTGAGTCATCAAATTTAGTTTTAATCTGGTTAGTTTTCTTAGTAAGTCCAGAGATTTTACCCATAAACTTTACACGACTAAACTCCCCAAGAACTTCTACTGTAATATCTTCCCCATTTTCATCAATCTCATTCACCTTCTTCGTCATACGAACTTTAGGGTCAATGGCATACCGGCCAGTCTTCTTATCTATTACAAAAACATCCCAAAGGTTTGCATCTTGACCTTCTGCATTTTTAAGAACTTGTCCATTTTCATCAAGTAATTTTCCTCTGTATGAATCCATCAAAGCAAACATACGGGTAACAGCTGTTTCATGTTCAGGGATCTTTTGAAGGATCATTGGAATATCATTAATAGCTTTTAGTGCAAATGGTCCTGACTTCTTTTTGTTAGCTACATCTAAAGCTTCTCCAAGAGCATCAAACTGTTGAATAGCTTGCACAAGTTTAGACTGTGGGGCAAATGAATCAAAGTCTTTAAGTGATGATAGCCCTCCATTAGCAATAGAGTAATATGTTTTCTTAGCCCATGCTAAATTTGATTTATTAAAGAATTGATTGGCAACTCCTTCTTCTATCATACGAACGTTATCTATCAAGAACTGATTAGTAGCTTGAAGGGCATTGAATGCAAGGTTGTTCAGAGCTGTAAAACTTGCAAGCTTGTTGGCAATCTTGTTAGCTGAAAATTCCCTTCCAAAGATATCGAGATTGGTCTTTAGATCCTTTTCCCCATAAAAGATAGTATCGATCCACTCGTTTAAGTGCTTGAAGTCATTGCTGTCTCCTTTTTTAACTACGTGTTTTGTAAACTTAAGTTTTTTACCAAATGCATGATAGATAGGGTGGCCGGCAGAAGTTGTTTCGTATGTTTTACGATTTTCTATTGCATCTCTCATCAATACGACAGCTCCATTAATCTGTGCTTTTCTTTTAAAGATGTTGGTCATACCAGAGAACTGTACAATTGTACTAGCTAAGTCACGACTAACTAACTTTTGATCAAGAGGATTAACGTAGTAAACAGGTATTACTTTTTTAGTAGACTCTCTGTTTGCATTGATTGCATCTCCGTAACTTGTATCTGTAGATAAGAACTGGAATGCTTCTTTAGTAGCATCTTTAGTTGCTGCCCAAGCTCCCTCTCTTTGTACTTTCTCTAAACCTTCTGCACGTATACTTGGGGCAATGTAACTAAAGTTATCCCAAGAGTTTTTTGGTTGCTGACTAGCTTGTCCTAATATCTTTTGCTTTTCTTTGTAAAGGTCAAGCAATCCATTGTAATAAGCAAATGCTGCAGGGTTTGCCTGAAGCTGTGCATACTTAGGGTTAGCATATTTAGCATTTGGCTGTACAGCATTATACTTAAATACATTTCTGGTAGTGTCGTAGATTTTATTAATCATAGACTCTACAGTATCGTAGTCATATTTATACTTAGCCATTAACTCTGGGTCCGGTGTCTTTGGGTTACCGTCTGCATCAATTCCACTTGACTCTTGAAGCATAAGATTGTAGTATGCATCTTTGTCAAGCATCAATTTCTCAAGACGTGCTTGAGAATCTGGGCTAGGAACTGTATTAGCTGCATACCATGATGCTACTTCTGTGTAGTATGCTGTTTTAGCTGGAGATTTTTTCCAAGCCTTTAATGCATCTTCATCTGATTTTTCTGGCTTAGCATATTTTGCAGCAAGCATGTCATACATATCAGATTCATCTTTTTTGAATCTTTTTACGTCGTAAGGCTGTACAAATGAAAGCAATTTCATCGTCTCTCTTTTACCCGTTTCAGGGTTGTAGATTCTGTACTCTTGTGTCTCTAATAATGCATCGTTAAATGTATTAGGATTTGCACTTCCTCCTACAGATTCTTCGTAAGCTTTATAAAGAGCTGCAACTCTATAGATGTCGGCTTGTGTATCATCATTAGCTTGATACATCTTGTCCTTCAACATTGTTGCAAACATCTGCAAACCAACTTTAGATGAGTAAATGATTGGGTCCATCAGGTAACTGAATGCAGATTTATCTGCTTGCCCCTCTCTAAATTCTCTAATTAAAGTTGCACGAGTAATTTTCTTATTTTTAAGCTGCTCAATATTTAATGCTTTTAACATTTCATGGGCCTCTTCTTTTGTAATTGTACCCTCTTTCTGTTGCTTAAGAATATTGTAATACTCTTCATCACGTTCAATAGCAACTAGACGATCATTCTTTTCAATGTTAGCAACAGCAGAATCAATCTGATCGTTAATCTCAGGAGTATTGTATTCTAATAACAAGTCCACCATCATAGGTATACCTGTTTCTAAATACTTATCAGACATACCCTTCATTATATCTACAGCACTTACAATACTTTGCTCTAAAGATGAGAGCTCTTTGTATTTAGGGTCTGTTAATAACTGTTCTTTAGTAAGTCCTTTTCTTTCAATTTTGTAACGTACAAGTTCACGAATACTCCCCATCATACTATCTTTATCATCTTTGGCTCCAAAGAAATCAGATAAGTTTTGACCTGCAGAGTGCAGTTGGTGAATAAGTTTTAAACGTTGATCTGTTGATAAACTAGTACTATACTCTTGATTAACTTGCTCTATTAATGTTTTAGTGTTGTCTACTAGAGAAACTGCATACTCAATAAATTCCCCTAAATCCTCAAGTTCTTTTGCAACTTCTAATTTAGCTTGAATATTTTTTATCTTTTCAATTTCTTTTTCACTTGCATTCTCTCCTTGACGTTGGAGATTAATCATAGACTCTTCTAAAGCTATTTTAGATTGTGTCAATACATCATCAAACTTTTTCTTTTTCTCATTGTCTAAAGCTTTACTGTCTGCTGCAAGAAATCCTACTGACATATTTTTAAACAATCTGCTATCAATCTTATCCTTCATAAGAATTTGAGCAAGCTCTTCAATTGCAGATGGTCTTGCCTCTACACCAAATATTTTTGATAGGTAACGAAAGAATCTATTTACAATTGTTTGGAATTTGTTAGGGTTTTTTCGTTGAATTTTTGCACCAGCTATACCAATAGCAGTAGTCAAAACCTCATTATCTAATGCCTTACCATTTAATTCTGGGTAAGCTAATTGTACTTGTTTGTACAGGTTGGTGTTACGAAGTTCTTCTATTGCTCTATTAACAACAGGGTTGTCTTCACCAAGTAAGTCTAATAAGATGTGACCAAATTCATGAATAGCTGTGTCTTCTGTAATTCTTGAAGGGTTGAGACGGATTACAGGGGTTTTACCAGGAACAGAATCTACTCTACCTTTTCCATCTAACTCAGGATCAATAATGATTTCAATAGGAATACCAGCTCTTTCAAAAGCAATTCTCATTCTGTTAATACCTTCAGATATTGTTTCAATCTCTACATTCTGCATCCCCCCAATATCAATTCTGCTATCCTTTGACTCTTGCTCAAATCTAGCCATGATACTTTGCACATTCTCACGAGTCATCTTTGATTCAGCAACAGCTGCGTCGAGAAGATTTGGACTAAACTGATGTTTAAACTGTGAGGTTACTTGAGATGGTATTGGAGCTACTGCTCTAGGAGTTGCAAGCCTAGCTGGACGTGGATCACCTGTAAGTGGAATGATAGGGTTGATGTACCCGTTACTTCTTATAGGTTGCTCTAAAGCATACTCATAAGATATTTGTTCATTCTCAAATACTGGAGCAATACCTTGTTGAATAGCACTAAGATTATCTTCATTAAATCTTACAGCTATTTCTACATTATTGTTACGGCCTTCACGTTGCACTGGGGTAAGAGATATCACTGGGGCCGGAGCTCCGTAATTGAATTGAAGGATTGCATTTAATTGCATGATATCTTCAATAGGAGATAAATCAAATCCAGTTTTAAGAATAGGGTTGAATAATCCCATTACATCAGCTTCTGCTAATTCCTTTAATAAATCTACAGCAGTAACATAGCCTACCGAAGCAAGCTTGTTATCAATCATGTTGATTACTCTAGTGTGGACAGGAGATTGTCTGATCTGTCCGTTTTGGTCTATTCTTAAATATGTACAAAGCATAATACAAAGATAATCAGATTATATAAAGCACGACATAGTTCCATCTTCATTTCCTATGTTATTCACTCCATCTTCCCACACAGCACTTCTCCCAGATGTAAGGTAACTAACTAGATTAGTAGGTACATCATTTTTAAGTACGTATGAAATACCAGTACCATATAACTTTGTAGCACCTCTAGCTGCAAAAGATCCTGCTAGAGCTGTGTACATAGATACTTCTCTAGAGTCATTTGGAATTCTTTGATATACTGCAGAAGTTTTAGCATCTTGGTTACGAACTATAACAAATGGTTTGTGGGTATCATTACTAGTAATCACTGTTGCCATATCTGGTTTAAGTTCTTCACTGTTAATAGTTGATAACATTCCTTGACCTGCAGCTCTCATTTTACCAAACATAGTCATGTATTTAACTAGATCTTCTGCATTAAAGTAATTACCATCTGCAAGTTTTTCTCTTTCATTGTACATAAATTCTGATATTGTAACTTTTTTATCAGAACCTTCTACTTCCATTGGGGTAGTAAAGAACTCAGCTGGGACAAGATCAGAATACGAATCAGCACTTTGTCTGAAACCGTTAGTAATGAACGTATGCATAACCAAGTCTCTCCCTAAACGTTTGATTTGATTAACTTGAGATTGAATCTCTGGGCTGTATTTTCCATCAGGCCCCAGAAACTTTTGCTCAAGAGGGGCAGACACGTATGCAATAGGATTGTACAACATTGTACGAATATTGTTTGTGTAAGCTTCTTTCGATGAACGTGTAGGAGTTACAGAGTTATCAAACTTTAAACCGTAGTACCCAGCTTGTGCATTAACATCCAACTCTAAGTTAGCAATGAATGGTGCACTGGCTAAAGCCGGATGCTTTGCTCTTAGCTTTAACATTCTTTCCCCAATGTTGTTAGTAGGACTGCTGTACAAATCTCCGTAAGTAGTGTTTGCAAAGAATGGAGAGCCAGGCTTCATTAACATCATAAACATTAAGTTATAATCAATCAACTGATGCATCTCTGCATTGATATCATTTCTACCACTAGCTCTCTTTAAGTTTTCTTTAAAGTTGTTGAAAGCATTTGAAGTACGAATTGGGAAGTACATACCTGCAAGTTCCAAACCGTCTCTTAATAACTTTTCATAACCTCTTTCAAATCCGTATATAGAATTTTCTCCAATGTATTGATCTACTACGTTACGGCCGGGACTCATACTATCAAAGAATAAAACTTCTTTGTTTACTTTTCCATCCTCTGTATCGTAGTCTTCATCAAACTCAGCTTGCTTATCTTGGTACCCTTGAATAGAACCAATACGATTCATACCGTCCATAGAATCTGGAGTGATACGTTTGTACATGTTCATCAAACTTCTACCAGCTTTTGAGAAGAATTCAAAGTTGTGTAAAAAGATTGCTTGTTCAGCCATATCTCTTCCTTCGATGAAATTAAACCCTGCTTGTTGAGTATCAGCTTTAGATCCTGAAATGTTTGCAAGTTCAGAAGCTTTCATTGGAAGAGATTGAGCTAAGTTTATACCCTCTCCTTTAGGGATAAGTTTATTTAAATTATACTTTGTCTTGATAAAATCAATAGACTTAGTTAATTTTCTTAAATCTCCTCCATGCTTTGTTTCAAACACAGTTATTAACTCTCTAATGATAGGCTGGTTTAAGAAGTTAGTACATGTCTTAGAGTTGTATTCAGGAAAGAACCCTAAGAACAATGCACGTACTCTAGAGGTAAGCATGTTATCATTTAACTCCGTGTGAATTGGAACATTCGAAGCATCCACAGCAGCTGATAAGAACAAAGATGTTGATCTGTCTGTAGGGATACCTTGTGCTTCTTTTACATAGTTAATGTATTCAGTTACTTTTCCTGAGTCATCAATTATTTTAATAGCATGGCTTTTATTTATAGCAATGTTACCGTGAGAAGCTACGTTACGTCCAGATAGCATGTTTGCATAGATACCACGAAGCTTGTTACCTTTAATACTACGAATGATAGTATTGGATTCTGTATCCCAAGCATTCCAGTCAGTAGCCATTCCAAGCTCAGGCTTTACTTTTCTAATACGTTTTGCTTCGTTAGTAAGTGTTGTATCATCAAGTGGGGCAAATACTTCATTAAAGTGAGCAGGATTAGAGTACACTGCCTCAACTGTATCAAAGATAATGTTGTTCAACATCTCTGGTGTTACAAGCTTCTCATTAGATAAAGCTGCTACATTTTTTGCAAGTGTCTTATAGTTTGGGATTACTTTTCTAATGCTGTATGGGTATTCTGGAGTCGGCTCAACTTTCTCTACCTCTGGAAAAAGTAAAGTTAATTTATCGACGTCATGGTCAGATCCCATCAACTTGATAAGCTGTCCTGGTACAACGATTCCCTTTTGGTAGTTGGCTGGCAAGAACTTAGCAATCTTTAAAATGATGGTTGCAGACTTATCGGCATTAGGAGTACGGTAACCTATGATTCTACGTAGTTCTTCTGGTACATCGTCTAATGACTCTCCAGGTTCTATACCAAACTGACGTGCAATGTCTTCACGAATCATAATCTCAGCATGAATAACTCTCTTGCCGTCTTCAGAAATCTGTGTAAAGTTTAATGCATTGTCTACTCTGTGCCCACCTATCTGTGCAATCTGTACTGCATCGTATCCCTTGGCCTTTTGGTTAAACACTTTATTGTTAACCAAAGACATGATGATAGACTCATACTTCTTGTTGTAAATAGGTAAGTCCAATGGAATAGAGAACCTTGGCATTCCAGTCTCGTCAAAGCTAATCTTGATAGCATCAGAGTAGTTTGATGGAAGGTCACTTTCATCAATTTGCTTTAACAAGATATCTCTAACCTTTTGCAAAACTTCTAGTTTTACTTTCTTAAGGTTATCAACATCTCCTAATTCAGTTGCTTCTCTAAGCTTGTCAATTCCTAACTCTTCTTCTACTGCATTTGTGTCCCTTCTAAGCTTCTCCTCAATAGCAGCATGGTATAGTTTTTTCATAGCAGATCCAGTCAAGCTAACTTGAGAACCTAGTCCTGCATTTAAATCGTAGATAGTTCCGTCTGCAACATTAGCAATCATGTTCTTTTTCAACTGACGGCTGATAATAACTTTTGGATCAGGTTTCATTTCCCCAATGTTTTGAGGGAAACGAAGTTTTTTAGAATTGTTTTTATTCAAAATCATGTTACTGAGTTCCCCAATGTTCCCAGTGTGTTGGTACACTCCACGTTTTGCTATCTTTTTACCCGATACGTGATTTAATACGTGCAAAGGTTGTAGACCTTGTCCTGCATACTGCCCGTCAAGCTCCATACGTGAACGTATGTCTTCAAGGTGTGGGAAATCTTTGGTGTATTCTTTCAACAATACAGTGTACGAATTCTTTTCAGAAGTCGTGCTCATCATATTGTTTTCTCTATCATAGTGTACATCCTCATAGTATGGTTTATGTGGTGTAACGGGAACAGCTTCTCCTTCTTTATATCCTTTAGGGAGAAATCCTTTTTGATATACAAATTTACCAGTTGTCTTATATGCTTTGTAAGCTTCTTCTTCTTCTGTGCCCCACTTTCCTTCTCCCATAGAAATGTATCTATGCATATCTAAGCTAATAAAAGCTTGAGCATCTGTAGATTCAAAGGCTCCTGGACGGTAAGCATCAGCAATAGCTAATGATTTTTCAAAAGCTCTTGCAGCTGTTGGTAGAAGTACAGCTATTTCTGCATTAATTTTTTCAGAAGAAACTCTTCCCTTAGAATTAGCTGCATTAATTGTAATATTTTTACCTGAGATTTTTACAGCTGGAGCTTTTTCAATAGCTGTTGCATCGTATTCAAATGTAACTTTGTATTTACTAACAGTTGAGTCTAGTTTTGACAACTCATTGTTAATAAGTCCTCTAGCAATATTATCACAAGCTACATGCCCTTGAGCAGTAAGTGCTGGAGTCAAGTCAAGATGCAAATCTCTCATTGTAACCTCGTTGAACTCTTTGATCATTCCATAAAGTTCTCCTTTAATGAATGTTCTTGCATTTGATAATTCTCCTTGTAAAGCTAGTCTTGTACCAGGAGTGGTCAAGTGGCCCATACGTTTGTAGAAGTTCTCTAAGTTCTTGTGATTTGCTCTGCTTCCACGAAATACTTTTACAATTTCATTTCTCATCAAAGCCTCTGTAACAATAAAACCTCTCATTGTAGTTTCAAGTGCTCCTTTTTCTTGTGAGAAATTTATAGCTCCAACCCCAAGGCTTCCTATTTTTCCACCATCTTTTAAAGCAACTGTTGCAGAATCTGCTTGCTTTGTAAAATAGTCACTCATTTTAAGAGCCATTTTAGCAAGTCTAGCATCTATATCAATAGTCTCTGCAGGAGTTAATGTTCCTTTTACGTAAGCATCAATTTTATCACTTAATTGCTGAACACCGTTGTAAGCAACACTGTCATCTTTTATTACTTCGTCGGTTACGATAGTCACCCCATCTGCATCTTTTGCAGTAAATTGGAAAAAATCTTCACTGAAAGCATTCCCTAAATATTTATTGTCTTTTAGAATTCCTTTTTTTGTCGGGTTACCTGGTTCAGTGTGTACACCTTCTAATAGTGTGCTGTAGTTTTTAGTTGTAATTGCAGTGTGTACAACTTGCTTAGCAGCTGATACACGTAGCAAGTCTTGTACGATCTGTGCTTTTATTAAGTCAGCCTCAGAGTTATCAATACCATAAGGGTTTACTAAGACTCTTGGTACCTCAATGAAAGAATATTTGTTACGGTCAGATTGAACCGGTACAGCAATAAAGCAGGTCTCAGATCTTGGGTCATTGTTGATAAAGGCATTGATCCTTACAACTAAGTTATCAAGTTTTGAGAAGTCTTCGTATGACATTGCATCATCAACTTTGTCACCACTCTTAGCAGCGTCAAAGTCAACTACTTTAAACTCTTTTAAATATCCTGGAGTTTTTAAATATCTAAATAATACACTTGCAAACTTAAGGTTATTACCTCCATTAATGAATGGATCAGACATGTACTCTTTGTACAGTGCAACACTCTCAGGACTTCCGTCGGCAAGTGTGTTAACAATGTCATTCATGTTAGATGCAAGGTTAGATGGATACATGGCCTTACCCTTACTGTTCACAAAGCTTTCCCCAATTGTATTTAACATTGGAGTAAAGTAATTAACAATACCTGTAATTAATGCTTTGTTTAAACTGATGTAGTCTGCTGTTGGAGTAATTGTCTCAAGCTGCTCTACAGTACTTTGTCTAGAAGGTGTAAACTTTGCAGATAATTTTAATACTTTAGTTAAATCTGCTGCAAGCAACTTAAGCAATCCAGTTCCTTCGTACGTTCTAATCAATCCATTAGGAGATTTAACTCCTACACCAACGTTGATTAAAGATTGTAATGCCCATTTAGTCTCAGCTATATTTGAAGAGTCAGTTCCGATGTGCATCCCTAAGGCCCACATCAACTCTGCTACTTTCTCTACAGTCTCATTGATAGACCCATCAGATGTTTGAACAATAAATGTTCTTGGGTCAGCTTTATTTAATCCTTTTTCTAAGTCTTTAACAATAGCAGCTGCTGCTAATATTTTTGTTTTGTCAGCCTCTAAGTATGTTACCGGGCTTCCATCAGTATTAACGGTTGGCTTACCTGCAGTGTCAAGTACCGGCTTTCTTTGGTACAGGGCTCTAGGGTTCTCATTGTTATCTCTAATCAGTTGAGTTTTCCAACGATCAATTGTCCCAGCTACTACGTCCTTTCTATTAGGGTTGATTACATCTGCAAATCTTCTATTGCCTTCAATACGATCTTTGATCATAATGAACTCAGTATTTACAAGAGCAAAAGCAGTGTAAAGCATAGCACAGTCACGGTCATCTAATTTTGACATGAAATCTGCTATAGGCTGCAACACTGGTTTTAATTCAGCAGCCTTTTTTATTGCTGCATGCATAGACTCAAAAGTTTGTTTACCAGTAAATACACGTAGCATCTCTTGGTATACATCTTCTCTATTCATATAAGAACGTACCCCTAAAAGATTATGCTCTACATTTCTAATAGTGCTCAACAATTCCTTAACCTTTCCCGTTAATCTTTTTGAAGGAGATTCCTGTAAGGTAGTCATACTGTAGATTTTCATTGTACCCTCATCAATCAGCTTCATCTCTTCTTGGAGAGCATCTAAATCTGCAGGATCCAATTCATTGTTTGCATCTATATCAAAGCTATCATCTTTCTCTTCTTCTGTAACCTCTTCCCCTGTAACTGTATCAGCAACAATTTTGTTGGTAATCTTTATACCGGCCTCACGAAGTTTAATCTCTAAGAAAGTTCTCCAACCTGTTTGTATTGAGTTTCCTGTAGCAGGGTCAAATACATCATTCCATGTAGAGGCTACATTTTTGAATACATTTCGAAGAGTAATATTTTCTTCCATTGTAAACTCTGCACCAACTTCTTCAAGTACATTCCACATGTTAGCTTCTACATCGTCAAGTGATTCTGGGGTAGCAGCATCCATTGCTATTTCAGCAGCAAATAACTTGTTAGCCTCTGCAACAGTAATAACACTTCCATCAGTTTTCTTGTACATCTGCATTTGAAACTGATCTACAATAGCACCATTCTTACCATCAACACCTAGCTGTTCTTTTGCACTGAATCCTCTTCCTAGATCTTTTTTAGTATCCATGAAGATTGTGTATATAGTATCTAACGATGCTTTAAACATTGCATCCCCCATTTCTGGACGGTACATGTAAGCTTTTTTTGGGCCTTTAAATTTTTCTGGGTTTCTGAATACCCCTCTACCAAGAATAGAAGAATTCATCTTACCACTCTCAATTAAAGAGTATGCTTGACGAAGGCTAAGGTTGTTTGTAACTAATGCTTTGAAGAAGTTCCATAGATCTCTAAAGAACTTCCCAATTTTAGCAGGCAGACTTTTTTCAGTATATCCTTCAGTTAGCACATAGTCTTTAAATTCATCAGCCATCTTTTCTTCCAAAGCAGCTTCACGAGCTTCTTCATCAGAAATTTCTGGGAATGTTCTTTTGATATATCGTATCTCACCAGCAGTAGGCTCTCCAAATCTTGCAGCAGCTTCTGCATATAACTGTTCTCTTTGACTCTCAGACAACATAGTTCTGAATGACAAGTGATAAGCTTCGTGAAATTCTGTCCCAATATCAGAGTTAGTCCACATATGAACTACTGCATTCTCTACATATCCATGCACATCTTCTGACCCAATCTTTTCAACAGTATCAAAAAGATTTGCCTCTATACCTCTTGAAGTAAGCCATGCTTTCTTTTGATCAGAGCTTAACAAAGTGTCTGCTGCAGATCCTTTTAACTTGTTACCGTAGTAAAATCCTGGGACTGTACCACGAAACTTATCCCATAATTTATGAGCAATAGCACTACCTTGAACAGCTGCAAGGTCTTTGTATTCTTTAGAGTTTACGTTTGGGCAAAAAGCCATAGTTGGTTATTTAAAATGGTGAACAGGTGTCTTCTAAGTTTTGTCCAGAAGTATCCAAGTTAGTTATCATACTTTCTAAAGACTGTGCTTGCCCCATAGCAGCTAGCATGTCATCTGGTAAAGCACTTATATCAACTGCCCCACCTCCCATTGAAACTACTTTTACTCCTCCGACTGTAGGTTGTGAAGTTACGACATTTTTCTTACTTCCAAAGAATGCAGAGTTTGTTTTTGGGGCCACAAGTCCGTCAGTACTTGATACTACTGGAGTAGGTGCATCTGGCCCAGGTACAGTTGATGTAACAGGAGCTGCAGGAGTAGTTGGAGCTGTAGGAGCAGCCGGGGCCGGACCCGGACCTTGAGGACCGGCATCTTGAATCATTTTTTCAATTCTTGGTGCATACGATACAGGAATACCATCTCTGTTAAATAGAGAAGTAATGTTTCCAGCTGCATCATAGTTTATTTCAAAAGGCATAATGCCTAATTTTTTAATCTGAATTCCAAACTGTTTGTTAAGTAAGTAAGCATATCCAGAAACTTGAAGTTGATGTCTTTCTTTTTTAGTAAGCTGTCCTGGTCCATACGATCTTGTATAGCCTTCCCATCCTTTAAGCTTGCTAGTTTTAACATCAAATATCATATAATTTCCATCTTTGTCAACAGCTAAGATGTCAATTTCTCCAGCTACTTTAGAAACTTTATCATATACTATAAGGTTTCTAGTTATATATCTTCCACCTACAGCATCTAACTCTTTCTTGATTTTATTAAGCTTTGTCATAAGCATATTAAATGCTCCTTCAGAGATTCCTTCAGGTTTTGTAGTGTCACCTTCATCAAAGAATTTTTTAACAATTTCGTCTACAGTATTTCCAGCAACTCTGCTATTTTCGTATAAACTAGAATCCCCATCAAATCCATCAGGAAGAATGTTAGTCATACGTTTGTACAACTCTCCATCAATGATGTAATGGTTTTCATCTTCTGTTGTACCTTCTACAAGCTTTTGAGACTCTGCTAACAAAGCTTCGATGTCAACCGTAGCAGTAGGTACTACTGGAGCAGTTGGGGCAGCAGTCGGAGTAGATGAAGTTTTAGGGAGTGCAGTAGTTACTACAGAGTTTGCAGCAACGTCTGCAGCTTTCTCTGCTGTAGCTCCTTTAACACCTACTGGTCCAAACTTCATATTAACGTCGTGGAATACAGATCCGTTTGGATTTGCAACTGTATCTACTGCTAAGATTGAATTGTGTCCTACCCCTTCAGTTCTAGCTTCTCCTTGGAATTGAGCAGAGTCAGAAAGATATTGCATGTAAGGATGAGGCTTACCATCTTCGTAAGGGTAAACGGTTCCATCAATTGGGCTAGTGAATGGCTCTTGAACTCCGAATTTAAATTTGTCTACTTGATATTTCTTAGACATTGTAGCTTCTTTAAATTCTTCCCCAACGTTGTTCTCTACGGCTCCATAGTCTGCAGGTTCTTTTTTAACAGCTGTGAATTTTATAAACCCTTGGTCGTTAACCTCAGATTCTATGAAACTAAATTTAGGTCTGGTTCCATTTAAAGCTGCCTTCATTTGGCTAGCATTTATTTTTATAAGGCTGTTTGCAGATTTAGAATAGAATATAAAGATTGTTTCTCCATCTTCTAACTGATATGTAGAGATAAACTTAGTCAAGCTATCAGGACGTTTAAGCTCTTCTGCAAGAGACTTATCTGTTACAGCTACTTCATCAGATTCTGATTGAGCTTCTACCTCAAGTAAGTTGCAACCTACAATCTGGCCGTACTTATATGCCTCAGGAATTTCCTTTGTAATATGGTTAAGTGCAGCTGTTGCTCCTCTTGTGTCCATATCTTTTGTACTGGCCATAACCATCATAGGTGTGCCATCTGGGGACTCAACTAATACTGCAATTTGTCCTGGGGTAACTCCTGTTGATTCTGGGTCGGCCGGATCACGAGGGAATGGACGAGAGCCAGTTGCAATAACTTCTGCATTACCTTCTTCGGAATCATGCATCACTTTCCAAACCAAGTCACCATTCTCACTACCTACATAGAATAATGTTGGAGTAGGTTGCTTTGTAATTTTAGTTACAGGGTAGAAGAACACTTTTCCAGAAGCAGTTCTAGCATTACTTATCTCAGACTTATCATTGAACTTCTCCATTACAGTTACTGTAGGAGTAAATCCATCTAAGAAGTGCTGTACAATTTCACGACGTTTGCTTCCTTTAAATCCTTCTGGACTACTTTCATTATATGCACCTAGAAGTTGAAGACGAGTTCCGTCAGGAAGAGCTGCATAGATTGGAACATTTTTCCAACCAGTAGTCATCATCCAATTTTTTAATTCTTCTGGGTTGTCAGCTATACCAGTAGGAATTTGGGTTTTAAACCAAGTAGTATTCATTTGCACAATCAAATCTAACGTAGTCCCAACTGGGACCATTTCTGAGCTAGTCAAATGTTGTGGAAATATTAATACTGGAGAACCATCGATTTTTTGAGCCATTTGCCCACGGTAATATGGGTCATATCCTGGCATACCTTTTTCTGGAGCCTCAGGTCTAGTTTGACCATTAAGGTCTACTATAACTTTTCCATTCTTTTTAAGAACAGTTCCTTTTGCTAATTGAATATCATTGCTATCTCCAGACACAACTGCTTTTGGAGCACCAGTATCTTCCATAGGGGCTTCGAATACAGGACCACCTGTACCCATTCTCAAAACATCTTCAGCAAGTAAAGCTTCTTCTCTAGCTTTTCTTATAGCTTCGGCTTCTTCATTGGTGATGGAGCCATCCATCCCTTCCGACGTAAGTCCTGCTGCAGGGTCGATATCCGTTGCTTGAGGCTCTTCCCCTTCAGGAGTAGAGCTAGGTCCTGCGGTACTGTCACCGTTTTGATTACGTTTCTCAAGTTCTCTTTGCTCATTGACTTCGTTTATTATGTTTTGTTGTCTTGTTATTTGCCCTTTTTTAGCAGAAATTCTTCTATCAGTAGCTAATTTAGAGTTTTTTGCACCATCTACATCTTGTTCTCCGTAAACACCATCAATAATTTTCTGGTATTCGTTTGATAATTGCTCAAGTCTAGCTTTTTCTTTAGTTAATTCTTGAATTCTTGCATCAGCTGTAGTAATGATAGTATTAGACTCTTCTTCTGTAGGAGCTAATTCAATTTGTTCTTTAGCATCTAATCCTACTTTTGCATCAGACTTCATTTTACCAAGAGCTTTGATCTTCTTTTTAAGAAGTTCATTTATTCTTTTTCTAAGTTCTAATAACTGTGCAACCTGTGCATCAGCCTTAAACTCTTTCATGCTAAAGCCAGCTTCAATTGCAACAGCTCTTTCCATTGCAAGAACTTCATCAAGTTCTTGAAGGTCTTGTTTGATTAACTCTACTTGGTATCGAAGTTCATCCATGCTTAGACCTGCAGTCTTTGACATGTCTTTCATTTCTTTTTGCAGGGCATCTTCTTTAGCTAAGATTTCTTCAGTATCAGTAATTAAGTTTTCAGCTATTACAGCAATGTTCTCTTTAGATTCCTCTAGAGTAGTAGTATCAGTTTCTGATGTTGGACGAATCTTAGATGCTTGCAATAAAAGATTATAGGCAAGTAATGTAGCAATAGCTGTTTCTCTTTCTATAGCAGCATTTGTTGAAGCTGCTTGAGCTTCTGCTGCAATTTGGGCAGCTTCTCCAGGCTTTATTACAACTCCAGTTGATAGTTGAGTATCTTGATAATCTTCTTGATTAACAGGTGCCACAGGAACAGTTGCTTCTTGTATTTTCCAAGTAACTTCATTTCCAGTTTGCCAGTCAGCAAGTTTTACTCCTACTACTTCTCCAGCATCGTCTAAAATTAAAGCTTCTACTGGATCAGCACTCTCCATGTAGTACTGTCTTCCATCAATATTAAATTGGGTACCAGTTGAAGAGACCATTATCTCATCCAACAGAGTTTGCTCCATTTCAGATAGCTCTACAAGTCCTGCATTTTCTCCTCCAACAGTTTTAAATTCTTTTTCAGATTTAAGTTGATCAGGAGTAAGTCCTTTTTTTCTAGCTTCCTCAGTCTTGGCTTCCATTGCTTTCATCAATGCCGATTGAGACATTGCATCTAAGCTCTCCATGTCAATATTTTTTAGATCTTCTAAATCCATTGCCATGTACTGAGCAATCTTAGCCTGCTCTGCAGCTTCAAGTTGAGCACGTTTTTCTAAAGCAGCAGCTTTAACTTCTGGGGAAGCATCTGGGTCCACAGCATCTGTAAGATCATCTGCAGTTTCTGCACCTTCAATTGCTTGTCTAGCTCTATCTTCTGCAGCTCTTTGTTGCTCTTTCTCTTGCAAAGCCATTTGAGCCTCTACATAAAGGTCCATTTGCTCTGGGTTACGAGACAGGTTTTTAAATGACTCTGAAAGGCCAGCACGTTTGATTGAAAGGTCACGAAGGTGAAGTAACTCAGCTTTAAATTCATCAGCTGTTGCTACATCAAGTTCTACTTTAGCAGCATAAATTTCGTTAAGTTGTTTACCAAGATCTTCTTTAGGTTTAGCAGAAGCTGTTGTTTTAAATGATGGGTTACCATTTGAATCAAGTTCTACCCCTCCAATTTTAATCTGGAACTTAACTTCATCTGGATCTAGTTTTGCTAGAGCTGGTGCAAGTTTTAAAAGCTTGTCATATTGTTCATCAATTCTACTATCGATAGTATCAATGTCAAGAAGATTGTGAGTTAAGATTTGTCCGTACGTTCTACGTACAGCATCTTGAATAAGTTTATTCTTTTTAGTTTCTTCTGTCTGAAGTCCTTCTTTAATCTTAGCTACTAGTGATGTACCAGGGTTAAACTGTGAAAGTATGTTGTGCACCTGCTCTGAACGTTTGATGGCAGATTGCATTTTAGTTTTTGTATCCTCAATGATTTGCATCTGGGTTTTACCAGTTTGCTGTTCAAGAGTACGGTTCATGTCATACCCAAAAGCTTGTTTGAATTCCTTTTCCTCCATTGAAGCAGCATCATCAAACTGCTCCATTGCATAATCGATAGCACCCAATCCATTCATCTTAGCAAAGACTCCGTGGATTAATCTCATACGAGCTGTTTCAGCTTTTAAATCGTTTTGACGTTTTTCACTTTTTGTAATTCCTTCTTTTTCGTTATCAAGATTAGCATCATTAATGTCTTTGATAAATGCTAAGTTTTCAGCACTTT
Organism: Bacteroidia bacterium; assembly: GCA_040403075.1. Taxonomy (GTDB): domain Bacteria; phylum Bacteroidota; class Bacteroidia; order UKL13-3; family UKL13-3; genus RGVD01. The sequence continues at coordinate 44,198 of JBBALJ010000002.1, forward strand.
GTTCTGCATTCTCAATAATTTTCTTAATAGCTCCTGAGTTAAGCATCTTAATGGCTTCAGTAGTATTAAGCCCTTTCTGAGCAAGAAGTTTTTTCTCAGCTCCCATAAGACGACTTACTGCCCCAGTACCACCTCCAACTAATGCTCCGATTAATATATTCTCTAAACCTTCTTTAGTTTCAAATGTTGATGACAATGCTTTACTCATTGCAGAAGCCATGTCTGCAGTACCATCGTTAAATTTTTCTCCGTAGTAGTTACGTGCATATTGAGACCCAGCAAACTGGCCGGCCTCTTGGAAACCTTCTTCAGCAGAAGTTTTAAGTACAGGGCCAAATGTTTTTTGAGCATTAGCATATGCTTTTCCAAACTTAGAACTTGCAGCTTTTTCAACCCACTCTTCTCCTGCAGTTAACCCTTTTTTCTCAATGTCATACATTGTCTTTTCACCGACACGAGCACCTTGCATGGCCTTGCCAAACATTAATAAGTTTGTAGCAGTTAAAAGAGGAAGGTTAATAGCAAACGTAGTATTACCTACGGCATTAGCACTTTGCAAAATACCATCTTCTACATCTTTTGGCATAGCCTGGCCGGGGTTCTGCTCCTCCCATTCTGCTTTACGTTCTTCAATAAATGAATTCTTAGCTTCACGAGCTTCAACAGAAGACTCAGCTAATGACATTTGAGTACCAACTGCTAGATGTTTTGTAGCAGTTTTAATTTTAGCATATCTATCTAATGCTTCAAGACCTTTACCGGCTTGCTTAGCATCTTCTACTCCTTTAATAGTTTGATACAGAATTTTTTCTTTACTTCCTGCTTTAGCTGCATTGCCAGCAACTTTTGCTAAGTCATCTGCTACGTTAAGTATATCTCCAGCAGCGTCAGCAATCTTGGCACCTTTTGCAACCATTGACCCTAGTTTAGCAGCTAGTCCTACTTCTCCAGTTCCAAGCCACATTGTAGCAATAGATCCAAGAGTATATCCTAAACCTCCAGCAAATTTATCTGCCCAGAAGTTAGCTGTCCCCATATTAGAAAGTAAACTTCCGTTTATTTCCCCTTTGGTATAATAGTTCGGAAGAGCTGATTGAGCCCATGTGTTCATTTCATCAACTTGTCTTCCAACAAAGTTGTCGTAGTATGATCCACCAGACATCATAGAACCAACACCTGCTAATACTCCTACTGTATTTTCGTATACAGAACCAAGTGTGGTAAGACCGGCTTTGCTTAAACCGTTCATCCACTTTTGAGTGGTACTTTGGTTCTGAGCACGTTCTTCGTTCCAGTCGTTGAATGGATTTAATGCAACATTGTATTCTGCATATTTTCCAATAGGGTCAGTGTAGACATTAGTTAAGTCTACAGCTTGGCCAGCAATATCTAAAGGACTATAGTTTTTGTAACTAGAGCCTTTATACTCTATGTTACCACCTAGGGATGTAAAAGCTTTGCCTATAGGATCTCCTGTAGGATTACTTTTATCTACAATATCTTCTTTTGGTAACCCTGATAAAGAACTAAGAGCTTTATTTATTGCATCTGTTTCAGCCATATTCTACAAAGATATTAAAATTCTACTGCATAACTCTCAGACTTTTTGTTGTAAGCATTTACAATGCTTTTCAGACCGTTAGAATCTTGTCTGTGTTTTTGGCTTAATGGGGCAGCATCTCCTGAAAAGTTTTGCCAATTTGCATCTACATATCTAATGTAAGGATGCCCTGATCCATCCGATTCTACAATCATATGAGCATCATTTCCTAAAATTTTAACGTCACGAGTAGACACAGCTCCTTTACTATGCATATCCATCTGTGCAATAACCCCAGCCATTCTGTTTTCTGGAGTGTTTAACATTTGATCTAATGTTGAGTTACGAATATACTTTCCATTTAAGTGAACTGTTTTACTTATAGGTGCGTCAGCAGTTCCACCCATAATTTTTAATTCGTAAATGTTATTAGTCATATTCCAACCAACATCTACTACTTTAAATCCTGCAAGTTTTGCTCCTGACACATCTGTAACTCCCTCTTCAGTGATATCTGTTACATTAAAATCTGCAGTAATAGGTTTGCCTACAAAGAAGTTTTGTATAGCAGCTGTTAAAGTTTTAGATTGTTCTAAAGTAGGAGCATCAATACGGCCGTAGTTAAATGTAGTAGAAGTTTTAATTTCTGAAAATTGACCGTTTATTCTATCGTTAAATTTACTACCTAGTATGCTTGCAAGATCCTGTGGTAATGGAGTAGCTGAGGCACTAATATCTCCGGCACCTGCCCCAGTTGATCCTATCGATTGTATATTTTTAGTATCGTATTTAACACCAGGTGCAACGTAATGTTTGTATTTTTCTTTGTATTTATTTAAGAAATTTGAGTAGTCCTGCCCACCTTGATCACTAAACGTTGATTGCATACGAATATATATCTCTCCAGGTTTTGCCCAAGGATACAATTCTTTAAATGCAGTATAAGTTTTCCAGGCATCTGGTGCAGCTTCTACAATGTCTCTTTCACTAATGGCTCCATTAGCTGCAGTAAACATTTGTTGCTGAATAAGAAGAGCTTGATCTTTGTATGACTTTAAAGCAGCTCGTTCGTCGTTTAATGATTCTTCAGATAAGGTAGCTACGTAGTCTGGGTTATTTAATTTTTGCTCAAGTGCATAAGCTGATGCAAATGCATTCTTCATGTTAGTTGTTTTTTCATCTAACGTAGCCCCGTTTCTATCAGCAAGGCTAATTTTACCAACTACTTGTAAACTTTGATTAGCAAGTTGCCACTCTTGATCTTTAATATATGTTTCAGAGAATTCTTTACTTCTATTGTGAGTCTCACTTCTTATAGCTTTCTTTTCTCCATAAGATTGGTAAGGAGCTATGATTTCATCTTCGTACTTATTTTTAATATACTCGTAAGCTAACTTTTCATCTTGAGCAACTTTTGTAGTTTGTGCAATCTCTGCAGTTAATGCCTCAATTTGATTTTTAATTTGAACTCTTTCACCACTCTTAAGACTAGGGTCATCAAGCTTAGCAGTAAGTTCCCCAACTACATTTGAATAGTTATCAGCCATAGAAGTTACAGTTGCAGAAGCTCCTTCACTTTTAGTAGCTGCATAAGCTTTCATATCTGCAAATTGATTTACGTAAGCTTTTACATCTGGCTCAGAAAGTACTGCATCAATTACATCTTGCACATCTTCTTTTTTAATTTCAATTACTTCGTTCTCTGTGGTAAACTTATACATGTTACCTTCCCCAGTGTAACCAATGATTTTATTTTTAAAAGTTTCAGGAGATAGAATAGCTAATCTTGCCTGTAATTTCTCCATAATCTTAGGATCTTTTACAGCTGTTGGAGCTGAGTACATTGATCCTGCTGCTACTTTTCCATCGGCACCAGTTTCAAATCCTTTATATCCTTTTACCATATAAGATGGAAAGAGGTTTGCATACTCTTCGTTAACATCTCCTTTCTTAATACTTTCTTGAAGCTCAGTCATTGCATTGGCATAACGAGTGTAGTTCTCTTTGATAGGAGCATACTTACGAGAAAAGTCTTTTGCTTCTTTATGAATTACAAATCCTAAGTTTTCAAAGTCTCCACGATCAGCAAGTTGAGCTAGTTTAGTATCTAATTGAGCTTGCAACTCTTTCTTCTTCATCATATCGTTTTCAAAAGGTAATGCAGCTTGCATCTGATCAACGGCCATAGCCAATTGATCGTTTGCTTTAAAACTATCCATATAACGATTATGGAGAGTCTCTCCGATTTCTATAGACTTTGGGTCTACATACTGACTTACATATTCACCAAATTTATACGGCATGGTATTCTTTTATTAAATCGATTGTTTAGCTGTAGTGTTTCTTTTAGTAGATAAATCCCCTAAACGACTTGTGTATTTTCTAGCCATACCCCCAAGTCTTTTTTTAGTTTCTGGATCATCTGCTAAAACTTCTACTACTTTATATCCTAAATCAGCAGCAATTTGTTGAAGTTCTGCTTCTGATTTTTGGTACACAGGGCTTTCTGAATTCTTAGCTTGCTTTCTTAATTGCTCCATTATTTCGTAACGATTAAGTGAACCAGTTTTATCTAATCCTCTTGCAATGCTGTATTGCATGTCCAGCTTACGTTGGTCCATTGACATTCCTGCAAGACCTTTACCAAGAGCTTCTGCAACCCCTAAGTTACGTTCATCCATGTATTGGTTCTGATTGATATCAGCCATCATGTTTGACTTACTTGCTTCAAGTTGTGCAGCTTGGTTTCTTCCAGCAACTTCAGCAGCTATCTGTGCCTCTGAATTTTTAATTGCTCTGTTCTCTTGATCTTGTCTTTGAGAGATTTTAGCAATTTCGTCTGCTGTTTTAGTAGCAACACTTTGCATAGCAATGATTTTACCAGGACCTAAGTTAGTATTTTTTAGGTAAGTGTTCATAGCATTTTGTTGTCTACGAGCATCTTCTATTTCTCCTGACTTATCTACTCTTGCAAGATTTGGAGCAGCTATAGTGCTAGCAGCAGCCATACCAGCAGTCTTCTTATACGGCTTAAGCATAGCATACCCTGGCCCGATAAGCTGAGCAGCTCCTCCCAAAAATCCAGGATGTTCTTCTAACCAAGTTTTATCTAAATCAAGGCCTTTTCCTTTTCTAAATCTATTATAAAACCCTTGCTCATCTGGATTTCCAAAATCTGGTGCTCCAGAGTTTTTAAATTTAGCAGGACCATCTGGTAATTTTTCTCCAGGTTTGTTGTACTCCTCTAATTGTTTATTTTTTGCAGTAGTGTTAGATTCTTTTTGTGCTTCAGCAAGTATTTCTGCAGCTTTTTTACTTTCTTTTTTACCGTTTACTTCTTTAGTGTATACTTTATTTTTCTTATCGTAAGTGTATCCTTTTTCTTTAGCAATTTGTTCTACTGTTGCAGCGACAACTGTTGGGAATTTACTAGGATCGTAAGGTTGTGGGTAAAATGTTTCAACCTCAGGAGCTTTAGATGCAGGCATTTCACCATTTATTTGGCCTGATTGATTAGCTAACCATTTAGATTTTTCACTATTCATATCTACAATTGGCATACATTGCCCAGAAACACTATCAAACCAATACCCATCAGGACACTCAGAGCCCCCCATAGCAAACTTTCTCATTCCACCAGTTCTAGCAATCTGTTTAGGATCACGACCTGCCTGTTCTTCTTGCTGACGAGCTAAATCTTTGATAATGTTTTTTTTAGAAATAGGGTCTAAAGACGGATTAGATGCAATACCTTTATGAGTTTCTGCATACGATTTACCATCTTTTGTTTTTAATACACGAGAGAAGAAATATTGGCTTCCGTTGATTTTAGTTCCAGTCTCTTTGTCTTCTACTTCAGTGTATTTATCAAGTTTAATTCCTCCTTCTTCATGGGTGTCTCCTAAATACTCAACATCATTAGAGTTTGGTATAGGTTTGATTACACCACCTTCTGCATAACGAGTTCCTCCAAGGTCATTGTAACTTCCTCCAAATTCATAGCAGTTAGGATCCATGGTCCCACCAGCAGCATATTTACTTACTTCTCTACAATGTTGGTCTAGCTTTCTTTGAAACCAATCTGCACCTGTCTGTCTTTTACTGTGGTCACCTCCATAATTAGCTTTACCTTTTTTAGTGAATAAACCACGAAGACCTCCACCACCTCCACCAGAACTTTGCTCTTCTTCAACAGGCATTTCTTCTCTAAAGCCCATAGTTTCTTGCCCCATCTGTTCTGACCGTTTGTTATTTATTCTGTTCAACATACGTGTTCCAGGACGAGTAGGATCGGATTGGTAACTATCAAAGAAAGTTCCAGGTTCTCTTCCTGCATCCACACGACGTTGTTCTGCTGGAGAAAATGGCATTTGTGGGTAAGGAAGCCTGTCTCCAAGTATTTTAGGATCAGCAGATGCAATATCTGCATTTCTTGCTTTTGTCCAATCTAAGTTATACTGCTGTTTCTTTTGTTGGTAAGCTTCCTTAGCATCTCTTTTAGCACTTTGTGCATCAAAAGAATTGTACATTTCTCCAGAAGCTTTGTCAGCTTCAGGTGTAACAGGGGCAGTAAAGTAATTAAATTGTGGAGTAGCTGACGCTACTGGATCACATGCCCCTGTTGCAGGATTGTATGTAGTTCCTGGAGGACATTCTGACCCACCCATTGCATATCTTTTCATGCCACCGTTACGAGCCATTTGATTTCCACCTCTGTAGGCATCCATCATTTTACTGTCAATAAAAGAATTATTAACTGCAGCCATTGGGTCTGTATTAGCCATAGCAAGTTTGCCTGCCTTCTCTTCTGCTTTTTTATTATCTTTTACAGTATCATAAATACCATATCCAAGTCCAGCTGCTGCTCCTACCAAAGTACCTACTGGCCCAAACATTGAACCGTATCCAGCAAACTGTCCGGTCTTAGCTGTTATATTACCTACACCATATCTGTTTCTTTCTTTTTGAGTGTAAGTAGCAGCATTGTTATCACTACCAGTGTTTTTAATTATTTCTCCTCCAATAGCTAAAGCTGCTGATACAGGTTGCCCATAAGATGCTACTCCTGACATAAAAGCACTTGGGGCAGAACTAGCAACACCTGATCCTACAGCAGCTCCTGTAGATGCAAGATCTACTCCTGTATCTGCTGCAGCCATTGCAGTTGTACCAAATTCTTTAGCTGTAGTAGTTGCAGTATTTTTAGCAACTTGGTTAGCAGCTAACTCAGCAGTTTTTTTTGCTGCTCTTTCTTTAACAATGTCTTTACCAGTACTAAGTGCAAGTTTACCTAGCTCCATACTAGACTGTTTAACAGCAGCTTCTTGTTGTTCTTTTTGGCTTTCGTTAAGTTTTTTTAACTCATCTTGATTTTCTTTCAAAGATTGCAAAGCAACGTTTTGAGTTTTACCAGCTTCATCTGCTGCAGATTGCCCCAAGTAATAAGAGGCTTGAGGAGCTTGTGAAACTCCACTTAGGTTATATCCAGCTAAAGAATACTTTTTGATTTTCTTTAGTGTAGGTTTTGGTTGTTGTCTACTAATTAGTTTTTTGGCCATAGTGGTAAGGTTTATCTACTCGAAGATCGGTAGGAAGCTTTAGCTGTATACAAATTTATTAAATTTTTAGCTAGATTGTTAGAAATTAATCGTACTCCAAGGAATTTATCCACAAACTTTCTTTGCTGATGCCAAGGTTTGGCTAAGTCTAAGTAGTTTGTATTGATAATACCTTCAGATATAAACATAGGAACAGATCCTCCTGGGGCATACGTTCCTGTGTATAAATCATTTTGAACGTTAATCTGACCTGCAGCTAAAGTTGTGTTGAAGTTTATTTTTGAAAGATCTCTAAAGTCATTAAATGCCCAGTTGTGATCTATTTTTCTAACGTTGTTTAAGTACACAAGGTTTTTAACTCCTGAGACTTGTTCAGTAGTGTAAACATAGAAGCTAGTAAATCCAGGACTAAGAGTTGGGACAACTTTGTAGATGCTGTTAGGATCTGCTTTGTAAGTTTCTATAAAGTAAGTGACAGCCGAATATATTTTATTGTCAGTCTTAGTAGTTGAAACAGCTCCTGTTTTACCCGTAGATACATCCCCAGTAGATATAAATTCAAACTCAAAATTAAATAGAGCCCTATAAAAACTACCAGGATTAGTATAATCATTATGTACATAAAAGCTTTGTGAAGACGATGAATCAAAGCTGTACAGATATTTAGTATTGAATGCATAAAGTGGTGGTATATAAGAGTGTCTACTAGCCCAAGCTCCTGTATCTAAAGATAGTGAAATTGTCCAACCACCTTTAAAAAACAACGTACCATTAGCAACTAATGCAATTCCTTTTCGATTTTTATCAGTTACAAGTCCTCCTGAAATAAGAATGTTTCCTACAGCAAGTTGATTATTGAATAAATCTGTAGGAATTAAATCTCTTTTGGTTATGAGAAGTCTTTTTAACAATGGATCGTAAGACACAAGATACCCAAATGTATTTGTTGGGGCATCTAGGTTTATGCCGGCAAGGTTTACACCATAGTTTTCTAAAGTATATGGTACGTTTTCTCTAGCCCAAGTAGACAATCCAAGGTCAGTTAAATCTTGTACTTTGTCAGTGATTAAGAATATTTTACGAGAGTTTCTAGAGACAAACACATACCCATCTTTGGTTACTAAGGCTCCCATTTTATTGGTCAGTCCCATGTACCCGTCTGTAGATTGCACAAATTCATCTGGCTCTTGAGCAAACAAGTCACCTGAACCGATGTATGCTTGAGATGCATCAGCTAACTCAAGGTTTTGTTTACCTTTTGTTTTGAACAAACTCTTTTCAGTATGAATGTAAATCAATGCATTCAAGTTAAAGATGTTTGTAATAGGGCCTTTGTTTTGCCCAAAGTCTTTTAAATCAATTGCTAAAAAGTAACGGTATGAGTCTGTAAAGTTTCCATCTTGGATTATAGAACGAATTACACGGTTAGGGAACAAGTTAGTTGACTTGTCTTTCTTTGGGTAAGGTATTGCTACTCTAATATCTTGTAAAGCAGAATAGTGTTCTTCATACAGTAAATTTTCTTTCTTAGTAAGATCGTGTGTAGGAGATCTCCACAATACATCTGTAGCAGTGTATTTATCAAAGTACATACTATCAGCTGTATTTACTCCTTTAGCTGCATCCCCACAGTGCCTAAAATTAATATTATCTTCAGATTCTATTATAATTTGATGTAAAACTGTATATGGGGTCCATCTTCCTATTTCCCCTCCTATCCAATTGCCACTGTCAAAAATATCTACGTTACTAGTAGGAATTTGCCCATTAGGTGGGACATAAGAAAAAGTAGAATTAATGGAATCATTAACAATACTGTCATCAAGAGTATTAGTAAATTCTGCATTTCCAACTTCTTGTTCAAAATATCTAAATCCATATGGCTGTGAAGTAAGTCTATATGCATATCTACATATGTAAGTATCTCCCCCAAAAATATCTGGAGTACCTACCCCTGTGTAGTAATTACCTATTGTTGGGTCAACCCCTGTAGTAATATTAACTTCTAGAGTTGATTTGTAAAATCCAGTCCATACTAATCTTTGGGCATCGAATGGTTCAAATACGTCTGTTTTTGTTGAACATAAATTTGATATGTATATGTTTGGCCTTGAATATTGTCTAGTGTTTGAGTAATAAGGGTTAACTTTTTTTAAAATTGAAGCATCTTCTCCAAGATAGGTGTATTTGTTTGTTCCCCATAAAGGAGGTATTCCTGATTTTAAGCCAAGTACAATAGAACTTTCTCCAGCTAAATTTAAAAGATACGTAGCCCCTTTAAATGCAGTAGAAGATGAATTTTTAAGAATTGACATTCCTGCTAAATAACTTGCACTGTCTGGGTCTAATGGAAAAATAGTTTGATTAGCTCCTAAAGATGATTGATTACCATCAGCTTCCCCAACAGCTATTCCAAAATCTACTCCAGCAGTCCCAGGCAAATTATATTTTGCTGCAACCATTAAAAGTCCAAAAGCTTCGTACGTACCGTAAACTGCAGTATCACCTCCTGTAATATCGTAATTATCTGTGTTTCCTAAAGTAGAATTTATCCATTGATATTCTGTTTCACCACTTCTAAATTGAGTGTAATTCCAACTGCTGTCTAGGTTGCCGGCATTATTTATATACCCAGGCTGAATGCCTTTGTGCCTTCCTCTCCATTGCTGCATTGTTGCCACATATTGCAAATCTATGTGAGTTGCTTGTCCTAAATTTTTTTGAGTTCTAAGTAAGTTAAAATCATGAAATTTAAACACTGATTGAGCTACAACATTTTGTAAGCCATTCGGTAACCAAGGATATTCTCCATAGGCAAACGACTGTGTGTGTGGTATAGACTCCATATACCATAGATGGTAGTATGGTCCAAATTTAGCGTCGTTTATATTATTAAATAAATTTCCAGATTTAATCCATCTAGCTGGATGTAGCCCACTTTGCCCTATAATTGTTTTATCTCCTTGGTTTCTTTTTGCATAGTACACTTTATATCCTTGTATCTGCTGGAGAATGAACTTAGGAATTTTTAAATTTGCTAGTTTAAATCCTAATATTCTAGTAGTTTCTTTAAATGTTGTTTGAGAGATATCTGAAGTTTGGGCAGAAGTTAAAGGTGGGTTTGAAAAATTTGTATTAGTTACTAATGTAGAAAAGGAAGGATTGTGATTAGAAGGCATTTTATGATGCCTAACATTTAAATTTCTTATATTTCCTGATAGCACTGGTGCACCTGCACCGTCTACACTATAAACATCAAAGTCTGGAGAGTCTGGATACGTTTCATTTTTGTTCTCCCAGTACCCAGTTGTTTGCCCCACATGCATGCTTGTATCTAAATATTGATACATTAACCCATTTGGATCAGTCTGTAAAAATTCTGCAGCACTAAACCCTTGAATATCGTTACTATTTAAAGGACCGTTTTCCCAAGTCTTCACTACATTACGTCCAGGAATATGATATGCATAACTTTCTGTACCATCTTTAAATATAAACGATATGTAAAATGAATACACCTCTCCTCTTCTATAACTTTTTTCTTTAAATAATCTGTTTATATTTCTATAACCCCTGTCTTTTCCATTTTGAACTGGGAAAGTTATTTGAGAAATATAATTGTAATCTATTGGAAATGGATAATTTAAATTTTGTGAAACAGCTGCATACCCATAATTAATGTTATATAAATCGTAACTTCTAGCATCAAATTCTATAATATTTTTTGTAATAGCTTGTAATTGTATTCCATTAGCAAATCTTTGAAACCCTAGGTCTTTTCTTCCAGTTAAGTTTGCAGCATACATTCTGTTATCTAACTGTGCAATAGATTTTGCACTGAGGTAGTTCACCTTGTCTAGTACTGAGTCTTCTACTGTAGCTTTGTCTACTTGCTCTAAACCACTGTATGTAAGACTTAAAGCAGTAGTTTTAATTTCTACAAATTCAAGTTTGTATACAAATTGAGTATTACCAATTTTTTGAAGTATGTATGGAACTATATATTTGTAGTCTATGTTTAGATTTGTAAGATTCCACTTAATAGATTTGTTTGTTTCGACACCCCCTGGAGCCCCTCCAATCATTTCAAATGGGATGTATGTTTCTGAAGATGGGTGAACATACACCGGGTTAGCCATCCCTAAAACGTTAGTTTCAGTGAAGTCTTTATCAGCATATGCTACTGCTAAATAATAAGCACCTGTTACAACTCCTCCTCCTTCTACTATAGCTATTGAATTAAATTCAGGAATTCTGCCAGAGTCCATAAACATGTTAAGCATAGTGATGTTTTGACCACCAGCTACGTATAATTGGTTATTTGGGCCTCCACTAGTTACAAACAGTTTTTGACGTGTTACGTTAAATACTCGTGGAGGATTGTAATACTCAGGATACTCAATTTTTGTAACAGGTTCTACTGTAAACTTGTACTTGTTATCAGTAAAATAAACAATAACTTCACCTGTAGGAGAAAGTCTAAATTCCCCTGTAATAGGGTTATCTATATCAAAATTTAAATGTCCTTTTACGTCTGAAGTAGTTGTTGTAAATAAAGTAAATAGTGTGTTTGTAGCCGTATCTATAAGAAAAATACTTGATGTTGATAGGGCACTGCTACTAACTTTATTTGCAAAAATTAAAAAGTTATCATCGGGAAGAGCAATTTGTCCAACAGCTTGAAAGCCTAAGGGAAGCCCTGCTACTAGTTTGTTTCCAAATTCATTGCTAATAGCTCCTTTATTAATGTCCACTACAGCATTAAGTGCATCTCTATATGTACCGTCGATCTGATCTGCAAGACCAGTATCTTTGTTCATTCCCTTTAAAAACTTTAATTCTGATGCCATAGTTTTAGTATTAGAAGTATCCTCTTCCGTATGATCCTCTGTTTAATTCTTCTCTTGTTCCCAAGTTCTCAAAGAAGTTTGCATGTCTGTTCAAGTTTGGGATAAGTCTTACCCACTGGTTCATAAACGACTCGTACTTGTCGATGTTTGGGAAGTTAGCTTGATTACGTGCTTGTGTGCAGTAGTATTTCCACTTAGTATCTGCAAAATTGTAATCAATTCCATTCATAGAAGGAGTGTACCCACCTAACAACATTTGTTTGTAAATATACCAGAACATAGCTTCTTTAAAGCTGATGTCGTCCGGTACCATCGGGTAACAGTCTTCATCTACTGGGAATGCTGTGTAGCTAAAACAAACTGCACCAGTTTCAAATGAAGTATTAATGTAATCTCCATTGATTGTGTAGGTGTCCTTTGATCTAGCAAACTTGTTTTCACATTGTTCACAGTGAATTCCGATAGGAAAATTGTTTGTCCCGTACTGCAATGGTGATAGCGGCTGTCCTGATGAGAGGTAAAGATTTTCAATTACTGAAATTCTTGAGTTTAACTGACGTAGCTGATAGTTAAATGCTACAGCATCGTTTGGGTTAGCTAAAATAAGATCGTTTAATATCTTTACCTGAGCTAATAGCTCAGTTAACTCAGTAGTCATTGAAGGACTAATGGTATTGTTAATGGCTACCTGATTGATGTAATACATGTCAGCAGGCATTACAGCTTTGAAGTCTTTGATATTTAAAACACATCCTTTCTGAACAAGCTGAGAAGAAGAGCCTATATGCTCAAGAGCCTCTCCAGTCCATTCAACAGCATCATCAATCCAGTTATCTCCAGGAGGTTTTAAGTCCCTCATAACTTTACGAATGATTACTTTGCTAGATACGTTTTTATAAATCATGACTAATTATTTTTTTGTCGGTGTGTATTTCTTGAACCTCAAGTAAGCAATATCGTCTCGTTTTAAAAGAGATGTTAGTTTCTCTTTGTTTCCTTTCAACCCTCTAGAAGCATCAAATCTGTAAGCAGTTTTGTTAGCTACTTTTGCTTTATGTTTGGTCCAATGGTACTTACAATAATACTTGTCAGTATAATATATGTGCCATTTTTCTCCTTTCCCTGTTTCACTATTGTACAACTCTACCCCTTCATCTTGCAGCTCTTTCTTGTATTTGTTAGTCTCAAGCCAATCAATTGACATTGATCTTGGGTCCCTTTCAACTCTTCTTACTGATAATGTTCCGAGATTGTTTTGCATATTGAACTCAAGCCCGTCAAGGAGAGATTCGAATATGGCAATGTTAAACTCGGAACATATATCAGAAAAGATTTCAAATTCTATTTTTTCTTCTGCAGTTTCTTGGTAGTGTTTGTAAATAGTTCTTAACGTGTGTGATTTGGTTTGCATGTTGCACGTTTAGCCCTTTTTTCTACCTTTAGCAGCCATAGCTTGGAACTTGCCTTTACCGTATTTTGCTCTTCCAGCAGATGCAGCAATTCCCTCAGCAGCTTCTTCAGATTTGCCTTTAGATTTTAATTTGTTAACCAAAGCTTCAAATCTTCCACCACCACCCGGCTCCATTGATTTACCACCCATTGCATATTTCTTTTTTGCATCTGATGGATTTATTTTATAATCTTGATTAGAAGGCTTTCTTAAATTTTTCATTTCTTCAATTGCTGCACGTTGCTCCGGAGTTAATGGTTTAGGATCAGCACTTGGGCTAACAGAAGTAGCTTTACGTGGGTCACCATTTTTTCCACCCATTCCAAATTTCTTTTTCATAGGAGGTCTAACACCTGGGGCCCCAAAGCTAAGTTCTTTACTTTCTTCCATGAAAGATTCTTTTTCATTACGAGCTTCTTTCATTATTGATTTTTTAGAAGGTTTACCTCCTTTTCTATACATTGAGTTCATGCTTTCTTCTTTTTTTATTTTAGATTCTTGTTTTAACATTTCTTTAGTAGGCTCTTTACCAGAACCTTTGTTAGCTCGTATGTTGTCCCAAAGTCCTCTCTTAGAGTACGAGCCGTCTTTTCTTTTAATTAGCTTCTTCATCTTCTGGTTTATTTAGTAGTTGTCTTTCTTGACGTGCTTTTAATGCTCTTTCAACATTGAACCAAATCAGGGTTATACCCCCTACTATTCCTATGATCCAAGTTATACTGTTTGTAAACATGGCATATGATATGGTAGCCCATGCTACATTTAATCCTGCCCATTCTCCGTATTCGGTTATCTTTTGTGTGTCAATGTTAAAAGCCATTTTATTTAAGTATTACCAGTTGCTGCAACTTCCACAGTTCCAGATTCTAAGTGATTTGTTAATTCTTGATTGAGGATCGTTTGCTGTTTTAGAGCTAGTAAGTTTGGCTTTCATCCCACACATTCTAGAACAGAATGAGTTTTTCCTGCTACCACCTTTAGGTTGAGGAGCTTTTAAGTTAGATCCAGGGTTAGCTTTTTCGTAAGACTTTCTGCCTTTTTCGTTTAAGCCTCCTTTTGGATTCTTACCTTCTTTATTTTGCCAAGATGCCATAGTCACAAAGTTAGTTAAAATTTGTTATTCTTGTGTAGGTTGTTGTGCAGTTTGTGGGGCACCTCCAGTTAAATCTTGGCCACGGTCAAGATTAGTGTCAGAGAATGTTCCAGCAAGCAGTCTAAGTTCTCCATTCATCATACCCTGAGTAATGGCCTGAACCATATCCATAGGCATTGGGAAAGGAGAGGCACCGGTATAACATGATACTCCACCACAGTCAATGAAATCAGAAACCTCTTCTGGGTCTTCAAAAATTCCACGTATGTTTACAGTAGACATGCCATTAGGATTAAGAACGTATAAATAGTCTTCAATCATAAATGCTTTAGCATTTTTGCCAGTAAATTTATCTGCTGAAATGTAATTAGCCTCAAATGGTCGAATCATTTGTATACGTCCTAAACCTGATACATCTCCTATGTAAGTGATGGCTTCTTCAAAATTAAAACGAACTGTTCTTGGAATCTTCTTTATGCTTTTGTAAGCTTTACAACTTAAAGTGATATTGCAGCACTTTGATAAATCAACTTGTTCGAGTTGAACACATTTTAAGTCTTGTTCTAAATGACGAGTTACTAGACCATTTCTTGCATAGTCTCTACGTATGAATACAGCACGATAATGCTTAACGTTAAATTTTATTTGGCTCAAGGATATTACCTCATCCTGTGAGCTACGGCCACCTCTAAATAGATTTAAAAGGTTAAATGAAATTTCATCTAAAGTCATCTTTCTGTATTTTATCTAACATTGCTTTGTAAATATCCTTCAAGTCCTTCGTCGTGATTCCAAATGAATGCCTGAGCTGCTCTTAATGCTTGATATCCCATCTTCTTATGCCACTCATCTAGAGCACATATTGATGGAAGAAATCTCACTTTAACACCTCGGTATTCGTTTACCTGTTCTTTATGGTAATGTCCACAATGAGCTTCTCTAAACTC
This sequence comes from Bacteroidia bacterium, assembly GCA_040403075.1. GTDB lineage: Bacteria > Bacteroidota > Bacteroidia > UKL13-3 > UKL13-3 > RGVD01. Next base: position 59,636 of record JBBALJ010000002.1, read on the forward strand.
AGTTGCTGCAAACATTTCCGGTTGCTCAGTAGCCATTATTAGTGGCATATCTGAAGGTTTTTCGTTATCTCCGTGGGTAAACATTATCATGTTTTTCCCGTACTTGTAATATTTTCTAGGCATTGTAGAGTTGTCTACAGTAACACTTGGGTCGTTTCGGTACCACCCAGCTAGGACATCCCCAGCATAAAACATTCTTTCGTAGTCGTGGTTCCCCGATACAACAATGATATCAACAGGAGCCACATCTTTTAAGAAATCTACTGCCCTAACTATTAGAGTCCAGTATCCTTTAAATGATTCTTTCCATCCTACAGTATCGTGTTGAGGGGTACCTTTTGTTGTAGCCATCCTCATTCCATCTGTATTCATACCATCGTTTCCGATTGGGAGAAGAATCTTTTCGATATTTATCCCCCGACCTTTGTTAACCAAATCCTCAATTGTATCAAGGAATTGTTTTTCCATTTCTTCTAGGGTAATATCTGTTAACTTTCCATAGTGAATATCAGGAAGAGAAATCTCTAGAGTTGACTTCACTTTGTAGTCAACTCCTCTGCCTTTAGTTATAACTCTAGCTTTAGGGCTATAACTGGCTGCAAATTCTTCAATGTCTTTTTGAATCTCTTCTGCCGTCCTATCATTTTTGGTAACTACAGAGAACCGTTGTTCTCCTTTCATATTCTGCCAGTATTTAACGGAATTGACCATTGAGTGATCAATACCGTTTTTATCTAAATACTGTTCAAACTCAGTTATAACATTGTCAGAATCGTTAGATAATGTATCAACCGTTACAACCTTTCTATTAACTTCTCTTTGCTTTGCTCTTACAATTTTTAATGCTGCAGTGGCATCGTGCAAACTAACTTTAAACTTTCTAGCTACTAATGCAGGCCCTTTCTTTAGGAACCAAGGTCGAGCTGTTAACATCTGAGTTAGTTCTAGTAGCGTCATTAGCTAATTATTTATAAATTTTAAATATTATCCCTGAACCAATCGATGTGTCTAAAGTACTTGCATTTTGAATTGCTAGTATAATATATTGATCTACTGACCAATCTACTACAACGGTAGATTCAGCAGTAGCTCTATTATTATCACTATAAAGACCAAAAGTTGTAGATGCCACTCTTGTATAAGTAGAAGCTTTTGCTATAAACATAGTTCTCTCTAATTGTTGATACAAGTCAGCCCCCGTAGCCACAGCCCCCGTTGCTAACAAAATAGCCCCACTTAAACTCTCAGTAGTATTAACATATACACGTAAAGTTGCAGTTCCTATAACCCCTGTTTTAATTGCTCTAGCAGTTAATTCTGCTACCGTTCCAGGTAACTCAATAATAGTATTTGCAGGAATTAGTACACTACCAGTTAAAGTATTAGCAGTAGATCCTGTTATTGCCGTAAACCCATTTACGTTAAAAATAGAAGAAATTTTAACCGGGGCTACTAAAGATATTCCTGTTGCCATATTAGTAAGTGTAAGCAATTAATAAAATAGTGGCAGTAGAATCCCATTCAAATGTATTAGGGGCAAATCTATTATCAGCACCACCTGCATCAAATGATACTGAGGCTCCTATCGGTAAGTTAGTTGAACCACCATTTACAGTTATACTTGCTAAGGCTGTTCCTGTATTAGAAAATGTAATACTGTTTACTGCATTAGCTAAAGTGACAACTCCATTATTATTTTCTTCAATAAAAGCTGCTTTTTTATTGTGATTGTTTAAACCATTTGCAAGTAGCTGGTCGGTGGTAGTATGGTAAGCCATTATATTAATTTATTAATTTTGAAATCATTTCAAGTTGTTCTGCATTAAGGTCTTCTGGAAGAATTTTCTCATTGATCATTTTAAGCTCAAGAGTAACTTCTTCTTCTAACTTTGCTTGTACAGCAGCTAACTGCTCTTTACGAGTTTCAACTAGTGTAACATTTTCTTCTTCTAATTGCTTTAGCCCTTCTTCATTTTCTTCTTTTATAAGTGCTTGAGCCTTTATTGAAAGGTCAATAAACTCTTGTGAAGGAGTAGCCATTGCTTCTAATTCGTCTAGTTGCTCTCTAATAACTTTAGAGTTAACTAAGTTGATAGTAGCATACTTAACATTTTTAACATCTTTGGTTTCGTTAAAAACCTTAAACATGTCTAAAAATTCTTTTTTTGTTGCAGTGATGTTCACACCGTTTCTTTTTGCTTGTAACATATAACTATTTGTATTGGTTTACTATTTATTATTCACCTGTAGCATACACTCTGATCCATGCATCTACACCGTTTATTTGTACTTTAATTGCTCCAGTTTTAGCTCCAGCTGTTGCTACTGAACTAGACAAAGAGTTAGCTGATGCTGCCCCTGAAGTTCCTGCAAAGTTAGTGAAAGCTTTTGTAGTTGATGAAGCACTTTGCACAACTATTCCTGCTGTACCCGAAGTACTTGTCCCAGGAATAATTGAAATATTTCCTCCTGCTCCTGAACCAGTAGCTTGGCCACCAATTATTGTTACTCCTCCAGCGGCTCCATTTACACTATTTCCACCAAGTACTCCTGCAGTTCCAGCGGCCCCTGTTGAAACAGCGGCTCCTCCACTAAACAGTGCAGCTCCTGCAGCCCCAGTTCCAGTACTGTCTCCAGCTGTAATAAGTAAAAGGCCTCCAGCAACATTGACTCCTGACCCATCGGCTGATTCTATAACTAATGTTCCTGGAGTGGCAGAAGACCCCATTGATATGTATTGAGTAACACTACCATTTAAAGCAATACTATTGTTTACGTTTAAATCGTAAGTGTAAAAAGCAGTAGGAGTTGATGACCCTACAAATACTCTACCTGAAGAATCTACTTTAATACCTTCGTTGTTTCCGTCTCCACTAAACCAACCTGTTCCAAAGATGTTATAAGTTGAAGCATTTAAATTAGCAGTTAACACACTTAAGTTAGCACCAATTGTGATAGTTCCAACACCATTGGTAATTGTAACATTTGCTCCTGCAGTTAGATTAGCTAATACTGGGCTAAGTCCTGTACGTCCAATTGGAAGTTGACCATCAGTTGCAACTCCTAATGCTGTTAAAGCTGAAGTTCCGTTACCTACATACAAACTATTGCTTGTTAAAGTAGCTAGGCCGGTACCACCATTAGCAACAGGAAGAGTCCCTGTAACAGATGTTGCAAGGTTTACAGATCCTGAGAAGAATTGAGATGTAGTATTGTCACAAAGAGCTAGATTAATGCTTCCAGGATTAACTTGAAGGGTAATATTATCACTTGCAGTAGCAACTGTTAACAAAGCACTTAACGACTTAATTCCTTTAAAGTTTAAACTGTTCTTATTTGTCACACTTATAAACAATGCTTCACTAGATGTTCCTAATGTAGTCATTGTAGGGAACAAATCCTGAGTTAATAACTTGTAGTTATTGGGGACAGCTGAGTTAGCTATTAAAAGATAGTCGTTTGCTCCGACACTTGTTTTAGCTAAAGTTGATAATGAGGTAATAGTTGCCATTTTGTTATTGTAAGTTTATGCTTCCACCGTTTTCTAATGTAATTTCTGTTACACCGTCTTCAGCAAGTAATCTATATGTAGTAACAGCTGCGACTGGGGCAGGTACAAGGGTTGATGTAATACAGTCTTTGCAAAATCTTGAAGCAAAATCCACAAAACTTTGTAAATGACCTGCAGAGCTAGGAGCTGTAGCAGAAAAAGTTGATTGAATCATTCCAGGAAAAACAACTTCATCAAATATGCAGTCAAGGCCTATACTAGAAGAGTTGTTTAAAAGATAAATGATTAATTCTAATTTTAGTAAATCAGAATTACTGTCCTTCATTCCTCCAACAAGTTTATTATGATATATAGTACCTTTAGTATCTAAGCAAGATTTGTAAGAATCTAACAAAGTTCCAAAAGCTACTGTATCAATTGAGGTAGGAATGTATCCCATTTTATATATGTTTAGCAGCCACAGCCACAAGTTTCATCACAGAAACTTTTAGCAGTTTTGTACTTATTAATTGCGTTAGTAATGTTGTTATTTGTTACAGCATATTTTGCTGATTCTGATAACAAATGAATTTTTTCGGCTTTTCTCAAGTCGTCATCACATTTGCTGCAGTTACATGCACAATCTATTGCTGTTTGCAATAAATCTGCAACACAACAATCAAGTTCACAAGTTCCAATTAAATATCTTCTAGGAGTCTTTATAGTTGCTACAATTTCTGATACTGTTAAAACACCACTTAAAGATATCATGCTGGACGTAATAGTCCAAGTGTTACCTACAACTCCTCCTGCAATGTTTGCATAAATAGTTGCTCCAGATATTTCGTTAGTTAAAAGATCTGAGGCACCAGGGGCTGATGCATACACTAATGTTAGTGTTTTGCAATCTGCTGACAACGTGGAGGTGTTTAAAGTAGCCATTGAAAGTTAATTTAAGTGTAAAGATAATAAAAAGTAGGGGATTGCTCCCCCACTTTTTAAAGTTAGTTTAAGATTAAACAGTCTGTAATACAAAGTCAGCAATTTGCTGCTCATCAACTCCAGCTGCAATACCAAGTGCAGTACCAATAGTTCCAAGTGCAGCCAAAGCAGTAGAAGAAGTTCCTACGAAAATCTTCAATGTGTTGATCTCACCTGCACGAGCAATACCCGTAGAACTTGGCCAATCATGCTTGTATTGAATTTCAATCATGTCATACTTGTATCCAGGTTGAGCATAGTCAACTTGAGCTACAGGGAAGTACATACGGTTGAAGTTGCCATAACGAGCACGTTGTGATTTCTCTGCAGAAATTACTTGAGTGTAGTTAGTAGCAGGGGTAGTACGGCTAGCAACAACAGCTCCAACTGCCCCACTTGCATCAGAATACTGAACAACCACATCAAATTCAACACCTACGTGACGAGCAGTCATAATTAAAGTAGAAGTACCACTTGTAGCAAAGATTGAATTTAAAGTTGGATTAGCAAGAATTGCAGCTCTAACAAAGTCACAAGCAGCAGTAGCGTTAGCAGTAGAAACTACTGGAATCTCTACGTTGAAGATCTGACGACCTGCAGCAAAGTTACCAATCATTGGGAATATTTTTCCACCTCCTGTAGTATCTAAGTTAAGATTACTAGGATTTGCAAAAGACTCGTAATTGGTAGGTGCAGTACGAAGTGCAATACGAACCATTACGTTCTTAGTAGTACCCATTGCCGGAGAAGTTGCAGGGTTCCAAGTTATAACTGCATTTGTTTGAGCATCAGCCAAAAAACCGTTGTAGTTAATACGAACGATATTAGCTACATCGATGATCGGAGTAGAGATAATGTTACCCAATGTTTGTTGAGTAAATTGAACTCTTGCTGTTGCAACAGCAGCAAGGTCTGTTGCAAAGTAATCAGCTGCATCTACATTGTAGATACCCATTTTAGTAGCATTTGCTGTAGCAGCAGAAGTGTTGAAAGCAACACCAGCAGCCAATAGAGCTGTGTCATGTACTACAAACACTTGAGATAAATTAGACGGTCCCATTTTTTTAATTTTTAGGAGTTAAACACACTTTATTTAATTATTCACTCTCCAATGTTTCCATTGACTGAGTTTGATACCTTGGGTCTTGAATACCTTCCAGTATGCTTTTTATAGTCATTTCAACTATTTCATGGTGAGAATGAACAGCTAGTTCACATCCTACTCCAGTAGTAATTGAAATTTCTAAAGGTTTCCGAATGTACTTAATAGTAACATTTGGAACTACAAATTCGTTATCTGTGTATATATCAATGCAATTTCCTTCAACAGTATAACTTGGTTCTTTGTACCAAGATTTATTGAATGGATCATCCATCATATATAGAATGTCATCGTGTTGGCCAAAAGAGGCTAAAGTTAATAAAGTTGTTCCTTCAGGATATGACCTATTAACAGTTATAAGTGTTTCAACTCCGTAGTTCCATTTATTTAGAATTGAATTTGTTCCAAGTATTCTCCACTCAGTTCTAATAACAAATGGATTGGTAAACCAAGATGAATTTATTAAATACAAATGGTTACTATCTGAGTTAGGAATCTGCTGAGCTGTAGCAGCAGTGGTAGACTGATCAAATGTGGTAGAGGGTATAATTCCAAAATTGTAATTTCCACTATCAAATAATAAGTCTGTAGTAATTTCTTGCCCTGAAGGTAAGTTTATTATGTTTTCAACAGAACCAGTAGAAGTAGATCTAACCATGCCTGTTAGAACATAACCTGGGGCCGGAGGTGTAAGATCTACTCTAACTGCACTTCTGTTAACTTGAGGAGCAGTTATAAGTGATGTTATATTGGTATTGCAAGCATAGTTTATGGTTGGTCTTACCGATACAAGGAACAAATAGTCTAGTGGCAGGGTATACCTGTCCACATAGACATTTGAATAGTTTGAAGTGTAGACAACTCCTTCAGTAGCAGTGTTCCCTTTGTGTTCGGCAATTAAACTACGAAGATCATCTACTCTTTTCTGTGACTGCTCAAAACCTTTACCAACACGATTAGACGTCATGCTAAATCTTTGCTTGACAAATCTCATCATAGCAAGGTTTAACTCATGGTCAATCTCCTGAGGTAATAAGTTGTCAACCTGGAAGGATGCAATTTTTTGCACCCCTTGGTTGATAGCTATATGCATTTCGTTAACAGTCATCGACTAGTTAGGTTTTGGTTAAGATACTTCTTTCAATCTTGCTTTCATTACATTAACTTGTCCAGAATTTTTCTTGTTCTTGAAGTAAGTGATTGCATCTCTCATATCTTCTCCAATTGTTTCGTCCCCAAAAATAATTTGGTTACCAATCTTACGAAGAACAGAAGCTTCAACCATTTCTTCAAGTTCTGCTTGGATCTCAAGGTTTGGATCTTTGCTGTATTTCAAGAAACGTTCTGGGTTATTAGTCTTGTAATCGTACAAGCTGTTCTCTAATTCCAGTTCTGCCATTCTGTTAGGATCTGTGTTTAACAACACTCGTACTAACACTTTCATTTTTTCAATTTCACTAGACACTTTGATAAACTCTCTATCAGCATCTTTTCTTACTTGTACTTTTTCGTTACGTTTCAACAAATCTTTTTCTGGGTCATAGATGTAAAATCTTTTTCCAGGTTCGTTTTGCATTTCCATTTCGTTAGCACCAACTTGTTTGTGCTTTAGAGCCCATTTGTAGATAATGTATTGCATTCTCTCTTCAGGCTCTCCAGTTTCATCTATTGATATGTTCAATTCAACCCCTTCAAATGGGACCTTAACACTAAGGCTTGCCCAAAAGTCTTTGGTTTTTTCTGGCCATTTTTCATGTCCAGGTGGTACATCAATTATTCCTTTTAGAAGTTTTGCTTCTTCTTCATCAGTCAATCCTCTGAGTGGCTGACGGTCCACAAAAAGTGAACCTAATTTGACCTTAGCTCCTGCTCTGATCTCTTTTGGGAGGTGATTCAACACTTCCTTTCTTCTCAAAATAACTTTTCTCATTATGTAGTTCTTTTTGTTGTATCGTTAGGGGAAAGAATAACCTAACATGTTTTTATATAAGATAAAAAGGAGCAGGCAGAACCTGCCCCTTTTTTAGTGCAAACCAACACAAATTACGATGCTACACATTGTAGATCTAAGCTGGTGTCGAAACGACGAAGCAAGATACCAGCAGTCTTCAACATGTGAACAGAAGCACCGTCAATATCACTTGCACGTGCATCAGTTCCAGTAAATCCTTTCGGAACAACTGAACCTGCAACACACCAACGAAGTAATTCACGACCTTTTTTATTAATCATTTGAAGATTGTTTTCACCATCATAAGTAGATTGGTCAACAAATACCATACGGTAAGACTCCATAGGAAGACCAGAAACTGGGTGCTTCTTAGAAGCTTGAGCAACCGGACCGTGATCAAACAAGTGAGATTTAACTACGTTCACAGAATAACCATCGATGTGGTCATAGCTAGTGAAGTAACCAGTGATTCCCAAATTACGACCTGATCCAGTGATGAATTTAGGTTGAGTAGTTTGTAAGAATGGGCTACCACCATAGTATGCACGAAGTGCTTTATCAAACTCACGAGCTCCACCAATACCAGTGTAAAGGGTAACTTGCTTGTCTGTAGCATCAGTCATACCATAGAACAAATCTCCGATTGTTTCTTCAAGTTTAGTTTGAGTCAACGTAGAGTAAGTGTCTTTGTTGATAATTTGCTCAAGAAGACCAGGACCTGAAATAACTGGTTGGCCATTCTCATCAAGCATGGTAGAAGTACCAGATGCATCGTGAGTTTTAGCTCCGTACCAGTAGTACATTTCACACTCTTCTTTAAATTTCAACATGTGACGATACTCTTCGTAATCCATCCACAACTTAGTTTTGCTACCTTCTTTCAAAGGAAGTTCGAACTGTGCAACGTAATCTTTAGCATTTCCAGAGAAGTGATAAGACTTACGGATTGTTCCAATCTTAGAACGAACTAATCCTGGAGCACTCCAGTTAGAAGCGTTTCCACGAGAAAAGTCAACTCCTACGTTAGCATACAACTGACCCCAAAGAGATCCAGGAGATGCATCTGCAACAGTTACACCTGCAGTTTGGTCAGGAGAAACACACTTCAAAGTGTATTTCCATCCAGCACCATCTACAATTGGCTCATCCATGATACGTGCCAACACACCTGATTGAGAAACCAAAGTGTAAGGAAACACAAACCATTTGTCTGGAAATACCAATGTGAATGGTGCTCCACCAGCTCCAACAGCAGCACCAGGTGCAGCAGAAACAACTGGACGAACATTAATTTCGTGTGTTTTAACACGGTACTCATACTCGAAACGATCGATAGATTTAGTGTTTCCAACACCTTCTGTTAAGAAAGATAGTGGGAACTTTTTTTCTTCACGACCTGCTAGGTGAGTGATGATAGGAGATAACTCCTCTGGACGTTCCATAAGTGCATTAACCAACGAGTTAGTGTCGGTCATCTGACTATCGTTATAGTACGTCTTTAAAACTTGCATTACTGACATGATTCTTAGTTTTTAAAGTTAATTTGCGTTTTATTCAAACAGCCTTTTTATGTCCAGATTATCTGGATCAAATTTCTTATTTCCTCCTTTTTCTACTTTGCCCATGTTCTTTACACGTTCTTGGTGTCCTTGGATTCTATCTCTTAGACCTTTAGCACTAACTGTTTTAGCTTTAGTGTTAATGATATCTTCAAGTTTCAAACCCTTGTACATTAAGTAGTCCAAGGCTAATTTTACATCTAGGTTAGATTGAGCATAGTCCATATCTCTTTTTGTTTGGCCATTTTTGTTAGCCGGTGTAGAGATGTAGTCAAAGAATTTTGCTTTTTCACGGTCTGGGATACGGATACCGGCAAATTCATTACCTGTGTCTATACGTCCAGCCACATCCTCCCAAAATTCTTGTTGACGTTGTGCTTCAACCTGTTGTTGTTGACGTTGTTGCTGAACCATCTGCCCTCTTTCTCTTTCTTGAATGGCTCCTAATTGCTTTTTAGCATGTTGAGCTTTGTCAAAAAGTTTCCCAGAGTCTTCAAATTCTTCAAGCATTTCCTTGATGAATTCATCGTCATGACCTTTGCTTTTGAAAAACTCAGCTACAACTCCTCTTTGTGTTCTTGTATCACTTGCATCAATTTCAATTCTGTTGAAATCTAACGTAGGATTGTAAGCATCAAAGAATTTTTCAGGGTCTCCACCAGCCATTACAAAATCAAGATGTTTTTGTACTAATGGAAACTGTTCAAATAGTTCTTGCAGTTGTTCCTCGGCAATGTTCTGAGCAATGTCTTTTGTGAATTCGATTAAGCCTTCTTCTGTGTCTGCATATTCAGCATCCAATTCATAGCCTAAAGCTTTTGCAATTGTATCTGCTACAGACCCAATAGAATTTTCTCCATCTTCATCATCAAAATCACCTTCGTTATCGTCATCGTCATTTACTGACTTATACTTTTGCCCAGGTTCATCATCAGAGTCACCATCATCAGGAAGATTAGGATCTTCATCCTCATCCTCCTCAGGATCGTCTTCTAAATTGTCAATGTTGTTATCGGAATTCTCATTAGAATTTCCGGTCTCTAGCCCATCTCCTATCATGTCGTCGAAAGAGATGTCTGAGAAGTTAAGTTTTTGTTCTGGTTTACTCATATAACAAAGGTATTGGTTTGTTTTTAATCTTAAAGTATAAATTTATCTTTTATACTTTTACTTATAGTATAGCACTTGCTATATTTTGATTTTTGTCTTTTTTACTTTTTTATTTGGCTGTTCAAAGCTAGGAAAGCTTGATTTTTGTAACTGTGAAGTCACCATTGGCATTCCTTGAGTACGTAACTGCCCAGGTTCTTTCATTGCCATCATTTCGGGAATTGGTTGTTGAGCTAACCATGCAGCATGTCTAGCATTATATGCATCCTCAATTTCTTTTTCACGTATTGGAAACCCTTTGCCTTCTTTTTCTAATTTAGGTATTTGCCCTACATATCGGTAGAATCCAAAGTGATCTTCTACTGGGTAAAACTGTTCTTCATAGGCAAGTCTCATTCCATTTGTAGCATTAAACATATTAATTCCTTCAACATTTCCTTTTTCATCTCTTACAATAGGATTTTTATCAGAAAGAACTGTAGTGTGATGGGGACGAATTCCATATCCTGCACTTTGGTCAGTGTAGTTCATTGGAGCACTTCCGTATACAATTGCCATATCTCCAGGCTCAGCTTCTTTATCAGATACTTTTTTAAATGGTAATGTCCCATCTTCTACACCTCCTGTAAACCCAAAGTTTCCTGATATATTTGGAACATCTTTAGCCCCTGCTTTTTGATAAGTGAAACATCCATAAGGAGTGCAGTACAATTCTCTGTCAGGACCTTTTCCTTGTTTCCAATCCCCAGCAGCTTCATCCCAGTCTGCAATATTGTAATTTCCACCTGTAGGAAGTACATTACGAAGTTCTTGTGGATAAGCTTTTTTAGCTGCTGCTAATTCTGTTGGATTTTTTGCACTTGTGCTTCTATAAAAAGCATTCATAGCTTCTTCACTTAAATGGCTATCATCGTAATCTAATTTACGAGCAGTTGGGACTACATTAGCTCTTACTTTTTTAACACGAGCTTGTTCATCTTCTAATCTTTTAGCATACGAAAGTCTTTGAGCATCTAATGCGGCCATTGCAGCTGCATAGTCTTGTCTCATTTTATAGTTTTCGTCTACAGGAAGTGTAACAGGGGCAACCGGAGGAGGATCTGTTTCAAAACCTGCTGCTCTAAATTTTTTGACTACTTGATTTTTAAGCCCCCCATGATTAAAGTAATAAGGAGCTTGCCCAGGATCTTGCCAAACATGTTTTGTTCTTGGACCTGTCACAGAATTTGCATTAAGCATATTTTTCATGTAGTTTTCTCCACCACTTTCAAATCTTTTAGCTGGAGCACCAGGTGTCCCTGGTTTAGGGGCTCCTTTAACAAATCCTTTTAAGCTTCTTCTAGTAGAACCTTCTTGAGAACCGTTATCATAAAGAGTTTGATTAATTACATAGCTCCCTTGTCCAGATTTACTTTTAGATTTTAGAGAAACTTTAGGATCTCCAGGGCCTTCAAAACCACCCATTGCAAATCCTCCTGGAGGTACTGCAACATTTTTTTTATTAGCCCCTCCTGTTTTATAAGTTTGATATCCTCCATAACGAGCTGTTTGAGGAAGACCGTAATCTTCTGCATTTTTTTGCATAGCAAACTCATTGTTGCTTTTTCTAAACTTCTCAGCAGCTTCTTGTTTTTGTTTTTCAATTTCTTCTTTAGAAGCTCCTTGAGTAAATCCTGCTGAAGGGGTTGGGTATCCTAATTGTTGATAAAACTCTATAAGATGTTCTTTTTGCCCAGGTTCTGTAATGTTACCTTTAATAAGGTCATTATATCCTTTATCTAAAAATCCAGACATTTCTTGTTGAGTGTATTCTTTAGATGGATCGAGCCCGAAAGTTCTTCTAGCTGACATTAATCGTGGGTAGAATTCTTGAGGATCTCCATAATACTCTTCATTTCCTTCTATTCCTGGGTACCCCATTTTACCAATGGCCTCAGCATTGATATACTCTCCTGCTTTTTTAAAAGATCCGGTATGATTACTAGACATATGTTCTCCATAGTTTGAAGCTAAATGCAGTTGCTCTTCTAATTGAGTAGTAGGCATTTTACCACCTTCTCCAATGTAATAAGCAGTATTGTAATTTAATGGGGCATTAGATCCTTTTATTTTACCACCACTTTGAGGAAATGAAAATGGATTATCACTTAAAGCTTTTGTAGTAGTCGATTGGTCAAGGCTTAATCTGTAATCAGGTTCATTAGCAAAACCATAAGAATCTGCAGTACCACTCACTCCTTTAAATTCCGTTCCTGCAGGTACATATGCACCTTGCCCACTATTTTGTAAATACGATCCCATTGCATTAGCAGCTTCTCCATGTTTTTCTGGAAAAGCTGTTGCACGTTTAGAAAACCAATCAGTCATATATGAACGGGCTGAGTTATCAGCTGCATCAAAAGTTTCTTTATCAGCATTGTAAAATTCAGGAAACGGTTGAACAGGTTTTTCTATAGTAGGGCTAACCTTTATCGGGTCTCCGGTGCCACCGACAGCAAACTTACGAGTAACATTTGTTTTAAGGCTTTTTGCTTTAGCTATTGCTGTATCTTTCTTTAATTTCTTAGCCATGTTATCTTCTTTTTTTAAGTAGTTTTTTACCACCAGTAGCAAATTTAAATGATTGCTTTGATTCGTTTTCCCTTCTTTTCTTTAAACGTAAATTTTGTATGTTTGATTGTTTTTCTCCTTTTTTTAATGGGTCACCTTCTAATCCACCAGTTGGAAGAGTATAAGATGGTGGATCGGTTTTCATTCCACCTGTTTTATATTTTAACCCTCCAAATACATATTTTTTAGGGTTAACCATTGTAAGGTCAGGGTGTTCTACTGTTGCATTGTGAGCAATAGAGCCACGTTGTTCCTTAGAGAATGGAAAGTGAGAACTAAATTTGTTGTATTGATCGTCTGTAAACTTTTCTACAAAGCCTCCATTAGCCATTAATATTTGCCCACCTGAAGATCCTTTTGCATTAGTAGCCATCCCAACAGGTTGTTGTTGAGTTGAGTCTACTAAATTAGGATTAGCTGGTGGCTCAGGGCTTGGAAGACTTTGTCCTTGAAGCCCAGGAGGTGGTCCTGCAGGTGCCTGCGGCATTTCCTGTGGGAGAGGCTGTTGGCCAGGGGCCATCATTCCAGCTTGTTGAGCAGCCATGTCAGACATTTGCTGACCTTGCTGTTGCTGTTGCTGTTGTTGGAATTCCCCAATTATATCTTTACCTTGCTCGTAAGCAGTAAACACATCCAAGATACTTCCTGGAAATCCTGATTGACGAGCTTTAGATAAAAGCTCTCTACGAGTTTGGTTATCCAACATAATTTAAAAGTTTAAGACAAGAACTTAAGCTTGTATTTAGCAGAGTTTAATGTAGTTTTTACATTGTCTAATTCGTTATCAATTTCAGAAAAAGTGTTAGTGTCTTGTATGTCAGAAACTTTATCGTGAAGTTCGTCAATATAAGCAAGTGCTGCTTTTACAGATGTCATTACAGGAGCACACACATTTGCAGGCATATCTGCAGGGTAGTTTGGTATTTCTCCAATAGCTCCTTGATAGCTTTCAGCAATTGTATCTGCTAAATCAGGAAGAGCATCATACAATTCGTTTAATGCTTTATGTGCTGCAAAACTTCCAGGGCCGGTCACAGTTAAGTGAAGGATGTGAAATTTAAGTGCTGCATCCATCATTTCTACAACTAAACCAGGGATTCCTGATTTCTTTTTTGATTCTTTCATTTTGTCAATGTATCCCATTACTGTGGAGTATTTAGAGTTTGTGATTTAGCATCGATTGCTTTTTCTTTAATTGCTAAATCTTGTTGTTTAAGTTGGAAGTCTTGCATCATTTTTTGTAAGTTAGTTGATGCATTTTGTTCTGCAGTTTCTGCTTGAATAAGAGCAACTTCAATTTCAACTTGACGATCTTTTTCTTTGCTCAGCTGCTCCATTTCCATGGCTTGCTGCCTAAGTTGCATATCTTGTTGTTTAGCTTCTTGTTCAGCTTGTTGCTGTGCTTGTTGTAATTGCTCTTGAGCTTTTTCAGCTTGTACAATCTTGTCTTTAATCTGAGATAAACTATCAGATTCAAACATAGATATAGCTGCAGAAAGTGGAAGACCGTTTTGAACTGCTGCTTGAGCCAAGCCTTCGATTTTTTGTTTCTTTTCTAGGTCTTTACCTGCATCAGTTACAAAGATTCCGTACTCAGTTTCCATGTGAGTCATAGGGTCTACGTCTACATTAGAAAGAGTGTTGTCAGGCATAACATACATTGCTTTTTTACCTTTAGCCCAAGCTTCTTTAGAGTAGTCCAATAATCCACGAAGCTCTCTTTCTTCAAAATGGCTAAACTTACGGAACAAATCTTCAGTAATGTGAGAAGACTGTACAATAGATTGTTGAGATGTAGACTTACCTTCGTAAGTTCCCATCTGCCCTTGACGTTGTCTAGTTACTCCACTTACTTTTTCCCACTCAACCATGATAGATTCTAAGAGGGTAAGATATTGAGAGATTGTTTTAATAGACATGTCAAGTACTGATTGGTGCTGAGGGGACAACTGAATTCCTTCTTTGTTGTAATCTACCCAAGCAATACCAGTACCTTCTACATAGTACATGAACTTATCCATGTCCCAGTTCTTTGGGATCATGTTAATATCGAACTGTGCAATGATATCTTTTGATCTAGCTATAGCTAATTCAAGACGGTATTTATAAATGTTGTAATTTAGCTGGTATGGAATACCTAAAGTTACAAGAGATATGTTTTGTGAATTAATATCAGAATACTTTCTTCCGTTAATTGGAAGTTTACATATGGATGGATTGTCTAAGCTATTTCTTTGGTTTAGGCATGGACGAATGTTAATATAGAATCTTCTATCAATACGGGTTCCTTCCCATACTTCATTTACCCACTCCCACTCCATTTTAGCCCCAACTTCTTTTAGCTCTGGAGTTAATTTGTAACCTTCTTCTATTTCAAATGTTTCCTCACTTCCTGTTTCAGGATCCATGTAAGTAACAAATCCAATTCTTTTACGAGATTTCCAATATACCTGTGCAACTTCAGTAAGACGGTTACGGTAGATGTTGTCATCTGCTCCTGATGCTTCTGAACGATACAAAAGATATGCTTCTGCAGAAGTGTGAGTTGGATTTTCTAATTCTAAGATTTGGTCATCTGATAAAAATTCTCCATACACGTCTACTACTGTAGATGCATGTGCAAAACGTCTTAAGATTGCCCAGTCTCCATCTTCAACAAAGTCAATGTCTGGATCTTTATCGTAGTCAATGTCCAATGGGTTAACTACATCGTAGAAAGGTTCGTTACGACGTACACCTTTGTGGGAGTAACACTCTCCGGTAACCAAATAGTGGAACCATTGCTTTTGCAACTTATCATATATTTCATTGTAATACATGATATAGTTAAGTGCAGCTTGTCCACTAATTGCTCTTTGGTCTACATAACTTCTATTGAATTCTTCTTGAATCTGCTTTGGAAGTGGAGGTTCTTCTTGCCCTTCTGGTAATTCCATCTGACCTTGTCTTGCAAGTTCTTGAATGAAATGTGTTTTTACATTTTGAAGAAGAAGATTTTTAAGTGCCTCTTCTTTAATGCTAACTGAGTCTGCATTCTGAACTGTAACTGTGTACTCTAGAGGACGTTTAGATTTCTCCCCAAGCAACAAGTCAATAATAGGCTTGATGATAGGGTAGTTCCGCATCTTAGATGGAAAGTTCTTTCGAGTTTTTCCGTACGGCTTTAATACATAGTTGTAATCTTCTTCATCGATTACTCCATTGTAATAGTCATACAAAGACTTAAGGTAGCTGCGACGTTCACTTATACCAAATTTGGACAAGTTAATAAATGCATCTACACAGTCTTTTCTCCACTTGTCATCCTTCTGGGTGAGTGGAATCCGTTGTTTAGGTATATGGGCTTGTCCGTACATTAATGCAAAATTAGGTTCGAAAAATCAGACAAGCTAAATTAATCTATTTTTTCCTTCGTTGTTATATTTATCCCACTTTATTCGTAGTTTTTATCAAACCAGTCATTTGTGGAGTTATCTCTGTCATCTAGCTTTAGCTCTTTGTTGTATAATTCCCTAGTATGGTACATCCCAATCATAAGAGCCATGGCTCGGTCAAAGTTACCAGTTCTGTTAAACTTAATTAATTCTAATAGTAGAGCTGGGTCATAAATCTTGTGCATGTTGAGGGTTAATTCCCCATCTTCGTTGGCCCCTCTACCACTAACTAACCAGTCTCTGATATACAATTCCCCTTGAGCTTTTCTTTGCTCAGTCATATGCATACCGTACTGTCGTTTTACCGTTTTGCTTCTAAGCTCTCTTTTATCCAGCATTTCGAACTCTTCTTGTAGGATATGCATTTTTCTGAACCTTTTAGCATAGGCAATAACTTCTCCTCGGTCATTCTCAAAACCAATTTTTGCATTGTAGTATTCAGCCAACATAAATAGGTTTCTATTGTATTCATCCTGTGACTGCGGTCTTCCGACATACGAAGCCACAATAATATCATCAGGTTTAGAAACATTGTTCGGAACCTTAATAACATAAGCAGCACCCAAAGATGTAGCCGATGCAGATTTTCCTTGAGCATATGGGTCATGGCATACTACGTATAAGTTTTTTGGAATGTATTCTTCAATTTCAGTTTTATATGGGGCTTCGTAAACTACAACTCCCCCAGTTAAGTTATCATCTTTCCTGTGTGGGAACTTAACAATAGGTTTAAGGTTTCCGTCAGGTCTGAACTTTACTTTCCCTTTGGAATCGTACAGCATTTCTCCAATTACCCCAATTTTTTCTAAACCGTTTGCAATTACTCTGTTGTACTGTTCTTTTAACGAGGCAGTGTCAAATGTATTTGCAGTAACTTGGAGTGTTGCCTCCTGTGGGGTAAACGGCATCTCGGCTATGTACTGGTCGAAAGCTTTTGGGTCGTTACCTTTCTTTTTCTTTTCTCTTTGGGAATCTTCATAGGCCATTGCCTCATCAATTAAGCTATTTCCGTCTTTATCGATGAAGCCATCTAAGTTTTTGTAGATAGGGACAAAGTAACCACACTGTGTACCCATAGCTCCGGCATCCCAATCGTTGTCAAAAGAGAGGCAGTCATAAGCTTCAGGGTGATAGAACAATTCTTCCATACCTTCAAAGCCTGGCCCCTCTTCTCCACCTGTTCCAAAGGCAACCATTGTACCAAGTGTCTTTGAACCTTGTCTCATTGTAGGCATAGCTATCTCCCAAGCTTTTAACAACCCTGAGAATGAACCTGCTTCTTCAAAAAATATCAGTTCACCTGCTTTACCACGGATTTTATCTGGGTCATCCTTTAAGGATACTCCGATAATTTGTGATTTAAAGCCTAAGGTAACGTCGGCTCCGTTTACATTTTTCTTGTACCCAGATTGCTTGTGCATCTCTCGGTCAATCAAACGTGGTTGGGTCCAAGCTGTGTTATCGTCTACAAATGATACAATGTCCCAAGCTTTTGAGAGCATTCCATCCCCTGTTAAGTACTGCTTGTCAGAAGCAAATACAAAATTCTTAGAATTCCTAATATGGAAGTAGTTACGGCAAAGCATAGCTGCAGCTTTGTAGGAGAATCCCTTTCGACGAGCTTTGAGAACCACGAGATGTTTGTTATCTCTACGTGCTTTGTCAACCGAGCTGAAGTATTCATGGTCACCATCATAAAATGCTGGGAAGCTTCGGTCACGTCGTGATATAATTTCACCATCAGGTTGTTCTTCATCTATAATTCTATCTATTGGACAATAATTTAAGTAAAAGTAATGAAATCCAGAAATCTTTACCCCATTAATCTCGTACCCATGCATGCACCTGAACTGTTCTGTATCCCAGTACTCATAGTATTGCTTTGTCCCTGGAAGAGAAGCAGTATAAAAGTCGTGCTCAATGTAATGGGCAGCGGCTGGTGCAAATAAATGGGTGTCTTTAAGTTTACTCACTGTATTTGTTAGTTTTTACACCTGCTCTGTTTGGGTTATCTTTAGCTTGTTGCTTTTGAACTAGTTCTTCTAGCCTATCTAAGCCTTCAATTACTTCTCCAATTTTAGATAAATTTGATAGTAAGTCTTTTGCTTGGTAAAGTAATTTGCCATTGTCATCCATAGCTGTTAAGTCTATGTCTTTAAAATATTTTTCAAGTTTGTTTACTGAGGACCTTCCTGCTTTTAACAGTTTTATCCCGTGAGTCTCTCCTAGCTCTTGGTATTTCTTTACGGCCCCTGCTAGTTTTGGATTGACTTTTACTTTTAAGTCTTCTTCTAATTTTGATTGACGTTCTTCGTCATCATATGCAGAGTAACTTGACCTGTGATCAGCATAAAAGAAGACAAAACTTAGTTCTTTAATTGATAGTTTTTCAAACTCCGGGATGGTCAAAGCATACACTGATGGTATGACTATGTTGTTATTTACCGTTAGTAAGTCTTTCATTCTTCTTCCTTTTTAGTTCGTTTAGATAGGCAACTCTAGTCTTTTTTGCATGAAATTTTCCAAAATATGGGAGCCTAACAGATTGAAAGTCTCCGTCTTTTATAACTTTGGCTACGTATTTAAATTGATAGTAGACAATCTCCTCAACTTTAGCAAGTGGTAAGTTAAACTTGCTTGCAAGTTTTTGGATGATTATCTTTTCCTTCATTTTTTTAAGGTTAGTTTCTTTCCATCTCCCCCAACGACATGTTTATCCCATCGTTGGGGATTATCTGGGCATGTGCTGGTAGCCCATTTAGCTTTTGTTTCTACATAGCAACCACATAGACCACATTGCTCATTGTTTACTAGGTTTGGGCAAGAGTTGCAAGCCTGCAATCTTTTTTCGTACTTGTCATTTGAGACATGTTCTGCTCCTGTAACCACATGTTTTGCAACTGCAGACATTAGGTTTTTGGCCATCTGAAATTTACTCGGTAGTTTGTCCATCTTCATAAATTATTTCAAGCAGTTCTACTTTGCCTTTACCATCTTGGATTACCCCAAGTCTAATGGAATCCATGTAAAAGTACGTGACCACTTTGTTACTAGTTACTAAAGTTGGAATCATACAGGGAGTACGTTGATTTGTACCTGTTCTTTTTTAAGTAATGGAGAAAGCTCGTACCCGTTTTTAGTCTGTACGATAGCTCCTTTGTCTTTCAATCTTTTAACGTAATTGTTTAAAGTATTGTGGTCTTTGATCTCCATTATTTCTGCTATCTTTTTCTTGTTAGCAGGAGAGCATAGGTTTACAGTCTCACTGTTGTCAATAAAGCTTGCTAGAATTCTAAGCTCTGTGTCTGTTAATTCTAGGATTCCATTGAAAACTTGTAAGAACTTTAACGTAGTGTCTGTTTTAATATTAAACTTCCTCATCGTCTTCTTTAAGTTTGATTAATTGGATTTTTGCACGGCCATCTACGATGTGCACTTTGCATGTTTTAGAGTAACTGTTAAACTCCTCTAGATGTTCATCAATATTTTCTCTTGTAACCAGAAAAGTAAGAAATACTTCAATCTCTTTAGTAGCTAGAAGTATATCTTTCTTTAATGATTGAAGATTTGGAGAAGCATCTCTAAGAGCATGATAGTCCTCTAGTGCTAGAGTAACTGTTCCGTTCATATTACTTTACTATTCCAAGAACTGCCATTGATTCGTTGATCATAACATACTCAGAACCTTCAAGATCGATGATAACACCGTCACTTGCAGGGTGAATATAAACAACGTCTCCAGTTTTGCATTTGCAATCTGGGCCAGCTGCTAGTACGGGAAGTACGTTAGAACGAAGTGCTGATGCTGATTTTTCTGATAAGATAATTCCTGCATCAGTTACATTTTTGTCCGGTTTTGGGACTACCAACCAATCACGGGTCGGTTTAAAATTTAGATTTTCCATTTGTTATTTAGTTTGCTTAATGCAAATATAACAAGGAATCTTATATAAGCAAATCTTTTATTTCAGAATTGCAATTACAGTAGTAGTAAGGAATAGAGTAGTTGTGAGTACAAATGCTCCTGTTGAGATCTTGTAAGTAGTCAAGTTATCTTGTGTGACAGCAAGTTCATTGTTTAAATTGTCGACATCTAGCTGTAAGGTTCCAATTTTCTCTAAGTTCTTTTCATTGGAATATGCACATTTAACATATGACTCATTTAACGTCTTGATAGCCAAGTCTTTATCTTTTAATCTTATTTCATAAGAATTAACGTTTTGTAAAAGTAAGAATTCACTTTTTTTACAAGCATCTAAGTTTACTAATGCCTTAAGCAATAGCTCTTCTTGTTTTGTAGAAAAGAATACTCCGGCCTGGCCGTTGTAATTAATTCTTTGGGGAGTAAGTTGCCCATAGCTGATCACGTTCATTGTTATCAGCACTAGAAATACGACCAATGACTTCATCTCTTTCTCTTTTTATGTTAATGATTATGTTTGCATTTGCTAGTATCTTGTATTTGTTGATACTATCATGAAAAGCTAGACTATCTACAGTGTGCATTGTTTGTATTGAGTCAATTTTGAGCTCATACAAATTTGCAATTACTTTTACTCTGGCATCTGCTTTTGTTTTAGCTTCTTTACTAGCTTGTAATTGGGAAAATAACCCAATTCCAATTGCAAGTAACATTGCACATGCTACAAATACTACCCCTTGCCATGTAACTATTTTATCCTTCTGGTTCATCTGTTTTTGTTTTTCCAAATATTTTTGATACGTTTTCTACAGCCGTAAATCCCATTCCTGCTCCTGCTAGAATTAGCAATCCGTCGTAGATAAACTCAGGGCATACGTATACTGTAAATGTAGATACATATGCAATGATTATACAAGTTAAAAGAGCTAGGGCTGACCCAACTCTTTTAAAACTTGCATCTCCTTCAGCAGAGAATATGGATCTTACCCACTTTTTCATTAGAATTCTTTAAGTAAAGTGTAGGTAAATGCTTTTTTACCTGTTGTCTCACAAGAACTAATCAATGTTTTAAACTGTTCGGGATCATTTAACACTTGGCAACCTGCTGACCACTTATCTATAATAGAGCTTACAGCTGATGAGTTAGCATGGTGAATGTTGATACCAAACATACCTGTATCTTCTTTACCTAGTTCTTCAGCTAGATCATTCTTGTTGTTATCACGGTATACAGTAATAGGTTTAGCTTGAGTTAAAGCTTTATACTTACCTTGGTGTAACCCCAACTTCCAACTGTCGACATATTGCCCTGGCTTTAGAACTGCACATCCTTTTGGGTTCATCAGGTTCTTCAACCAGTGAGTTCCAGGGTTAGTTGTGCATGTAAATACATACATTATTGGACCTTTAACTAAGTAGATGTAGTCATCAAACTTGTTTTTTTCGTTAGCTGCAGACCTTGTTCCAATTATATGGAAGGCTGGCCACTCATACCCAAGTTCTTTGAACTTGTTTTCTAGTTCTACGTAAGAGTATTTTTTCATAAATTTTAGTTTGGTATTTCTTCTGTTACTATTATATAATTTCCAAAGATACTAGCTTCTTGCTCATCAAGCGTTTCGATGTAACCACTCTCGGTTATCATTCTATATTTTGTGATTATCATACTCTTGGTGTTGTTTGAATATTCTCATAGCCTAAATAGTCAACCCACATAACTCGGCTTGTTGTTCCAATAGTTTTGTAAATACCTTGTTTAATAAGTACAAATCTGTTATTTGAACCAAGAGGAATGTTAGTTGTGTGCGTTGCGATGGCTGTGCCATTGACGTAAAATGTAACCG
>JBBALJ010000003.1:0-78246 GCA_040403075.1 Bacteroidia bacterium
TTGTTCCAATTGTAGCTACCAAAGCATTTACTGCATCTTGAGCATTATTAATTGCTACATTTGCCTGAGTTAATTGTGTTTGGGCCTCTGTCCTTGCAGGAGTTACTGCCACCACCGCTGTATTTGCTGTAGCAACTGTTGCAGTAGCCGTATCTATTGCTGTCTGTGCTGATTGAACTAAAACTGTGGCTGTCTCTGATTGGGCAACTTCTGTTGCAATTTCTGTGGCTACTTGCGTGACCGTGGTTGAAGTCTCTGTCATTAATGGAGTTGCTGTTGCTATTACCGTGGCTACTGCAGAATCTACGTTAATAACGGCTTGCGTTACTACTGTTTGCGCCGCTATAACCTCTGGTGTTTGGGTTGTGGCTGTTACTGGTATTGCGGCTACGGCTTGTGTAACTGCTGCTACTGTTGAAGTAATTGTTTGAACAACCGCTGTTGCAGTTTCTACGGCAGATGTTACATTTGAAACTTCTGATACTGCAGTAGTTGCCGCAGTCACCGCAGTATTTGCTGCAGCTACGGCTATATTAGATGCTGTTACCGCTTGCACAGCTGTTGCTATTGTTACTGTTGCTGTATCTGATGCGGCTGCTGCCTGTGCTACTTCTGTTGTTGCTGTTGCAATTGCTGTGTTTACTGCCTGTTGTGCAGGGCTTACTACAATTTGTTCCGCAGGAGCAGGAAGCTCATCGGCATTAGCAAAATTAGGACTAAAAAGGAAAAGCCAGCCGATTATAAAAAGGCTGGTTAAAAAGTACTTAATCTTTCTAGTCAACTAGGTGTCTCCTAAGTAATGCAATATCTTTGCTTACTTACTAATTATAGCAGAATGTTAATTAAAACTACTTAGGATTATCTGTTTTATAAAAGCCATTACCTTTAAACTGTATGCCAAACGGACTAAAACTTCTAATCATTTCTGAGTTACACTCTTTGCATCTATAACCTGGATCACTTTCTGAAATAGATCTTGTTACTGAAAGTTGTGCATGTGCTTCATCTAACCTACACTTGTATTCATATACTGGCATTACTTACCGCTCTTTTTTCTCTTCTCTGCTAAGGCAACAAAATCTTTGACCTTAGTTTCTCCCATGTATCCCCAAGCGTATCCATCTTCAATCATTTGTTCGTTAACAGACTTAGTGTTTCCATCAAGGTGGACCCAGCCTAAAATACGTCCATATTTTTCAGAGCTATCTGGTTTTTCTGTTTTTACTACAATGTCTTTAGCATCTTTAAACTTAGACTTAAGGTATTCTTTTGCCTCAATGCCTAATGATTTTTCTAATTTATCTAAGGTTCTAGACTCTGGTGTATCAATTCCTGCTAATCTTAATCTTTGAGAATATGAAATATTGAAGCCAAGGTCAATGTCAACATCAATAGTATCTCCGTCCACTATCTTTGTTACCTGCTTAACTCTATATTCAAACATAACTCTCCCTAAATTTAAAGAGCAGTTTGAGGACGTGCTCAGGTCCATCCTAAGGCGTAACTAATTAGCCCGTGCCCCATCCGATGG
The DNA here is from genome assembly GCA_040403075.1 of Bacteroidia bacterium. Taxonomy (GTDB): domain Bacteria; phylum Bacteroidota; class Bacteroidia; order UKL13-3; family UKL13-3; genus RGVD01. Next base: position 1,532 of record JBBALJ010000003.1, read on the forward strand.
GACACTACTATTATACCTTACTTGATTTTAATTGTTTTAGGCTTTTTTTCTTCAGGGACAATACGATCTACATTAATATAGCGAATAATTTAAATTAGTGCCCCCTATCGGCAGGCACTTAATAATTATATCATATTAGGAATAAAAATAAAATATGTCTTCTAATATTGCAGATGATACTTCTGCAGAGTTATTGCCCCTTTTTACCTTATATTCTTCACTAGTATAGTATGGATTTTTAGTAGAAATATGAATTGGCATATCCGAAGAAATACAAGACCCAATTAATATTTGTGCATCATTTGCCTTTGCTTGTTTAAACAAAAACTCCCCATGCTCTGAAAGAAATATTTTTCCAACTATTAATACAGACTTTTTAGCCGCAAACACCTGCGGTAAATATTTAAGTGAGTACTCTATGTTGTCCATCACATCTACTACCATATCGCTTCTATTGGTCAGGATATCTGAAGGGCAATCTGTAAAGTTGTAATTTTCATCCAAATGTTTAACTTTATTTTTAACTAATATATTATTAATAGTAATGATGTCATCTGGATTTTTTTCATTATGCCTAATAATTCCTGCAACTAAATCTTTACCAATATGACCATACCCTAAAATAGATATATTAATTTTGAACCCAGCCAGTTTCTTTTTCAAAAGCGAATGTGCTAATTACGTATCTGGTTTCTCCTGGTAAAACATTTGCAACTCCATGCAGATACTGGTCTGTTCCTGGGAAGCTTACTAGTGTGCCAGCTTTAGGCTTAACTTTTAAATCATGTTGAGTAAAGTATAGTTCTCCACCTTCATAATCATCATTTAGATATATAATAACGGCTCTAAGAAGAGTAAGGTCGTAACCTTGATCGTGGTGAACCTTTAGCTCAGTTCCAGGATATTGTCTTTGAATTCTTGCAATTTCATTAATTCGATACTTATCATCAAACGCTGCAAGTGTTCTCTTGGTAAGATCTGTTCTCAATTCTGGTATAGAAATAGCAAGCATCTTGTCATCCCAGAATACATTCTTTTTCTTTACTGCTTCATCAAACTCTGGGTCACCTTTTTTAAATTTACCATCTTGAGAAGCATGCTGCTCAATATCAAAATTGTACTGGAATTCCCAGTCTTCTTGAGTTTTTGATTTAGCTAAAGAGATGAGTTGATCTAGTTCATCTTTAGATAAAAAATCTTCTATTGCCCAAATATCTGGGCCAAGCTCTTTCTTATTCATCATGACCTTTTCTGTTTATTATGTTATTTGCTAATTCTCCACCAATTGGAGACCATTCATTAGAACTTTTTTCACAAACTAATTTATTTAGCTCGTCACAACGTATGCAAAAAAACTTTCTACATACGTTGCAAAATGGGCCGTTATGAGTTTTATAATCTAAATAGTATAAGTTAATAGTACCATCTAAATTTAATAGCCAATCGTGACTCATTAAAACCTACTTAGTTTTCTTTGGTGCTACCTTTTTAGCAGGTGCTTTTGCAGCTGCCTTTGGTGCTGCAGGAGCTGCATCCCAATCTGGACGAGCAACTGCCATTACTAAACTATATGCTCTCTTTTTTAAGAATACGCCATCCCCATTTGCCTGTGATCCCTTAGAATCTCCTGAAGTATTACCTTCGTAGCAATGCAAATTCTTTCCGTCATTCTTATAAACAATTCCAACATGTTCTGTATCTGTTGGTGTCTTATCAAAGTTAAAAAATACAACATCTCCTGGTTGCGCTTGTCCAATTGGAACAATTCTCTTGTTTTTTGCAAACCATTGTGCTCCAGCATCGCATGATGCAAAGCCCTTCTTTGTTGAAGCTGCTACTAGATGAACTAATCCTGCATCATCAAAACAACCTGATACAAACATCGCACACCATGGTTGATTATTCATTCCATATCTCTTACCAAAAATTGTATCGTTGTTTGGGCCTTCTGTATATTTTTCTTCAGCATACTTTCTAGCTGCTGCTAAAACTTTTACTGCATTTGGATGTCTTGTTTCTTCTGCCATTTTTTATTTCTCCTAGTTAATTATTAATTTTAGAATAAGCCTTAACCCATCTTTTCTATATAAATTATACCATTTTTATATTGAGGGCGGAAATGGGTAATATGCTATAATTTAAGCATGTTTTATAATAGACCAGACTGTACCCAAATTGCTAATGGCATTTATGTATTTAAAAAATATGTGCCTCAAGAAATGTTAGACAGGTATGTTAAGATACTAGACTCATTTTCTCATGACCTTTTCCATGAAGAGGGTAATGCAATTGAATGGTACGACGACAAAATGAGTCCGCCTGTACCTGAAATTATAGATTTATGGGAACATATATCTGAATTAATTTATCCAGAATATGTAATAAACCCACAGGCTCAAGTTATAACTTCTAGGCCAGGCCAAGAGGGAATGTTTCTTCATTCTGATAGCCCTGGCAAAGATAAAGCCCATGAGCTAACGCAAGAAGATAGCTACGGGACATGTAGTTTAATTGACTACGGAGTCGTTACATACCTATCAAAATTTAATGGTGGAGAAGTTTACTATCCAGCATTTTTTGCAGATGGTACCCTTAAGCCAGATGGAAATCCAGAGGGATATCCAGGAGAATTAATTTATAAGCCAGAGCCAGGAGATGTAGTAATACATGGCGCTGAAGCCCCATATTTTCATGGCACTAAGCCAGTATTATCTGGTGTAAGATATGCCTTCTCTTGTTTTGCTACAAAAGTATCTGACGCACCAGGAACATTCTATAACTATAAAAGCTCAGATTATTTAGATAAAATTAAAGATCGGTCAGAGGAGTCTATAAAGAATTGGTTAACTCCAATTGATGCATAGAATTAAATTTAAAGGGAACCCAAATCTTATTGAGTTATATGATGAGATTTATGTATATAAAAATTTCTTAGAAAAAGAAACAGTAGATTTTTATTTAAATAAACTTAATTCTTTTGAAGAAGACGACTGGCATCAGCATGGCAATTATGAAATAGGAGACCATGAAGAGACTTTCTGGGGAGATAAATGCAGTTTAGATTGTATTGATAGAAATTTTCATGATCCAATATTTAATTTTTTTGCTCCAAACTACTGGATGTATCAACATGATAATTTTGTTAGATTAAAATCTGGTCAGGGAGCAGAAATAGATTATAATGAATCATTTTTTGTTGGAGAAACTCCATTGGGAGATTATAAAATAGCACTGTACCTTGGTAATTTTGAAGGTGGAAAGATATCTTTTCCTGATTTAAATTTTTCATATCAACCCGAAAATAATGATCTATTGATTTTTAAAATAGACAAAAAGTATTTTCATCATACAGAAACAGTTACAGATGGAACAAGGTACGCATACCAGGATTGTTTAATTTATCATCCTGGATATTTTATGCCGTAGCATTTGCTGGAGATATAGGATTCGAACCTATGACCTAGAAGTTAACAGCTTCCCGCTCTGCCTGCTGAGCTAATCTCCAATAGTACCCTTAGTTGGATTCGAACCAACGCTGTCAAGATTTTAAGTCGTGTGCCTCTACCACTGGGCTATAAGGGCCTTGCGCCCTTGGCAGGAGTCGAACCTGCGACCAAGACCTTAGAAGAGTCCTGCTCTGTCCTCTGAGCTACAAAGGCTTAACTATTTTATTTAATTTTAAATAATCAATAATCCAGTGTGCATCATTGTTTGGCATTTCAATTAAGTTATAGTCTATATTATACTGTTCAGAAGCTTTTTTGTAAAGACCTATTATTGCAGCATTGTTATTAAAAACAAGCACTTCTGTACCAGAATTAGCAAGCATGCAATTAACAGCCGATGAGCCATTTAAAATGATAATTGCTTTAGATTCTTTTACAGTTTTTATTTGATCAATAATTGACATATTTTCAAAATAAACTATTTCATATCCACACTTTTTTAAAAATTCTTCTAGATCTTCTTCGTTATCTAATTTTCTTTCTGGAAAATTTTTTCTAGATACATAAATTTTTCTGTTGCCCTTTAATTCATCTGGATAAATTCCCTTAAGTATCTTTAAGTATGGAAATAAAGAATCTGCTGTTTGTGCTGTAGTTGGATGAAATGGATAAGAGTTTGGAAGGTTATAATTATTTGGATAAAAATTAGGTCTTTTGTCGCCAATATATTTTTTAAAATCAAAGAATATGTAAGCTGATTGAGCTACCATTTCTTTAAAAAAATCTGAATCTATAGATGTGCAAATATAATTAATTTCAGACATATCTAAAAATTCTTTTATATTACTTAAATTATGATCTAAATCTGTAAAGTCTTTTTCCCATGAGTAAAATACTCTGGTTTTTGGATTTATATCGGTTGATTGATTAGTTACAATAATAAGCTTAAAAAAAGGATTAACAGTTTTTAAAAATAATATTTTAGGGAAAAGTTCTAAAAAGTTATGATAATACTTTTCTATATATGGTATTACAAAAACATCTCTATGAAAGTTTGGTTCTATCCCCTCTTTATATTCTTCTGGGTATACATTGCAGTATAGCTGCCCGTCTTTCATCTTTCCAGACATAGCTTTAAACTTAACATTTGGAGCACGTAGACAAAAAGAAGCTTCGTTGACTGGAAATATATCTATAACATTTAATGTATTAATATTAACCATTTTTAAATCTTTCTATGTTTTGAATATAACCATAATGTTTATCTAGCTGATTAACTATTTTTTCTGGTTCCTCATTAATTCTTCTTAAATCTAGTCTAGCTAATTTATATCCTACATTTTCTGAAATAAATTTATAACTAAATTCATATCTTTTATTTATTAGTATTTCTGAAACACAGCATTTTGGATCACACACTAGTGTCTGGCACAAAGATGATCCTATGATTCCAGCAATGCTGGTGGCATTTTGAAAATATTTTAATTGCTCTAAGTATCCCATGCCTTCTAAAATAATTGGCTTATATCCTTTATCAATAAAATAATTTTCAATTAAGTCATCTATTTCTTCTTTAATAAGTCTATCATGAATAGGTACTACTGCTGGATTTAAAGTTTCTTTATATCTTTTATTTGCATCTTTTCTAGATAAAAATATTTTTTTAGGGGTTTCTATATTTATTTTATTTAGTTCAGCAATTAATCTTTCCCTCATTGCAAGAATTCCAATTTCTCTCCACCAAGAATCCATAAATAAATCTCTAGTTGTATGAGAATTTCTTTCAAAATCATTCTTTAGCCAATAAGCATGACTTACGCCAAACCAAAATCTTTCATTATAGTTTTGAAGCACCGTGCTGAATAATCTTTGTTGATCAATTACAAAATAGACTTCATCAAATGTCATATTATATGTATAAATATCAAATATATCTTCTTGATCAACAAATATTTTAAATGTGTCCTCTAAATATTTATGAGGTTGCTTGTCTAATTCTGTTTTAGATAAAGTATGGAAATTCATGCGCTTAGCTTCTTTTAAAAAGTTTTCTATTGTGCCTCCAGAAAAACTGGTTGGACAAAACATTCTCATTTTTACATCTGGTATTTGAGTTTTTAAATATTCAAACTGTGCAATATTATCATACAGGTAATGCCATATCCATAACTCTGCATAAGCTATAAAAGTTTTTCCAGGGAAATGAATGGTTTTTTGTTCTGGGTCGATATTATATGATACATTAGAAAGTTTAAATATTTTACCTAAAGAATCAGTTGCATCAATAACATCAATTTTACCAGCTGACCATCTCTCTGGAAAATCAAATGGCATCTAGCATCTCTTTTACATATTCAATTTCATCTGTGCAGACACCATAAATGTCAGGACCTAAATCTAAATAATTATCGAGCTCTGGCATAACAAGCACGGAGTTTGGTGTTAGGTTTTTACCTGGGAAAGTCCAAAATATATTTTTGCTGGTCAAGGCAAAGTCGTCGTTTTGATGCCAGAAATAATGAACTTCATCTAAAAGAAATTGGCATACATAAAGAGCTTCTAAGTTTTTACAATGTACCCAAAGATTTTCTTTATTTTTTTCTAAAAAACTCTTAGGGATTTCATATTTTGGCTCATTATGACCAAGGAATAACTTGGTATCTGTTGACCATAAATCAACTTCAACGTCATAACCTTTTTCAATTGTTTCTAAAATATAATCTGGTGCATTTTCTTTAGTTGGGTTTGACCCTATTGTATTTCCTCTATGTGCTATAAGTTTCATATTTTTTCAACTACCACCTTGTCATTTGTAATTCCAGGCACCTTTACGCAAACAACTTCACAGTCTGTAATGAATTCTGGATCAGCTATTTCATAAGGGTAAATAATAAATATATCTCCAGATAGCAAAATTTTATCCTGCATTTTCATTTTACCCCGAACCATCAAATTGATCTCAATTACCTGTTCTTGGTAATGAACTGGCCATTTTTCTCCTTTATGGTGATATTTATATGAAACCTCACATGCATCTGTTTTGTAAGCAGCTTTATCAAAATTTCCTACAAACCACCCTCCGATTGTATCCTTTAGTCTTGAAAGTTTCATAGCCCGTATTCTTCCCAGTAAGTTGAATTAAAGCCATCATTAGTTATTAAATTTATAGCAGTAGCCCTATCTATATCCTTATTGTTTAGTTTATCATTAATAAGTACCCGCTGACCACTTGTAACTCCCATTATTAAAAGATCCCAGCAAAGACCTAGTCCGTTTAAATGCTTTTCTGTTATTCCCCTAGCAGATTCTTTTCTTGCAGTCGTCAAAATTATCTTATAGCCTTTAGAATCCCACTCGTTAAACTTATTAATTACTCCTGGCAAAATTTCTACTTCAAATTTTCCTAAGTCACTAAATTTATGTAGGTGCTTTATGATTGTGCCATCAATATCGCAAAATATAGTTTTAGGTTTATCTGTATAAAATTCTTTAACTTTACCTAGATAAATAGCAACATCTTCAGGGGTTCCTAAATTAATATAGTTATTATTTGGTATGTAAAATGGAGATATATATTTATTATTTTTTAACATATATGAGTATGTCTGCGAAATATAAACTTCGCTTGTACTATCTGTATTCAAAAGTTCTCGTGCAGAATCAACAAAGTCTGATCCATGTTTCCAATAATGTACTCCTATTAATGCATCATTAGATATTACTTCTTTTTCTACAATTTTGATTATTTTATTGTCAACAACTTCAGCATAGCTATGTTTTGGATCATTAGCATTAAACAAAACTACTGAACCGTCGCAATTTGTTTCTTTAACATAGTCAACAAATTCTTCATGATCCCAGTTAAGTATTTGATCGCAATTAATTGTAATAAGCGAATCTTTGTTGTCTATATATTTTTCTGCATACATGACTGCATCTGCAGCACCACGTTGTTTTTTATCTACCTTTATTTCAATTGCATCTGGCTGAATTCTTTTAATAATGGAAGACAGCTCAACATTATAAGCATCATTTTTATATTGTTTTGTAATAAAAATATATTGTCCTTTAATTCCAAAAGTTTCTACCGAATGCTCAATCATGGTCTTACCATTAACAATAATCAAAGGCTTTGGGGTTTTTATTCCAGTAGAAGAAAATCTAGTTCCTTCTCCAGCTAAAGGCACAACAATATTAATCATTTTGTTCTACCAACTCTTTTAATTTACTCATAGTTTTGTTTGATAAAACTGCATCAAAATCTTTTCTCCATCTTAATTCTGCAGTTTTAATATTTAATCCAAATTCTTTAAAGTATTCATAAGACCAATAGTAGTTTGCGCTTACGTGTATTTCAATTACCGTTGTGCCAGGCCTGCATAAAAATGTATTAAATAATCCAGATCCAGTAAGTCCAGCCACATGTGTTGCATTAAAAAGAATATTAATTTGATCTATATAACCATAATCAGTTAATACAACCTTATTATACCCTTGTGAAATAAAATAGTCAATCAAAGTTTGTTCTTGATGATAAGACCTAGAGGGTGCCAAAAAAGACCACATTTTATTTACGTCTTCTCTACTTATATATATTTTTGTGTAAAAGCTTTCATCTTTTTTCATATATTTAGATAGCCTATTTTTAACAAGCTTTAGGCCTTCTATCTGCCACCTATCATATATGCAATCTTCATGAAAATATGGGGAAGCTCTTTTTACATCCTCCGTAGAAATCCATTTACCCTCATCATCTGTAGCTTTTATCCAATAAGGTATTACATCTCCAGTTAATATTAAATTTCTATCTAGAAGTCTAGATATATCATTAATAAAATAAGCTTCTTTAATTAATATACTGGATTTGTTTGTAAGGTATATTTTTTTGTCATGACTATATATGCTTGCTAAATCTTTTATATAAGGACTATACTGAAATTTCATATTAGAATACTCTTGTATAGGAATAAATGTTTTATTAATACTTTCTAAATGATAGTCATGAAAAAATAATTTAACTAAAGTAAATTTTTTAGATATTACTTCATACTGCGCTAGGCCTTCTTGAACAAAGTGCCAAAGGTGTGCGTTAGCCTGCATCATAAAAGCAGGATCATTTATTTTAATGTCATAAACATTTGCATCTTTATTTCTTAATCCTGTAACTTTAATTATTTCAAAATTTTCTTCTGGATATGGAATTGACTCAATAGTGTCAAATTTCCAATTCTGATACTCAAACATTTATTCTCCTAAAAACCTTAACCCATATTGTTTAGATTCTTCTATTCCAGCATCACTAAGTTTAATTTCAGCTTCTAAATTTTCATTATACTCTACTTCTATAAGACCTTTTTCATAAAGATCAAGCAACGTATTATCAACATGTTCTTGATGAGATTGCCACAACTCTGGTGCAAGATCTTTTGCTTTTTCTGTAATAGAAAATAATATTTCTCCATCTTTATCTACACCAGAAATTTCAATAGCTCCTATTTCTAAATAATATTCCATTATTTCATCCATTATTAATCCAATCTGATACATATTTTTTTACTATATCTCCTACATGCTGGTGTCGATGTGAGCCCCAGTGTGCATAATAAATTCCATAATCTCTATCATTTCCAAGATCAAAAAAATCTGGTCCTGATTTTTTTAGATCTTCATGACATAATATTCTTTTCCCATTAGGCATATACTTGTCTTCTATTGTATCGTAATCTATATGCCAATCTTGCATATTTATATCAATTAATGTTTTATAATATTCAGGACCTAACGTTTTTAAAACTAAAAATTGTTTTTGATCCCATGTAGACCAAGCAAATTTAATTCCTGCTACTTCACAATAAGACTCTAGCATCATTATGCTTTGTGCAGATAAAAAATGTGCAATTTCTGGGTTAATCACCTCTTCTGCAATAAAAGGCTTGATTGCAATTTTAAAATCTTTATCTACAGTTCCTGGAATAAAAGCATTTTTCAAAATATATTCATTATAGTCATCATGTGGTTTATTTTTTAATTCTTTTATTGCTCCTTTAGTTGTAAAAATTTTTTCATTAACTGGGATAAGCATTCTATAGAAATCTGGGAATAAAGCGTATATATATTTGGGATGACCAAATTCTTTAAAATATGCAAATATTCTTTTTATCTGACCATATACAGAGTCTCCAGATAAAGCAAGGCTTGCGTGTGTAATATTTAAATCTTTTGCTACAATATTAGACCAAATATTTTCTTTTGGTACTCCTGCTCCCCAAGTCAATGAGCATCCAGCAAATAATATATCAGTATTTTTGTGAAAAGCTGGAGATCTATAATTTTTTTTATTTAAGTTATACTGTATGTCACGATTAAAAAATGAGTGGTCTTGTGGAGAATCTTTAATTAATTTATTAGTATATATTAAATTTTTATTGTAATCTGGGACTTTAAAGAACTTGCTTGGCTCATATAAAATTGCATCTAAAAAACTTCCTGTATCATTCATATGTAAATTAAACATTTTGCCTCCAGTGCAACAAGTAGGACTTGAACCTACGATTACCGAATTATGAGTTCGGGGCTTTAACCAACTAAGCTATTGTTGCCAGTTAGTATATTATAACTATAATGGGCCTGCCAGTCAAGGACGTCCTGCTCATCATTTATTAATGGCTGGCCTTTTATATTTAAACTTGTGTTTAATAATATCGGTACGCCAGTTTGTAAATAAAATTTATTTAAAACTCTCCATAACCCTCTATGTTGATCTTTGTTTACAGTTTGAACTCTTGATGTGCCATCTATATGAACAACAGATGGGATCTTGTCTGGCTGTAAACACTTTACAGTGTATTGCATATAAGGAGATGCAAAGTCCATGTTAAACCATTTAGATGCACATTCTTCCATAACAACTGGCGCAAACGGCCTAAATAGTTCACGTTGTTTTATTTTATTTACTTTATCTTTAATGCTTGGATCTCTTGGGTCTGCCAATATGCTTCTATTGCCTAATGCTCTAGGCCCATATTCAGCCCTTCCGTTTGCAACTGCTACAATTCCATCTTTAAGAATACCGTCAACTATTTTTTGCACTGGGTATTCTCCGCCAAGATTGTACCCTAGGTAAGGATCTTTCCATTCAATATGCTTTCCATACAATGCTGCTGCCGCACCCAATGACGATCCAGCGTCTCCTGGATTTGGCATAATCCAAATATCTTTGAATATTTTCCATAGCAATGTATTAGCTTTGCTGTTTAATGCACAGCCTCCCATAAATACAATGTTACTTTTACCTGTAATTAACTTTGCCATTTGCATAAACTCAAGTAGTCTTTGCTCATAAACAAACTGAACTGCCGCCGCAAGATCATATTTTCTTTGGTCAAGCCATTCCCCTATGCATCCAGTTCCTTCTTGACCAGCAAAACACGGAACCTGGCCCCAATTAAAATCTGTTATTCCTTTATGAAAATTATATGATTGAGTATAATAATTTGGAAAATAATTATCTACTTCTTTGTAGTATCTTTTCCAGTCGCCATACCCAGCCATCCCCATTAATATATATTCTTCTTCGTTTGGCTTAAGTCCTAAAAGTTCTGTAAACGCAGAATAGAATAGTCCAAAGCTGACTGGGTAGTTTTGTTTGTATTTTAATTTTATTTTTTCTCCTTCACCGATCCAGACAGTGGATGTGTTATATTCTCCAATTGAATCTAAAACAACAATTGCGGCATCTGTAAATGGGCTAGTATAATATCCAGCACAAGCATGGGAATAATGGTGCTTAAATGATTTTCTTGGTATTCCCTGTATTTCAAACCTCGGCTTCCAGTCTCCTAGACCACCCTTTAGAAGCAGTCTAGAGGCCTTTAGAGAGGGTTTCTCGTAGTAGGCTATGGCATCAGGTGCACCGTATTGTAAAACATCATTAACTAAACTATCATTGATATACCAATCATTTTTTGTTTTACTATATCTTTCAGAATGGCCCGCAAATAGTATCTGCCCATCTTTAATTAACGACAAAGATGCGTCGTGAGAGGTCTCATTAACACCTAATATAATCATTAATATATAAACCTATCATCTTTCTTTTTATATTTTTTTGAGTTTAATTTTCTTTTTATTCTTTCTATTATATAAAGTATATTAAAAACTAATTTCATCGTTTTCAATCTTTTCTATAAATATTTCTGCTAAATGCTGGTGCTCATGCGTACCCATATGAACTTTATCATTACCGACTTTAAAAATTTCTGGATAACTATATTCTAAATCATTATGACAAAATATTATGTCTGGGCAATCTATATTGCTACTACAGTTATTACAATCTAAAGCATATTTTTCATGATAGCCGCTAGACTTAATTAAATTAACCTTGACGCCAAATGGGTTCTCTTCAAAGCTACAACGAGAGAACCATTTAAATGCATTAGATGATAAGTAGTTATTAAATGGGTATTCTTTTTGATCTGCTAACTGCATAAAATCATAATCTGTAGATGACTCCCAAGTTGACCAGTATATCTTTATACCAACAGCATCGCAATATTGATTTAATAATGAAATGCTTTTCATATTATGAAAAAAAGCAATGTCTGGAGATAACATTTCTTCTAAATTAAATGGCATTCTTTGGTTCTTTGGCATATTTTCTTTATTATGAGTATTTAAATGTAGGTATGTTAAATATGGTATATCTTGATCATTAGTCTTTTTAATTTTAATTGATGGGGATGAAACAAGTTCTGGATCTGTTGTAATTTGAAATCTATACATATCTGGAAATAAAACTAATAATACTTTAGGATTTCCAAACTCTTGAAAATATGCAAATAAATTATTTACTATTGCTCCGCAAGAAGATGCTGGGACAGATAAATTTGCACAATCAATTCCAAATTGTTTTGCTACAACATTTCCCCAAATATGTTCTTTTTCTACACCAAAACCAAAGGTCTGTGAGCACCCAGCAATAAGTAATTTTTCATTCTGATGAAACTCCTTGCTTCTGTAACCAAGGCTGTTGTAATCATATTTAATATAGTCTGCGGGATGCCCAGACTTACCTAATGTGTCTGTGTATAAAAAATTTTCTAAGCTTATTTTATTAAATAATAATTGACTATTCAGTTCCAATTTTATTTTCATTTTCTACTATAGACTGGACATATTCAGAAAAATGTTTTCTAATAGATCCAGACGGACGCTTGCCAATAACAGACCATATTCTTTTATATTCCATTACATTTGCAAATGTAGTTGGGCAAAGCACAGTACCATTTAGATCTTTCATTACGGTTGGTAGTGGAACATGTTTTCCGCAGCACTTACATTCTTTTGCTTTTTCTTGATACTCGCTCATATTATCTCCATATTTTCTATTGCTTCCGACAATCTATCTGGCATTCTTGGCGGTCTAATCATATTAAGTGAAGTTTCTTTATCATCAACTATAAAGTCATTATCATAACTCATTGATTCATAAGTATGAATATTTATTTCAGAATTATTGTCTGGTCTGGTTCTACTGATAGAATTAAATATAGAACCGCAAACTGCATCTGCTAAGTCTTTTGAGCCTTTTCTTGGGTGATCAACTTTATCTCTCATTATTTTAAGCTGTAATAACTCATCAATAAGCAAAGGTATGTGGGGGCCAGAAAGTCTTTCTTCTAGAACAACCATAGCCATATCATCATAATGTTTTTTAGCAACAGATAGAATTTCTGTATTGATGCCATATTGTTTTAGTTGTTGCATCATATCATGAGAATTCCATCTGTCAAAAGTACACACGCTTATATTAAATCCTCGTGTTTTTAACAATAAAATATAATCTTTTACTTCAGTAAAGTCAACAGATTTATCTGCGGTTGGTGTCCAGTACCTAACTGCATCAACCTCTACAATAGGTGCAAGCTGGGAGTAATTGTCTGTAACCTTTACGTTGACCCATTTGTTTACATGAGCCATTGCAACTGCACAATGGTCATGCTTTTGCGCTAAGTCAACATGTATAAAGTATTTTTTTTCTATATCTGGCTGAAACCACTCTTCAAGTCTTCCAAATTTATCAACTGCAATGCCAGTATTATTAAAAGCTTTTTCAACTTTTTCTCTGGATTTAAAAAAAGCATCAATCATTTCTGGTGGCATGCAGGCAAATCTTCCTAGTGCGTCTAAACTATTTTTATAAAAAGCTGTCTTAAAATCTTCAATGCTTCTTGTAGGATTTACTTCCCATGTAGGCCTCTTTAATGCGAAGACCTTGGGTATAAGGTAAGACTTAATATGATCCTCTTCCCATTCAACAGTAACTTCATTCCCTTCTGTTCCATCTGGCAAATCCTCATCCATTTTTAAAATTTCTGATCTAATTATTATTTCTTTTTCTGCAATTACGGATTCATAAAATTTTTGTATGGGATCATTTTTAAATCGTGGAAAAGAAAGCAGAATTACTTTACCAAAGTCTGGGAATCTTGAGTCTACAGATGCACGGTACATTTCGTATATGGCATCAGCAGTTTTGGCTTGATCATGGCCAGTTGTATTTTCAATTGCAAATCCTGATATTTCATCTAAGATAACAACAATAACGTTATAGCCTTCCCATGCTTCACGCTCTGAGTGACCAGAGTGCACTGTAATAGCTTTATCAAATTTCATTTCGGAAGCCTTAGCTTCATACTTCCCTGCAAACCAGGGTGATTTATCGATTCTTGTTTTAAATCCTTTGAAGAAAACATTATTTGCCTGCTGAGAGTTAATTGCAATATTAATAATATCTATTGCATCTCCAGGAGGTTTGCCATAATATGTTGCTGGATCTTTTAAGCATAATAGTAAATACACTATATAAGCAACTGCAATAGTAGAGCAATAATCTTTTCCAGAACCCTTACCTAACTGAGCTATAACTTCAGTGGCAGTTTGTTTAGCAATTTCTTTACCACGTTCTTCTCCAAATAATTTTATAAGAGTTGTCTCTTTATATATTTGTGAACTTTTTTCAATTAGTAAATATTGAAGTTCTGATAATGGAGGCAATGCAAGGTACTTGGGGCTAGTAACAAACTCTTCCAGCTGGACTGGCTTCTCATCAAACTCTTCTCCGTCGAGAAGATCAATTAGATCTCCAAACTCAAACGACATCTGAGTCCTCTATAACTACGGACTCAACAATTCCTGTTATTTGAGAAAGCCTTTTAGCAACGTCTAGTTTACATTTTGGGCATCCAGCAGTTACTTCTTTTAAAATTCCAACTAAAATTTCTTGTTTTCTTTCAGTTTCTGCAATTTGAGATGCTATTTCATTGCTTTCTAAAACACCGACTGCTTGAAGCATTGCTATTCTTTTTGTTTCAATATCTGCAATTAGTTTTAAGGCTGCAGCTTTTACATTAAGTTGTCCTTGGGTATCTGCATCTTCTACAGTTTTCCAAGCCTCTTTAATAAGCATTGCGTAGTGTTGATCTGCACCTGATATGGCTTCTTTAGCTCTGCCTCTTAAGCTTACATCATTATGAACTACTTCTTTCCATTCATCAATAAGCTCTACAACTTCCGCCCTTTTAAATCCAGTGGAGTTTGCTATCTGTGTGGGGCTATTGCCCTTAAGCAGCTCTTCAACCACCTTATTCATGCGGTCAAAATGTACTGCTGGCTCTATTTCATTCATATAATAGATTATACTTCTAGTTGACTGAAATTGCAACCTTGTTAGCTATTTTAAGCAATATTAAGTATCCAATTAGATCATCAATATCGTTATCTCCAGGGAATGCTTGATCATTTTGAATTCTATTTAGTTTATCATCAATACGAACTCTAATCTGTTCTTTTGAATCAGCTTTTGAAAATATACGAATTGGGTCTAATGCAGAATTACCGTAAGATATATTTTTTTGAATTAGCATGCCAGCCATCTCAAGACATTCTGTAATAATCTTTTGCCCAGATGGTGCATTTGTTGCTATTAGTTGTAAGTCTGTAACCCACATCTGATAACCTTTATCTTTTTCAGGATATCCCGCCATTATTTTCTCCATCTCTAGTATATAGTCTAATTACCTTATCTCCAAAGGCACCTAGTATTTCAAAATTAAAATTAAATGGGCTTGAAGATAAATCTATAGACCTGTATCCAGCATAAACATCTTCTTCATTATTTACCTCTTGCATGTCATCACAGAATAATGCATATTTAGATTTTCTCATTATTTTGCTAACTATATTATATATAGATAAATTTGGCAAGTGCTGTAGTACATCTTTTATTATTATAAGATCCACGTCATTTATAGACATTGACTCAAAGTCACCCTGAATAAATTTTATATTTTCAGAAGAATTTAAAACAGTTTCTTTAAATATTACTGAACTAATTTCTATTCCAGTATAATTTATTCCATTTAAATTTAACTTTTTCCCTATCCTCCAATCACCACAGCCAACATCAATCACAGTATTTACATCATCTTTTGATAAAAAGGAATTAACAACATCTATCCAGGGCTTTGCAAAATCTGGATCCGAGCCTGGGCCACTTTTATATCCCCAGTGGCTTTCATTGTAAACTTTATCAAATCTTTCTGATCTGCTAATGTTCCTTTTTTCTTTTAAAATATTTAAAACAAAAGACTCTTGGTCTGCTTGGCTGTAGCTTTCTTTATAAATTTTCATCTTTTTTTAATTAACCCAAACTGTACTAGGTACCTCTGTATTGTCATTACGGAAGTTCCGCATTCTTCAGCAATTTCAGTAACTGTCTTTTTTTGCACAACATATCTTCTATGAAGCCAGTCCTTACTTTGATAAAACTTTAACATATCTTGAATCCTCCACAAGATTCAAGAAAGATTCTAAAGTCGTTAAAATCTGTAATGTCTGGAACAGATATGCCATTTAATACTAGATTTTCATATATATAATCTTTTAAAGCATTTGATGTGCCGTCTAGTTCAGAAACTATTTTATTTGCAAGCTTTTGAGATCTATCTTCATTTAGTCCATCTTCATCATTTGAATATCCATACTCAACCTCTTTAGCAATCTCTGGATATAAAAGCGATATTGCATCCCACATATGATGCCAACAAACAATGTTTCTTCTAAAATGTCTTCCTTCTATTTCAACAGGCTCTAAACCAATTAAATCCATTGCCATTATTTGCTCCACCCAAAAGAACTATACGATTTATTTTTAAGTTTAATTTTTATGTCTGCATACTCATAGCTAATGTTATCGCATTTATGTCCCATTATATTATTAATTATATTTTTATCAATTGTATTATCTGACCAACGCCAGGCTGCTGTAAAATGTCTTGCAACATTATTGTATGTCCAAAAATATAACTTAACTTTATTTTCTAAACAATTTGAGTGTTGATTAAATAACATAATTGCATCTTCAATACTAATACTTTTTGATTCGGCAAAATCTTTATCCGCATTTGTTTTTGCAGCAGTTATATCAATTAAATCCTTTGCGGCAGTTCCTAAAACATTTTCTATTGATTTTTGAAAGGCTGTTGGCCCAGTTAAATCTGTTTTAATTAATTTTTTATTGGATGGATACATGTCATAATTGTCTAATATATGATTAATTAAATCATTTAATATTGGATGATTAGCAATAGAGGCAAATCCCCACTGAGTAAATAACGCATCTGGAACTAGATCTAAAGTTGTTATAAAATTATGTGACATATCTAATTCGCTTAAAATTGGTTTTCTACATACAGTATCTATATCCATGTATATTCCGCCAAGCTTATTTACAATTAGGTATCTCCACCAGTCACCCTTCATTGCTTTATGCTTAAGGCCAGAGTATATATCGGCATGTCTCTTGTCATAATTTTCTAAAATAAACTCATAGCATTGCTTTTCGCTCATGTAAACATATTCAAATTCTGGATTTTTTTCCTGCCATGTTTCGGTACAATTTTTAATGTATGAAGGAAGCTCTGAATAATCACATGCATATGTTTGAAAAATTGTTTTAGGTATCATCATCTCTCCGTTAAAACTTGGTTTGAATAATGTGCAATGCCAAATGCATCTGCAACATCAAAATCGTCTAGCTCTAGTCCATATTTATTATTAAAGTAATCAATGGTTCTTTGTTTACGCATATTACGCAATTTATTTTTGTACCAAGATTCGGCGTACCCTGGGTTTGCTAATCTTATTGCAGACTTCTCATCCTTTGTCGGATTTTTGTTGCCAATGTATGCCTGCCACGAGGATGGACTAATAGTAATAACCTTAGCACCAGTAGACATAAGCTCAGCAATAACAACTCCATAGACATAAGACAATTTTATCACAGCATCTGGCGATCTGACAAGTATTGCGCCTTCAACAACAATATAATCACTCTTTAATTCTTCTAGCATTGCATGAGTTTTAACTTTAGCGTCATGGATCTTTTCAAAAATGTCATTGCCTTTAAGTTCTATTTTCCCCCATTTTAATGGCTTATCGTTTTCCATAAGGCAAAAAGCAATTGAATTTGTAGATGCATCTATGCCCAAAACCCTGTGGGCTTTTGTTTTTACTAGGCTAGCTAATGTCATCAATCATCCTTAATAAACTATCTCTTTGATCAGAGTTTTTACGCTTTTCGCATATTGAACACATTTCTTGATTGTGATATACGCTTAGCTGAGTTTTACATTTTTTGCATTTTCTTATTACTGTTCCATTTCTAATTGCCTTTTTTTCATAATACTTTTCCATAATTCTTTTATTTGTTGCAACTCTACAGCATTCATCACAACAATATTTTTGATTATGAGTCTTAGCGTCAAATTCTTTTTGACAATCTTTATTAAAACAAATCATATTTTTGGAATCTCAAACTTTTCTATTTGAACTGTACCAGTTAATCCAGAATAACATTCTTTTTTGACTGGACAATATGTGCAAGGCATCTTTGATTTTGAAGCACCAGCTGGACGCATTGGAAGGTCTCCATCTTTAAAGTTATCCCAAACTTCACACATCCAAGTAAATGTATCTTCAATTATTTTAGTATTCTTTTCATTCATTGATACTGGAATAATTAATATTTCTTGAGTATTTTTATTTTCATAAAGAAAGAATCCTTCCTTAGCATTCTTTAACTTCATGTATGTAAGAATCTGAAGCATGTGATTGGCTGTAGATTTCATTTCAGATTGACGAGTATCCCATACTTCTTGCTTGGCCGTCTTGATCTCACCAATTACTGTTTCTCCATCATATTCCATAACTAAGTCAATAAAACCTCGGATAGGAGGATACTCATTAATAATTTCTTCTTCTTCCGACTTCCATTGTGGCATAGTTTTAATTAAATTTTGAAGTCTTTCGTGAGCCTGTGTGCCCTGCGCCATGTTTGCTACAGCAACAGCATCATTGTCATCAATAAATACTGCGCCAGAAAAAGCCATGTACCAATATCTAGGGCAAGTGCCATGTCCGTAGCCAAGTGAGCTTGGGCTAAATGATTTCTTTGTCATTTCGCCATCAGCACGTTTAGTATTCTTGTATGCATTATCTAAAAGCTGTGCAAATAATTCTGGGTCAAAGAACTTACCTGTGTGTTTTTTAAATTTAAGGTTCTTTACAATATCTCTACCCATTATTAATTATACCTAACGACATATTTAAGTGCATCTACAAGTTTGTCTATGGACTCCTTTACTGAATAATAAACATTTTTTTTATTATTATTTACTGTACCAGCTTTATCTTTAGCAATAGTGGAATAAACTGAAGCCATTACAGCAAATTTTGTAGACATGGCCTGAAGCTCCATAATTAAATGCGGTGCCTTTGCAGAAGGCACGTCTGGATTCATTAGTAGTTTTACTACAATTGCCATAGCTTTATCTAGGTGCTCATCTTTCATAAACTCATGAAGATCGTTAAATTCTGTAATGTCACTAATAAGCTCTAATGTATTTTTATCCTCTGTCATTTTTAATCCTTTTATCTAGTTTGTCTATGAACAACCCAATTGGGTAACCAACACTAAACCCTAACATTAATCCTAATAAAAAGGCAGTCATTATAATACTCTCGCAATCAAGGCGTAGCCAATCCATATACCAACAATACCCATCACCCCTGCAAATACTGGTGGTGCTGGAACTGGTAGTTTAAATACAGCAAATACTGCACCAACTCCTGCTCCTGTTAATGTTGTTAAAAAAATTTCTTTAATCATGGTTTTCCTCCCAGAATTGCATTAGTTCTTCTAACACAGTCCACTCAATAATTCCAAGTCGTACCTTAGAATCTTCGCCTATAATAATTTTTAATGCTGGGTGCATGTCTCTGCTTACTTTAAATGTATCAGTACATATCTTTGACCAAACTGGTTTGTTTAGCGTAAAAGATTTTGAAGATTCTTTATAATCTACAAGAAACATTTTCCATTTAGCGTCACCTTTTTGATATTCACCACGACCACTATTTTTTTGCGCCTTAGCTCCATCTCTTTTTACTTCAGCTCTTTCTGACATTACTGAATTTTAAATATTGTTTCATGGCCATTAGAACATCTCCATGACATTACTAACTCTATTGGATCCCAAAAAGCTCCGTTGACATTTTCATCGCAAGTGCTGCATGCTCTTAGTCCAGAAAGCTTTTCTAAATTGTATTCTTTAAGTTCAGGCTTTGGTTTTAAAAACTCATCAAGATTTGGCATTTATACTCTTAACTAAAGACTCAACTACATCTTTATTATCTCTAAGATATTGTACTGCTTTAGCCCTGCCTTGAATTCTTTCACCATTAACCGTATACCAAGCTCCGCCCTTTTCAATTGCTCCAACCATCTCGGCAACGTCTAAGGTTTCTCCAACTGCATCTACACCAAGAGTTTCCCCTTGGTAGTAAAAATCATATTGTCCCGATAGATTTGGGGGACCAAGTTTGTTGTAATCAATAATCCAGTTAACTGGCCTCCCAACTCTTTGTTCAATGATCTTGTCGCCAACTTTAACCCCAGCTTTAATAGCATTTGCCTCAGCTTCAGACGACCAGAGTTTAATGACAGTGGAAGAAAAGAACTTGACTGCCATGCCACCCGTGGGGATGTGACTAGCATGCATAGATCCAAACTGATTTCGTTGTTGTGAGATGAGAACAAGTAATGTGTTTTTGTTTGCATAGTTTAACATCTTGACTGCGTGGGTCATATCCTTTGCTTCTGCGCCGATTTGCTTTGTGTCTTGCAAATCTTTCATTTCATTTCCATCTTTTTCAAAATAAATTGCTGGTAGAAGTGCTGAGATAGAATCTACTACAATAATATCAACACCTGCATCCATAAGCTTTGTTGCAACGTCTACCATATCATTAACTGTTTTTGCTGGTGAGTGTATCAGAGAAGACGAGTCTACCCCTAGTGATTCTGCCCAATCTGGATCATAAGAATCTTCAGAGTCAATCCACGCACATGTCTTGCCATCTTTTTGTGCAAGGGCTATCATCTGTAAACAGAATGAAGACTTTCCAGCAGACTTATTGCCCCATACTAGCGTTTGTCTTCCGTAGCCTAGCCCGCCCCTTAGAGCCATATTTAATCCTATGCTGGGGGTTCTTTGTCTATCTACTTTAACATTTTGTGCTGACTGAACTCGTTGTCTTGTTTTTGGATCTAGTTTTGATAGTATGCTATCGATATCTATTGTCATTTATGCTCTTTCTTTTCTATAGTATACCATTTAAAATAAGTTTCCGTGAAGCTTTGGGCGGTCTTTATTTTTTCCCATTTTCTTAAATAAACATTCATCTAGGCTATGATCTACAAATCCTGCATTACGCATTGACGCATAAAGATCTAAAGTTCTAATTAATATATCTGCCATTTCTTCTACAATTTCTTCTGACCCTTTATTTTTTCTTATTGCTTCTAAAACTTCTGTAACTTCTGAATGCACTAAGGCCAACTTATTTCCAAGCACATCAAAGTTTTTAGGGCTATCCCAAAATCCCTTTTCAATTGCTGTCTCGTGAAGTATTGCCGCTAAGGCATCTAGTCCATATTCTGTAGGCATATTATTGCTGTTCATTAACTTTTATCTCTCTTAAGCTAAATGTAAATGATAAAGTTGTATCATCATAATCAATAACTAATTCTTTATTGTTTGTTTTGACGTCTAAAAATTTTAATGTTGGAACGGTAAGTTTACCATATTCTTCTAGGGCTGCAACTAAAACCTGATTAATATTTATTGAAGCAACTAAATTAGTTATATTGTCTGTCATAATATTTCCTTAACATTTAACGTTCCATCATCTAGTTTTGATAGAACTAATTTACATTTCATTCCTTCTCGCATTTTTGCTAAAGACATTTTGTACATTGTTGGAAAAGCAATTACTCTTGTTAACTCTTTTGCTTTATTAGATAAAACAATGTGGCTCATCATTTTCCCAGCCTTAGTTTTATATGGAGTAAAGTTTACTACAATATACTCATCTTCCTCTAAATCATATTCTTTCCTGTATAGATAATCTACAAACAGGTCGTCGAGTTTAGGATCTATATCGCTAATCTTAATATATCTAGCAATTCTGTTAT
The DNA here is from genome assembly GCA_040403075.1 of Bacteroidia bacterium. Lineage (GTDB taxonomy): Bacteria > Bacteroidota > Bacteroidia > UKL13-3 > UKL13-3 > RGVD01. The sequence continues at coordinate 23,576 of JBBALJ010000003.1, forward strand.
CTCCAACAAGAATAAAGTACATCTGTCCAGTTTCAATTTGTGTTTGTTCGTTATGGAATAGTCCAATTGATCCAGTCTCATCTACCAACTCAACTCTTGCCCAGCCAGTTCCTCTTTTAATAGACTTGACCATTCCAAACATAATAAACGATCCTAGATCATCAAACTCTTCAATCGGTCTTGCTTGAGCTTTAATTCTTGGAGGTATTCCTTCTAGGTTAAATGTTGGTATACCTAAGTATTCGTAGTAGTTGTCTTTTTCGTTACCGTCTCTCGGATTATCAGGAAACGCCGCACCACCGATGGCATTAAGAGCAGAGATAGCCCTGCTATTAATACCACTGCCTTTTTCGGATGCTCTTTCAATAAGTTCAGCATAATTAGTAAATGGCCTCTTTTCTAGTATTTTATTTGCAATGTTGTCAGAAATAAATTTGATTTCTGCTAGCCCAAATATAATAGAATCATTTTTTAAAGAAAAGTAAATATCTGATTCATTTACATGTGGCAACTTTATTTTAATACCTAACCTTTTTGCTTCAATCAGGTATTCTGTTCTTGCGTCCTTGTCATTTTCATTTTTAAGAATTGAAAACATGAACTCAATAGGATAATTGGACTTAAGCCAAGCAGTATAATAACTAAGCATAGAGTAAGCAACAGCATGGGAGCGGTTGAAAGAATAACCAGCATGAGCCTCAAATGTCTGCCAAAGGGTTTCTGCTTGTTTCTTAGAAATGTGTTTTGAAGCCCCAGTAACAAACTTATCCTTGAACTGGTCAAATTCTTTTGCATCTTTTTTCTTTCCAATAATCTTGCGGACCTTATCAGCCTCTGACCAAGACATACCACCTAAGTAAACACACGCTTGCATAACTTGCTCTTGATATATAATAACACCATATGTGTTCTCTGTAAAATCCTTCATTAGGACATGGCTATAATCAACAGCTTCTCTGCCCTGCTTTCTATTGATATAGGCGGCTCCTACAGTGTTCATGGCACCTGGTCTAACTAAAGCATTTGATGCAACTAGATCTTCAAACTTATCTATGCCCATTTTAATCAAAAGATTGGTGTATGGTGTTGCTTCAGCTTGAAACACTCCTTTTGTATATCCATCATTTAGCATTTTGTAAACGCTAGGATCGTCCAAAGAAAATGAGGATAGGTTGATAGACTTTCCAGTTCTTTCTTTAATTGACTTCAATGTATCTGAAATTACTGAAAGAGTTTTAAGTCCCAGTGCATCTAGTTTAATCAAACCAATGTCAGCAACCTGATCCATGTCGTATGCAACAACTGGAATTCGTCCTGAAACTGAATCGCTAGCATCCGCTCTAGATTCAACTGGTGCGTATTTTCTTAAATCATCTTTAGCAACAACAACACCAGCAGCATGTACTCCTACTGAACGAATTCTTCCACGCAATCTATCTGCAAGCCAGACCACCTCTGGGTATCTTGTTCTAAATTCTTTTGTATTAGGTGACGTTAAAAAATCTTCAAAGGTGTCAATCTGTTTTGTTGCACGATTAACTTCTTGAAGTGGTACCATAAAAACTCTGGCGGCATCACGTATTACGCCCTTATCTTTAAAGTAAGTGTAAGTAGAGATAGATGCAACATGCTTGAATTTCTTTTTAAGATATTCTTTAACTTCTTTTCTGCGACGATCTTCAAAGTCTGTATCAATATCTGGAAAATCATTACGCTCTGGATTAATAAATCTAAAGAAAAGCAAGTTATATTCAATTGGATCTACATCTGTAATTCCTAATGAATAACATACAAGGGAGCCTGCTGCCGATCCACGTCCTGGCCCAACCATAATGTTATTTTCTTTAGCCCAATTAATCATATCTGCCACAACCAAGAAATAAGAGGCAAAGTTTTTAGAAGCAATTACAGACAGCTCTTCCTCTAAACGTTCCTTATATGCCACATCAGAAGCCTTCTGTAGCCTATCTAAGCCCTTTTCAGCCAGTTGACGTAGCTTTTCATCGGCATCAGTCTTTGGCACTGGAAGAAGGTCTAGGCCCTGATTAAAGGTATAGTCTCCAACCTTATTAGCAATTTCCATTGTATTTTCGTATATATCTGTACGCTGTATGCCAGCCTTATTAAAATCTGCCTCTATTTCAGAACGGCTTTGAATAAATAAGTTCATATCTTGAAATGAAATTCTACGGTCAGGATAAAGATAGTTAAATCTATCTAACATATCTTTCATGTTTCTAGACATATCAAAGTCTGAGTCTTTATCTGCCTTGGGAGATGTTGATAAAATTAGTAATGCTTCTTCTAAGATTCTATCTTCTTCTTTAGCAAAGTGAGCATCTCCTGTTGCCACCGCTTTAATTTTTAATTCATCTGCTAATTGCAATAATGCGGAATTGATTGGCTCAGGGTTATGAGATTGAACTTCTACATAAAAATCTGAGCCAAATGTTTTTTTAAATCCTTTTAGTAAAGTTCTAGCTTCATCTAGACTACCTCTATCAATAGCTTTACTAATTAATCCGTTAAGACATCCACTTAAAACAATGATACCTTCGCTATATAAATCTAATACTTCTTTATCAATACGTGGCTTATGATAAAATCCTTCATTCCATGCAAGTTCCTGCAGAATATTAATATTCTCTAGACCCTTTTTATTTTTTGCAAGTAGGATTATATGGTTATAGGCTTGAATTGATTTATCTGTTTTGGAGGAGCGATCAAATCTATCTGTTGGAGAAATGTAAGCTTCCACGCCAAGTATGGGCTTGATACCAAGTTTCTTGGCAGCAATCTGCATATCTCTATGGGAAGACAATGTTCCGTGGTCTGTGATAGCAATTGCTGTTTGTCCTGCATCTAATGCAGCCTGACACAACTCTTCAGGTGAGTTAAGCCCATCCATTAAACTATAGTAGCTATGAACGTGTAAATGTGTAAAGCTCATCCTAACTCCTTCCATCACTCACCTGATTTCTCTATATTGTCTACTATAGTGTGCATATGCCTACTAAAGTGGGAATTGCGGAGATTATGCGGAGATTATACTACCAAACGTATATAGATCGCTCATTAGTATCCGCCCATGCATTCATTTCTAGTATGATAAAGTCTAATCTTTGTCATTGTTTTTTTATTTGGTGCATATAAATCTTCACCACAACATGCCGCCTTTAAATGCCATTCTCTTGCAAAGAAATCATATAGCATCCCTTTATAGTCCTTATACTTATGCGCCACAAAAGTATCAAAAGGATCTGGTATTTCATATGTATTCATATAAACATTCTACTAAATAACACAGGGACAGTCAATAGACTGCCCCTGGTATTTAATTATTTACCAGTCTAAGTTGCTACTTGTAGCTGAAGGCTCATCTGCATGAGTACTTTCTCCAGCAAAAAATGCTTCTTGTTCTGTGTAAGGCATATCACGAACTGCTGAGGTTTCAAGTTCAAACAGTTCCAGAGATGAAGAATCAAAAGGCGCTTCATCTTTAGCTAACGGAATGATAGTATAACTTGTATCTGTTTTTGTTCCAGAACGCTTAACACGCCACATCAAGTTAGTAATGCTTCCCATTTCGCCAGCATATTCAATAAGTGTTGGTGTAATTGTTTTCCCGCTTGAACCCTGTGAAAGGATTGCAACATATGGGTCTTCTTTCCCATCATCAACAAGAACATTAATGTAGAGTCGTGAACGACCCTTCCATCCTGCCTTGTAGTCCTTACGGTGTTGTTCGCAACCGTAGCACTTGCCTTGATCTTCCATTGTGCACAATGCTTTGCGACGATAGTCTTTTGGATTTGTGTGTTCTACTGCAATAAATCCTAAGCCTGCTTTTTCATTATAGGTTGGTGAGTCTGGATCCAACTCTTGCAAGAACCTTACCTTTACGCTTTCTGAATCTTCTAGCTTTACCCAGCGAGCTTTTGTTCCATCTCCGCCTGAACTCTGCGGCTTATCCATTACTTGATTTAGTCCTTTAAGACCTTTTACGATACCCATTATATCTCCTTGTTTATAGTTGATGGTATATATCCATCTGTTAGTTTTATTATATCACAGGTTCCAGGATCTGTATTCGATATCAGAAACTGCATTTTTTATACAAGCTTTAATTTCCTCATCGGTCATATCGCCTGCATCTTTTGCATCATGTGGATATATCTTACCATAAGAGTGGGAAGACCACAAGATGTTTTTCATTCTTAATTTATTAGCTATGCTTAAACCTAATTCTCTGCCAGCTAAATCTGAGTCTGTCATTATAGTTATTTTATTAAAATACCTATTTAGTAAATAGTGTTGCTCTTTAGAAAGGAATCCGCCAAGCGTGGCAACAACATTTGGAAATCCAGCCTGATGAATTCTGATAGCGTCAAAGCTAGACTCAACAACTATTACGTGGTCTCCAATTTTTTTAGCTCTGTGTACATTAAATATAGTTTTGCTTTTTGGCAAGTTGGTGCTATTCTTAAAAGACTTTCCTTCAATTGATCTGCCCACAATTCCAATTGGTATTCCTTCTGGGCTGTGAACTGGAACAGTAACCATGTTCATGTTGCTAGAATACCCAAGACCAAAATCAATTATTGATTGCTGATTTATTCCCCTAGAAAGAAAGTATTGTTTTCCAGGCTCCGTTGTTATTAATTCAGTATATAACTTTTTTAAAGTATCTTCTGAGAACTCTTCAAACATTGGTTTATCTTCCATTGTTTCCGCCAGCAACTCTTCAAAGTTTTCTAATGATTCAGTTTCTTTAGAAGCAATGTATCTAAGAACTTCAAACTCATTTTTATGAGTTATTCTTCTGACTAATTCTTGAAGCGTACCTGCTTCTCCACATGCAGGGTTAAAACAAATAAATGCTCCTTTTTCACGGCTTACGCTAAAGCTTGAAGTGTGTCTATTTGAATGAAATGGGCAGTAGCATAGAAAGTCATTGCTTGTTTCTCCAACTATCTCTAAGCCAACTGATTTTAATATTGACTTAATGTGTGCTGGGGAGTATTGCGTGGTATCAATTTGCTTTGTGTTATACCCTCCGATTGCCATGCCTTCTTCTTTCCTACATATACACCATGGAGAGTCATTAAGAACTTCCATGTTTCGCCTGTAAATTCTACCGAAAAAGCTGGGTCTATGTCAAGTACCCTTGCGTAACCTTTCGATCTCATATCATGCGTTAGCATGTTTTCATACTGTGGCCTTAAACTAATTAACTGAGAATTATCATAAAACTCAACATCAATTTGAAACCTTTTAATTCTTTTGTGCGTCATTTGCAAAAGGATTTTCGTAAATTTCTTTGACAATACCTCGGTTAATATCCCAATCTAAGTACATCCCAAACTCTTGTCCGTGTCTATTCTTTCTTGAAACAACTTCAATCATTTGAGTTCCAGTATATTTATGAATAGCAATAGCCATATCAGCATCATACTCAATAGCCTTTGACCAAGCAACCTGAGAAAGCATTGGCGGGTTATCTTGATCCGATACATCATCCATAGTGGCAGCAGTGATATCAATTACTGGAATGTTGTTTGTCATAGCCAACATCTTAAACTCACGAGAGATATTCATATTACGTTCAGTTGCTCCCATTGATTTTTTGTTGTCAGAAAAAAGCTGATGATAATCTAAAATAACTAAGTCTGGTTTATGTTGGTCAATCTTTCCTTGAATGGTTGCTGGAGTTACTTCTGCCATTCCTTCATTAGATACTAAAACAAAACCATTTTTATTATCAAACTTCTTTTTTGACCATGTTCTAAAATCATCAATACTAATATCACCAGTTGCTAAATCACTGGCTTTAAATAATCCAGAGCCAAGCATTGTGTAGATACGATCACGCATATTTTCTGGAGACATTTCAAGAGATACAATCATTGGCTTAAATCCTTGTTCCCATGCCTTGCATGCAAGGTAGGAAGTAAACCATGTCTTACCACGGCCTGGCCAACCAATGGCAACAATTAAGTGTCCTGGAGCCATACCAGTTGGATAAGCTAAATCAATTGCTTCAAATCCAGTTTTAATTCCTGGCGATCCACCCATCTCTGCTGAGCGAACTTTAGTTGCTTCAAAGTGTCTGATTGCGCTGTCTGCATCAGTAACATCTAGGTCACGAACGTTACTGGTAAATTTACTAAGCCCCGCAAGTTGCGCTTGCATTTCAGACAAAACTCTTGATGCAGCATCTTCTTTGAGCATTGAACCACTTTTAATAATAATGTTTTTAAGCCTATTAGACAAATACTCATTCTTTAGTTTATCTAAATAGTATCCAGTCTCGGCTTTAACATTGGTATCAATCTCAAAGTCTTTAAATTTTTCAATTAAAACTCCAGCCTCTGGAACAGCTTTGAACTTATAATAATAAGATTTTAGGCCTTCCCAAATATCTCTGTGGGAAGTAAACAATTCATCTACGTTACCTGCAAGCAGGGTGCTGATATCTTTGTTCTTGCATACAGCAGAAATTAATGTGGCTTCTGTATTCACTCTATGCCGCCTCTTTTAACTAAGCTCTTCGTTTCTTCCAGTAACAAACGACGTCTTTCTTTATCTTTTTCTATCTCAATAAGTGTTGAATTCATTCTATCAAAATTATAGAAAAAGAACTGAAGTGGGTGACCATTTTTTTGTAAAGAAAAATAGTATACCATTAAGTCTTTAGCACGGTCTAATCCTACACTATCTATCACATCTTGCATAGCCCACTTTTCACGAAACTTATTAATGTTAGCATCTTTCCCGTATTTCTCTTTATATAAAGATTGATACAAGGACATTAATATATATGGGGTTCTATCACTTGCCATGTTTTAGCTCTTCTTCTACTTCACGAGTTTTTTCAATAAGCTTATTTTCTACAAATGCGTAGACTCTTTCAGTTGCAGAATCTACATTTTCTCCAGGGCGAAGATCGTCCTCTATACCAACACCGATCTTGATGCTTTCGTAATTTCCTAAGTTTCTAGTAAATGAAAGATCTACTTTTACTCTCGTTGTCATTTGTGTTCCGCTTTCTTGTGTCTACTCAATGTATCGCTAGCAAATATTCCCCAACGAACTTCTATCTCTCTTCCGCAAATATCGCAGGTAACAGATCTTCCTTTTTCCATTACTCTGCCTTCCATACTGGTACAAATCCTGATTCTGTTTTAGTATACAATATAATTTTGTGTTTGAGAAGGGCTATTAATTCAGATTTAGATGGAATTTCAGATGAGTGACCAGAGTCTAATATAAATTCATGTAGCCCTAATATGTCTTTTTGATTAAACATATATTTAGACCATGAGCTATCTGGATTTCCAATAGGATATATTCTTTGAGGATAAGGTATCTTACCCTCTAGAATATAATCTAATATTGTTACCTTATGCTTATTTAAAAATAAACATACTTCGTTTATTCCATAAGCATCTTCCATGTGTTTCTTAACTTGAGAATAAGAATAAAGAACTCTCTTTTTATCTGGATAGTTCCAAGCAATTAATTCGTCTTTAGACCTAGATGCTTTTAGTACCTTATGTATCTTGTCGTTTAAGAAGAAATACCGTATGACTTTTTGTTTGCTGTTTCTTTTTGATCTAGCCATTTGCCAAAAGCACTCGTTTCTTTGTTAATCATCCATCGTTTACCGCACATTATGCAGAAAAGTTCCATATGTAATTTTTGTGAAAATACTCTATCTATACAAACTCTGCCATTACATTTGCCACACCACATTATAAAGTAAATACCTTTCCGTCTACTACGCATGAGTAGTCTGGTGAAACATGAATCATTTGAACATGGGGATAATCATTTACAATATGGGCAACAGCAAAGCCTTTTTGCCAGTCATGGTGTTGAGTATACTTCATTCCTGGTCCTTTTTCGTCACACATGTGACCAATTTCATATCCTCTTAGAGTTTCTCCTAAGCCATTGTTTCTTAGTTCGTAAGTAACCATGTGTGAAGCAATTCTATGAGAGTGTCCTCTAATTAAAGATATCTGCATATCTTCCATATCTTTTCTAGCAGATCCTGTTGCAGCAATAGACATTCCGTGGTGAACATGTATATCTCCAAAGCGGCGCTTAGGTAAATCATCATAATAAATATAATCATATCCTAAAGAATCTAAAGACCACAATGCTTCAGGTGTTACCTCGTTTATATAGTCAGGAAGCTTTGCATCAACATAATTAAAAATTCTTATATCATGATTTCCTAAAGCTGAAAACAATTGTGCGTTAGGAAGCATCTCTCTAGTCTTAGCATAAAAATCTCTAGCACCCTTTGCTTCATGTCGCATCATTGGAACAATTAAATCTTTGCTATCATTTTTATGAAGTTGTAAAAATTCAGCAGAACGACCCTCAGTATATTTGCTATAGCAAGCTTGGTCATCTGTATCTCCAAGGTAGTCTACAACATCTGGCTTAAACCACTTCATTACCTTAAACCAAAGCGCAATCATCTTATCATCTTGATACGGGAACTGTTGATCGGATGATAGCATCCATTTTAAATCGTTGCTCATTTTCTACCTTAATATGTAAAAAAGTCACGGGTACGTGACTTTGATGTTACAGTAATTGTAACATATTAGTTTAGCTTGTCAACTAGTAGCAGATTGCCATGTAACTTATATAAATATTATGTTTAGTTGTTCCAGTAGGCATATACACATGTGCTGTAAATCCTTTTAATGTTATTGACCCAGTCTTTGTTCCTACTGAAGGAGTCCAAACATTTGATGATCCGCCATGTCTTGTAGTAATTATAACTGCTTTTGGAGTACTGTTTAGCCCATCTCCTGGAAATGTAAAATCTTTTGTGTTGTGTCCTGGAGCTACTTGCCATGCTTCACTTGAAGCAGCACCAATAATTTGTGGTATATTTGCTTGCTGAACAGTATTATTAGTTACATTAACATTTGTTGTAGAGGCACCAATTTTTGGAATATTGGCTGCTAAATTATTAATTTGTAATTCCAGCGCACCAAGCTTGGCTGCGTCTAAAGGTTCTCCATCATTAAATGCCATTATAAATTTTCTCCTATGTCATGCGATTTTACTTCTAAATCAGATACTTCTATAACCTTTGATCTATCTAATCCATACTTTAAAAATAGATCTGGGTCAGAAATGTGTCTTAGTTTATTCTGTGATACTAAATACATTTTACCATCTGAGATGTTTTTTATCAAGGTCCCGTCTCTAAACCCAAGCTTTCCTACAAGCTTAATTGTAGACAATGCTGATTCTGTTGCCTTTACGGTTGTAAAGGCCCATGACTTAGCGGCACGATTTGATATCAAACGATATCTTTTACCATCTTTAATCCAATAGGTATTTTTATCTGTTTCCACAGCAATACCAGAAGGGAAATTAGTTGGCGATGTTATTAAGGTGCTCTGAATATTCTTGAACAGCTTCACTCTTTGCTTCCTTTTCTTGAACCAATAAAGTAATTTCTGCACGAAGAATTGCAATTTGAGTTTCATATTGAGATACTACTTCTCCAATTCTTTGCTGTAATGCTGTAATAACTAGTTCGGCTTTATCTGCCATTTTTATATCCTTATTCTGCTAAAGCTTTAACTGCTGTTAACTCTGTGTTAAGAGCAGTAATTTGTCCTTCTACATCTTCTATTTGAGTTTCAAATGCTGTAATACTAGATGCTAGTGGAGCAGCCTTTGAATTTTCCTGCAAGATATCTATTTCTAAATTATATTTTGTATAGTTTAGGCTTTGAATGTGATTATTAATAATCTGTGCTTTTTCATCTTTGCTTAATTGAATTGTCATATTTGCCTCCTTCCTATATTATAACATAATGTCAAATTTCTGACAATGCTTGATGCTTTATTTTCTTTATATATATTACCATTTTTAATTAAATTAATCAAGGTTATACTCCATTGTTTGTACCGCTTACTACTTTTGCCCCTAAGCCGTCTGTAGCAACTTTTCTAACCTTTAGCCATCTAGAAGTTGAAGCCGTTACAGTCAATGTTGTTAGAGTAGTAGCGGTAAATGCACTAAATCCACTAGTTGAACTTGTTGAGCTTATTGACCATTCGTATCCATTGGCTGCTGCTCCAGTTACCGATCCAGCTGTCCACGACCAACTTCTTTGTGTGGAAGCTCCAGATCCAGAAGTTCCAGTAAAGGTTACGGTTGGATTTGTAAATGTAACTGTATTTGCTGTCCATGTTGCATAGAGAGTTACATTTGCACTTAAAGTATATGACGTTGAGGCTGCGTAACTTGTTCCACTTCCATTTGCTGCTGTGTTCCATCCAGCAAAACTAGCATTTGTTCTTGTAAACCCATTTGCTCTTAATGTAACTGATCCATTACCAGTTGTTGCTGTTGTAGCTCCTCCAGTATTTCCATTTCCATTATATGTAATTGTAAATGAATTAACTACTGTATTAGACGTTCCAGATGCGGTTGCAGTTGTGTTATTTGTTCCAGCAACGGATTTAGTAACTAAAATTGAAGTAGAAACATTGGAGCCCAAGCCTGTTACCGTTACCTCTCCAGTTGAAGAGCTTACCGAGTATCCAGTTGTTGCATTTATAGAGTACGTTGCTCCAGACTGAGCAGTAGCTACGGTAGCTGACCAGCCACCCGCTGCACTAACTCCTGCGTTATATGAAAATGCAACTGCGTCTGCTAAAGCGGAAGTAATTTGATTGCTATAAAAATAATATGTAGTTCCATTTGTTCCAACTACTGTATCTCTTACTGCAAATACATAGGGTGTTCCAGTTGGATCATTAGTTGATATTACATAAGGATTTGTTGTTCTTGTTGCACTACTTGTATCACCACCTGGAGACACAAGGTTTGCTGTGTTTGTGCTATATACAAGAACTGAGGTTTTTGATGCTTGATTGGTATATGTTCCACCCGACCAAGTAATTGAGTCTCCATATTTAACTGTTGTAGTAGAGCCATTACTAGTTGCCGTTGCGCTTGGCGCAGTGCTTTGTGAAACAGCGGTAGAGGTCATATTAAATGCAATTCCATTACTCCAACTACTTGCTAAAGTTGATGGCCCTACTGATGTTTCTGTTGCCGTTAAAACTGATCTTACATACATATATTGTGTTGCTGTAGATGTTGGCCCTGTAGTATCTGTAAGAGGGCTTGAAGACCCACTTGCATCTGCTGCAACTGAGGTTGTTGGAGCAAATGCCGTACCCCACCAAAACATTTGATAGAATGGGCCAGAGCCTCCAGTGAAGTTAGCAGAAACGGAACCTCCTTGTGGACCTACAGTTACAGAATCTAATGTGGGTGCGGTTAATATTGGAGCTTGCTGATTTGCAGATGTAACAACAGAAGTAAAGCTATCATCTATATCAGAGTTTGTAATATCTTTCCATACTGTATCTGATATAGTGGTCCAAGTAAAAGCGGATTGGCTTCCAATAGTTCCATTAAAATATGATCTTAAAACTGATCCTGCTGACCAGAGATAAGGACCAGGTATTCCTGAATATCCAGTAAATCCGCTACTGTAATATCCTGGACCATTTGATTGAGTGGGAACCGAAGCACCTCTTCTTACTATATAAATATCACAATAAGGTTGTCCTGTATAAAATTTAATTTGATAATCTATTGCATTTGCTGCGGCTCTTACTAAAGGAGATTGATAATTATAAGATCTAAAATATAAATAATAATTGCTGCTGTCAGAATACTCTTGAAGTTTATATTGAACTAGATCAGAGCTATATATGTTTATATTTCTACCAGATCCTGGACTTGCAGCAGTGCTACCACCACCATCTAATCCTATATATCCATTAGAGCCAACATACAAAGTATTGCCAAAATTAAAAGCATAAGTATTTGTAACAGTTCCAGATGACGTGTATCCAGTTGTTGCTGACCCACCACTATTTGTTCCAGTAACTCGTACTCTAATTATTTTACCTAAATCACCTGCAACTATTGTGTATGTATTACTATTAATTGAATTAAATGCAGTAGACTGTCTAATTGTTCCATCCGACCAACTCCATTCATATTCAAAAGTACTTGGAGAAGTATCTCCAGTTATTGTTGTCGTACCCTTCCAAGTTCCTATCTGCTCCAATGCTGATAATGTTCCTCCAACTATAGCCACTCCAGAAAGACTGTATAGTCCCAGGGCTACTGGAGAATATTTTGTTATCAAATATTCATATGATTGTGCTGTTGTTGACCCAATTAAATTTGTTGCTGTAACTCTTAAGCAAATAAATTTATTGTCATCTGAATCAGTTGTAGTATATGTTGAAGATGTGGCTCCAGATATAGCGCTAAAAGCTCCAGCTACTCCACCGCTGTTGTTTGCTCTTTGCCATTGTCTCGCATAACTATTTGTTCCATTAGGAGATGTCCAACTTCCAAGGGAACCAGTCAGCGTTCCATATAAATTTGTGCTTCCAGTAATATTTGGTAGTACAGTATTTGCTGGAACTAAAAGTTTTGTAAATACTCTTGTCCAAGTAGTTGATCCTGTTTTAACCCAGGCCCCCAGCATCTCAGTCCATGTTACGCTGCCTGTTTTAACAAAAAGGGAATTAATTTTTGTCCAAGCACTGCTTCCAGTTTTACTCCATACGCTCATTTTATCAACTCGTACTAAAGTAAATGTCGCCCAAGGAGCCGCCAACTGCGGATTGGATTGTTGCAGATGTTCCAGATGAACCATACCATAAGGTTCTACCATTCATTAAAGTTCCACCTGAACCTACAACAACTGTAGGAGCATTATAAGAATTTGAAACATGTTGAGATGGCGCTCTAAATTCTGTATTATCTAGTCCAAATAATTGGAATCCTCTTGGATAAGGTGGGTCATCTACAATAGTAATTCTCATTTGAAGATCTCCAGTAGCATTTCCTTGACCAACAATTAATCCACCATCATTACCTAAAAAGAAATATCCATCTGCAGATTCAAGATAAACAGAATCTGTATTTGCGTATAAAAATGGTGTATTCAAATATAGCTGATTTGTTTGTGTAATAAATCCAGAGTCTATTGTAAGAGTTCCAGTAAAACTATTTGGGTTTGCTCCAGTTGTAATAATTTTTCCATATAGGGTTGCATCTTGTGCCAACATATTTCCAGCCATGTCTACTGTAAATTTTGGAGATACGCCAGATCCTATTCTTAGTCCAGAAGCCGTATCCATTTTAATATAATTTCCAGTGTCTGAAACATTGGATGCTGTTGTTCTTAATTCAATTTTAGATCCGCTTGGGTCAAGCATAATATTTGGATAAGCTACTGCTGAATTTTTTAACGCCTGGCTATTAATTACCCATCCACCAATGTTTCCAGCAAGAGCTGTCATACTTCCGCTTCTTACTGTAAAATTACCACCACTTGCTCCAAGGTCTCCAGTAAATTCCCCGCTTGCTCCAGTGATGCTTCCAGTAAAAGTTCCGCTTGCTCCACTAATATTTCCAGTAAAAGATCCGTCTCCAACAATAGTTAATTTATTTCCATTATAACTTAATACTGGATTTGAAACTCCGCCTGAACCATATATTGTTAATGGATCTCCTGTGCCAGCTAATTTTACATGCTTGCCAACTGTTGCTCCAACAGTAATTATAGAAGATGAAGAAAGTGTTCCAGTTGTAATTTGATCTGCAACAACAGAAACAATATCTCCTGCTCCTACTTTTCCAATTTGTTGTGGATTTCCTGTAGCGCTAACTGCAGTAGAAGTATCTGTACCATTTGTAGTTGCTATTTTTACAAAGTAGTCGACTCCATAAGTCATTGCAACACCATTAACAAGTGTACCAACTCCTATATTTATTATGTTCTGTCCGTTTTTAAAATTAAATACATCCACTTGGTTTGAAGCCGATGGAGTAAATCCTGCTGTTGTTCCTACATAAACTTTAGCCGCATCAAATCCGTATGGCTGATCTGTTCCATCTGCTCTCTTTCCATCCCATGTGACTTGAATTGCTCCTAAAACTGATTTAGATGTTGGTACAGATGGAGTAACGGAAGCTGCTGGAGTTTGAATATTTGCAGTAGGGTCTGTAACTACAATTGTAAAAGTTGTACCAACAGTGCTAGTAACTCCAGTCGGAGATACTGATCTTAATTCAACTTGATAAGTTCCTGCTGGTGTTGCAACTATTGTTGTTCCATTTGTAGAAAAAGAATAAACAACTTTGCCAATACCATAAGTTCCGCCAATAACATATACGTCAACACGTTTTGCGTTTGTTGGAAATGTAGAAAGAGTTACTGGTATTCCAGCGCTTCCAGTAGCAGGAACTGTTGACGAAGGAACTGCTGGTGCTGATTCATTTGATGTTGTAACAACATATGATGGAGACCATTCGCTTGTCTTTCCATCATCGTAAACCCATTGAAATTGAACTGCATATGTTTTACTAAGCTTTAAATTTTTAATTGATACACTAAAATAATCTTTATCGATATCTGGTTGAGTAGATACTGCAAGATCTGCGGGAACAGTTTTGTTTCCAGTTTCTAGTGTATCAGCCATTTAGAATCCTAACACAACTCTATATTCTATATCAACCGCTCTACCAGATGGCTTAACTAGTGGTGTACTTAATACTGATCTACTGATCATTCCATATGTTGGGTCAAATGTATCTTCGTCATTAATTCTAATTCCGTCAAAGTAAACTACTGTTGCTCCGCCGCTTCCAGCCGTTACCTCTACGCCTATTTTTGTGATAGTAGTAAAATCTGGAGAAGTTGCCGTAACGTTAGAAAATAGATTATTTAATGTTGTAGACTGTATCTTGTCTCCAGTGCCAGAAAGAGGAGTAAAGTCTACCCAACAATACGCCGTATCTGAGCTGTAAAGTTTTACTCTAATTTTAGAAACATTTGAATCTTCTTTTTTGTAAGCTATAGAAATCGTATCGTTAACACTGTATCCAGATAAATCATAAGACACTAAAGAGTTTTTGTATTCTTTTATTGAGCTAGCAGAAACATTATATTGAATCATATTTTCGCCAATTTTTGCTGTAAAAACAGGGCTAGATGTATTTGGCTTCAAGATTGGATTATATGTTCCATCAGACCATAATAGATTATTTTCAAAGTCTGTTAAAAATTTACTGTCATAGCTATTTAAAGAAGTTCTTGCTCCTGGGTATAAAGCAACCTCTGAAATAGTACCAGCAATATCTTGCGGTATTGTGGCCTTATATATTGCTGTGTAAGAAAATACTGGCTCGCTATCAACATCTACACCAGTCTGTGTGATATCAATACTTCCAAGAGACGCTGGTAGTCTATAGAATTCAAACTCTAGTCTTGTATCTTTGCCCTTGGCGTTAACTGCAGTTGTTCCAATTCCTAAGGCCAGGTCTTTTTGTGCAAAACCTATGTTGCCAGATATGTAGCTGGTTAAAAATCTTTTTCCAAATTTAGTTATCATAATGATTGTACCCTCACATTTACTCCTTTTAATTTTTTACCGCTAGAATTTTTAATTTTTAAATTTAAAGTTACGCTTGGCAATCCAGCGTCGCTGTATACTACTGAATTTGATACTACTGTTATATCTCCTAAAGATGGCGTACTAGATACTGATGCTCCAGTCCCATCTGATGATCCGTCTCCTGGCTCTGTAATAAAAACAGTTACGTCGTCCCCTGTTTCATCAGTAGTTAAATCTGCTGATGCTACATACATTGGGCCTACAATATTTCCTGGTATTACTACTTTAAAATTTGGAGCTAAGTCTGTGTTTTCTGGAGAATTAGCATATAAGGTTATCGGGGAAGTAGTTCCAACTCCCGTAGTAGATATCTTTGCTTTTGTCATATTGTCATTATACCATTATCAACTATATATAGATCTAGCTGTAATATTAGTACTTAGCCCCCCGTCATATGAAAGGTTTACATTAGTAATAATAAATTTGCCAGTGCCATCTAAATTATTATCTGGATAATTAATTGTAATTACATCGCCTACTGATAATAATGGATTTCCAAATACCTCCATATTAACAATCATTTGCTGTTTAGACCACTGAGTTTTAATCCACTCTGAAAGCTTTTTAGCATCGCTCTCATTTTGTATCCACATAGATTCAAAAATTGCTGGTTCTGGCGCACTAAATTCATTTACAGTTTTATCCATATACTCGTGCTGTCCTGTAGGTACAACATAATTTCCAATAACACTGAATGAGTAGAATTGCCCATCCTCGATAGGAACATAAGTTCCAGCATTATTTAACAAATATATTTCTGCTCCAAACGAGCTAAGTCTTGATCCTAGAACTTGAACATATTTATTAATTCCTAGTGTAGCGTATAGGGGGTATCCTGGTCTCTGCTCATACTTTACAGATACTTTTCTAAGCTCACGTGCAACAGTACCAAATTCTTCAATCTTTCCATTTGGTAAACTTAATTTGTCAAAGTTGCTAAGCACCTTTTCCCCATACAAGAAATCTAGTGTTGTAGAAGCAAACTGTCCGTTATACACGTTTTGCATTACTCCAGTATTATATTGATTCTCATCAATTGGAGTTCCATATAGGTAGTCAAAAGAAACAGACCCTACCGATGCAAACATCGCTACTTTAGAGGTGCGAGGAAGAATAAGTTTTGTTGGATCTGTTGTATTAGCGGCATTACTATCTACTGCAGATATTTTAAAATTATTTATATATACATCAATTACATTTGTTGTTGCTGTAGTTTTTACTTTTACATCCACCTTATAGTTTTTAGCACCAACTACTCCATTAACACTAGTGCTTGCAGTTTGTTGACTATCAGAAAGAACAATTTTTTTACCATTAACTATCTTAAATATTTGAACTTCATTTTCAGCAAGCACCTTAAGGTTAGATGTTTTTTGCATAAATACATAATAGCCATTCATTCCGCTATTGTCTACAAAGAATCCAAATCCTCCACCTACCTCTGTATACTTGGTTCCACCTGGAAAAAACATTCCAGTTCCAAATGCATAGTGTGTCGAAGTTGTGCTTATTCCAAAATCTTTCATTGCAATAGAATAAGTATTTTTATTTTTTGAATTATTTGTAACTTTAAATAAAGATCTAGTAACTTGTCTATTGCCAACTACGGCATTAAATGTTCCTTGCGGTGCTGGTGTTGGAGTAGATCCATCTGGAACATCTGCTGTATTATTCTGTGCTCCAGTATCTGCCGCAGGATTTGTTGCAGGAGAAGCTGAATTATTTGGAGTTGTGGCTCCAGTAGTAGTTGTTGCTACCCCACCAACGCGAGCAGCTTTTGGCATTGTAAAACTTTCATAAGAATACGCTCCATAGGTTCCATTTGCTGCATAACAAGCTGCTCTTAGTCTATACGTTTCTCCTGGGGTTAAACCAGTCAAAGTAAATATTCCATCTGCATCGTTGAATGTTCTATCTGGTCCGCTGAAAGAACTGCTTTTAGTAACGTCTCCACGATAACTTGCTGGTGTTACTGAAGGAGTCATAATAATAATTGTTACTTCTGTTGGAGAAGTTGGACTTGCTGATATCCATGGAATTGCAAGTTGGGATGGTGTAGCTGCTGTTGCTGCTCTAGGAGTATCATAAAAACTTCCATAGGATGCTGCCATAATACCTTCTAGTGTTGTAGTGTTAATCATTATACCCAACTCACCTCATATCCGCTCCATGAATCAACTATATCTTGTGCTGCTGCATAATGATTTGCAATTGTTGTGCCAAATGCCCCTCTGGTTTTAATTCTAACTCTTCCAGTTCTTCCAGTTTTATCTGAGCCCACTACTCCCAAGCCTAGGAATTTTAAAACATCTGCGTTATTTTCAACAATAACATTTACTGTACTACCATCAGCAGTTTTATAAAAATATTCTATTCCATCATACTCTATTATTTCAGAGTCTATAACTAGGTAACCACTATATTCATCAATAACTTTTCCCGCTTCATAATCATTAGTTGTTATAGAACTTAGTTTAATAAATGCTCCAACTAAATCCGATGTATATAAATTTTGATCTAAGGACAAGGCTGCCATCCACCCTTTACCGCCCTGCCACAATGGCTGTGCTTGACCAGCATATTCATTAGTAGTTACGCTATTCCATAAAATTTTAATTTGATTTGCCGAAGCTAAATCTGTTTTACTTAAAGACATAATATTTGATAAGGCTGACCCATTTGCATTTAATCTAAATGACCAATCTGCTGTTCTTGATGTATTAAATAAATAATCTCTTGTATAAAATTGCAAAACATTATTTTCATCAACAACTGCTGTTATTTGTGCATCTCTACATAGTTCTTGAATTGCTTGCCATACTGTTTTGCTGTCATCTGACCACCAAAATTTTGGAGATAGAGGAGATGATTCTGCTGCTGCTGTATTTACATTATAGTTTGTAAAGCCAATTGAATCTAATATCCTTCTTAGAATTCCAGGAACTGAATACTCTTCGCAAATAAGAGATGGGCATAGTGTATCTTGCAAAAGCTTTGCTGAATCTAATGCGGTTATATCTATGTCGCCATACTCTCCAGTTGACCAGCTATCGCAATAAAAAACACCCTGATTAAATTTTTCATATTGACCATTTGAATCAGTAAGTGCTGCACCTGTAAAATAAAGTTTAACGTAAGGTTTAATTTGTATTTGTTTATACAGATATATTTTTGATGCATCAAAGGTAAATGTCTTGTCAAATGATTGGACGGTTCTGCTATCCTCGTATGAAATAAGTCCTAGTGATAAAGAGTTGGCGGAAACTTTTCCTATTGGCAATATGTCATCTGCGCCCGTAGAAGATTCTTTTGAAATACCCAACAAAGAAATTCTATCGGAAACATCAACAACCCATCTAGGAGAAAATTCAATTATTCCAATATATTTATCTGCAACGGCACTTGCTGTAAGTCTAATACTTGTTAAGCTAACTGGGGCTGAAGGAGTTGATGGCTCAGTTGTTGTCCAAGATGTTCCGTTGTAATGTATTGTTACTGTTCCTGCATTATAGTTTTTTGCTGGAAGCGTTGCAAATGTTTCTGTAATAGATCCTGTTGCTAACTGAGTTCCATTTCCATATATTGTCCATGTTGATGGAGTTGAATGAGATAGCTCAAATCTAGCAATAATTTTGTTTGTTAAAATAGTTTTAGGGTATGTTAAAGTTATGTCTGCGGCAGTAGATTTTGCAGTTAAATAATATTTATACGTTGTGTCTACTCCTGGATAGTATGTTCTAAATGTCATTGGGTATGTAATAGACTTTGGGTTTCTGTAGCTATTGGTTGCAACATCTCCAGTAATTGCATATTTTATTCCTGCACCGAGTGGTCTATTTGATTTAATAATTGCGTCTGCTGGAAATAGTTTTTTAAAAGGCTTTGCTCCATTTTCCGCTACAATATCTGTTCCCGAAATAGTAATATTGTCTACTAATGTGTTCATGTTATATTCAAAGGTACAACCAATTTTAGTTGATATGTTTGTGCTATTTTCTAATATGGTTTTTGCATTTGTTGATGAGGATATCATTAGACCTCATCCATAGATAATGAAACATTCCAAAATGGCTGAAGTCCTCTTTTGACTATCGTAAAACTGCATGAACTAATTACGACAGTTGCTGGTTCAAACCCTACTGCTGTTTGGTCTGCCCCTGTTTTTGCTAAATTTATTTTAATATTAAAAGAACCCTGTCCTGCAGATGAAAGATAGAATGATCTTATATCTTCTGCTCCCCATGCGCCGTCGACAGTTAAAGTTCTATATGAAGGAAGCATTGTCCAGGATGTTGAAAACTTTCTTTTGTCTGCAATAAAGTTTTTTCTTATGGATCCATTAGATGTTCTGGATACCTTTTCAATTCTTTCTACGTCTACAGTAAACTCGCTTCTATTGTGCTCAGTAACCTTATTCCAAATGTTGGTAGTGCCTGCTGGGGTTGCAAGTAGATCTTTAGCTTCTATGCTTAAGATTGATCCTCTAGGTAATAGTATTGTCATGCGCTATAGCTCCCAACCGTTCTTGTTTTGCCTTCTTTGGCACCAATTAATTGCATCTTCTGCTCAAACTTTCTCATTACATCGTCTGCTGTAACATTAGTTCCATTAAGCTCTATGTTGATATTATACACACAATCTGATGATGTTGTGTTAGATAAGCCACGCATTCCATTAATACCAGACCCTGGAATATTATAGTTTCCAGCTGTATTTATATTTGGATAAATTGTACCAGGCATATCAAATTTAATACCTTCTGTTTTCATTCCATCATTAACCGTATATAATTGTCCAGGAGTAAATCTTCCTCCACCAGCTCTTCTCACAGCTCTTGGGTCTTTCATCGCAGCATCATAACCATCTGTTACATTATATGTAACTCCTTCATATTCAAACAAGTCGCCTCTTTTTAATTTTTTAGATCTAATTAATAATTCTCTAGCATCTTCTTTAAGGAATCCGTCTTTCATATATCCAGTTTTTAAATCAGTAGCATCAACATTTTTATTAAAAGTGCCCTTTTCTAATACGGCTTTGATGTCTGCTGAGTCATATGAATTTTTAGTTGACCCTCCTAATGCTTTATGAATGTCTTTAAGGGTTGCTCCGCCGCCTAAATCTTTAACCATTGCCTTATAATTAGTTTCACCTTGTTTTGTAACCTCTGAAACTAATGAATCAAATGCTGTATTGGCTCCACCCATCGGAACCATTCCTACTTTAGGAATTCTATATGTTTTATCAACTAGTCTTTTATTTGTTTCTGGGTCTACATACTTTTTAAATGCTTCTTGAACAGCGTTAGATGATTTTTCTAATTCCCCAAGAATTAAATCAAAGTCTCCTTTTATAGCCTTATCTTCAATAGCCTTTTTCTTTAAATCTTTTTGATCATCATTTGTAGCTTGTCTTTGAGCTAAAGTTAGGAGCTTTGACATCATATCATCAATTTTTCCTTGAGTTACTGTTTTAGCTTCTCCAGTTTTGCCAGCTTTAACTACCGCATCTTGCTGTTTTGCTTTTCTTTCAGCATCATCGTCAAGTAATTTTTGTTGTGCTTCTAAAGCGTTCTTTTCTAGTTCATCAACTTTTGCCATAGATTGCTTAGCTTGCATTTCTTTAGTAAGTTGAGCAATACTTAATTGAGCTTGTGCATAAGCATCTCTATCTCCACGGGCAAGGGCTGATTGTGACTCAAGTTGCAATTTCTGTAATTCTAATTCTGTATTTTCTGCATCTAAAGAATCAGACATTGCTTTTCTTTTTGCATCTGCCTCTTTTTTAATTGCAGCAATTTTATCGTTGATTAATTTTATTGCTGCTTTAGTTAATCCAGCTTCTGAATTTCCTGCTTTCTTTATAAGATCTGCTCCAGATTTAATTTCTGCTTTTAATTTATTTGAAGCTTTTGCAGCGGCTCCTAGTGAATTGGAAGCAACAGTTCCTGAAGCAATTTGTTCTCCTGCAAGGGACATGGCATCTTGATACATTGCCATTCCAATTGCTGTTTCTGAATTAACATTTCTTAGATCAACTTGAACGCCCGCTAAAGATAGTCTCCACTTTGCATACATTCCGCCAATAGTGTCTGTTGCTTTTAATATAGATGCTAATTGTGGGTTTTCTTTTTTAAGTAGGTCAAGGGAGGCTTGTCCCATTTCTTTATCTTTAAGTCCTAAATCTATAAGTTTTTGATATTGCATTTCTAATGCTTTTGTTTGTGTTATTTTTTCACCAGTAGCATCTTTTGTTCCAACTAAGGACTGTACTGCTGCATCTAGTGATGTTACTACGGAATCTATATTGCCTGAAAAAGCTGCTGAGTCTATGCTGCTAGTTCCAGCATTTAATTCATCAATATTCTTAGCTAAATTTTTAATAGTAAATGATGCTGCAGTAGATTTATCTATAATTTGCTGGAATCCCTTTTGTGATATAGCATCAAATCCTTGACCAGCTTTGTTAGAAGCTTCAATTAAGGCATAAATTTTATTTGTTGCATCTTGTACGCTCATGCCACCAGCAACAAATTGAGCTTTTAAATTTGAGGCCAAATCATTCACCTTAGAAGAATCAACATTATTAAATGTTGCCATTAATTCTGGCATAGTTTCTTTTGCTGTTTTCTTTAATTCTTTAAGCTGTGCAATTGTAACAGTTAATCCAGATACTCCAGAACTAGTGCTTGCCTCATAAGCTAATAAACCTTTTTCTCTTTGTATTTTTAATTCTGCATTAACACGCTTTAACTTATCAGTCATTGACTCATAACTAATTCCTGCTTCTGCCGCACCCTTTTTTGTAATGCCATTAAGCATTGCATTTTCTCTGCGTGTTTCTGCCATTTGTTTGTTATAAATTTTTATTCCAGCAACCAATACGCCTATTGCGAGTGTGGCTATTCCTATTGGTCCAGTAAAAAATTTAACTGCCATTCCAGCAACTCTAAATGCTATTCCAGCAATTCTGCCAAATGTAGAAACCATGCCAGTAATATTTTTTAATTGCTTAAGTGCAGGAGTAAGCATCTGCAGCATAGGTAGCATTTGCATTGCTGTTCCTGTTGCCATCATTGCAGTTCCTGCTGGCCCTTGAGCCATCATTCCGCCCATTTGTAATCCCATGCCAGCTGCAAATAGTCCTTGGTTTCCAATCTCTGATTTTGCGCTATCTCCTGGAGTTTTGCCTGTTTGGAATCCTGACTGGAATGCTGACTTAACCCCGCCCGCTTTAGCTAAATATTGTGTTCTTGGAACCAAACCGCCATTAGCCATATAAACTTGTCCACCGTTAGAATATCCTCTACGCCATTTAGCTGTTAATGCTGCTGATCTAGGATCTTGTGCCAATGGAGCAAATCTTGATTTATGTTTTATTGATGCTAGAAGCATATTCCATTTTGAAGGAGCCACCTTTGCTCCCATGTGTCCTTTTTCTGCATCAAAGACTTTACTTAATGTTGTATCTCCTTTACCTAATGCACCAGCATACAAGTTTGCAGGCGGAGTATCATATAGCTCTTGCGCTAAAGCAAAGTGTGTTGCATTTTGATTTCCAGAAAATCCACTCGAAGTTCCAGTTAAATGTTTTGGCATCTTTTGTCCATCAAAACCAAAAGTTCTTCTGGATCCTTTAAGCTCACCTTTACCTTGAGCATCTCTTTGATGTCCAATAAACATTAACTCTTCAGCTAGTCTAACTTGTCTTTTCATAGCAGGGCTATGTCTAGTTATTGTTTTTAAATGCTTCATTCCAATGCTATTAGCAACAGTTTCAAAGTATCTAGCATTTATTTTTGTAGGACCCTTTGATGCAAAGCTTGATGTAAGCTCTGTGTATGCATTTTTTAAAGCCTGTTGTAATTTAAGTTTATCTGCAGGAGTGCTACCGTATCCTAGTCTAAGGGCTTGATCATAAAGAAGTGCCATTGGGTGTAGGCCTCTTGAATGCAATTGCTGTAAATCATTAGCAATAAACTCTCCAGTTAAATCAATTGCTGGTCTATTCCCTGCCAAAGCTTGGTTAGCATCTCTTCCTTGCCACATCATTGTTGCTGGCATAAAGTCTTTTCCGCCACCAGAATCATTTAATGATTTAAGATAAGGAAGTGTTTCTGGAGTTACCGCACCTGCTTTAACAACAAACTCTCCTGGAGTAAGCATTGCTGGAACTGTGTCTGTTCCCATTGGCTTAAACTCTGGGCCATTACTTCCATTTTCTCTATATACCATTCCACCAGTTGCAAATCTTTTTGGTATAGTTGTTTCAATATTATATCCTGCACCTGAAGTTCTTACTCCTAGGTTACGTGCAATTTTATCAATAAAATCTTTTGTCTTACTCTTTTTAAACAATTCACGCATATTTGATTTTCCGCTTGCGCTAACTACTGGTTGATTTAATGTAGGTATCATTGTTGGGTTAAGAGTTCTTCCCATTCCTTGTGCTTGAGCCATAGTTGTTTGTGCAATTAATGCTTCTGTTCTAGCATTTAAAGAGATTATTTGAGCCCTAGCTTGTTGAACATTTAGTGCACCCGCTTCAAGCTGGGCTATAATTGCTCTTGATTCTACTGCAGCATTTTTTGTTATAGCAGATACTGCTGGTAAAACGTCGTCAAATATTGACATAAATTCTTTTGTTGCAACTCCTGTGCTTGCAATAGATGTTTTTAATGCCTCTATTTCTGACTTTGATTGCATACCTAATGTTGCCATCATGGCATGCCATTTGCCTGCCTCTGATGCAACCACTCCTGTTGATGTTCCATTAATTCTTGTTAGTCCTGGAATGTTTGGAAGATCTGACTCTGCATAAATTTGTGGGTTAGCGCCAATTTTTTGATTTACAGGAATTGATCCTGGAACCATGCCAAAGAAAGTTTGATTTAATCTTTCTGTTTCTGACATCATTCCTCTAGGATTCATATGTGAACTTGCTCTAGAATATGATGGCCCAACCATAGGGTGATTTTTATCTACTATTCTTGATCCCGCTCCAGCTTGTTGTGCTAAGTTCCCCGCCATTGTTCTTACTGCTGGTGCTACTGAAATTGATCCAGATGCAGCTTTTGCTTCTAATACTGAAAATTCATCAATAAGGTTTTTTAATGCTAGTTGTAAAACTCCTGCTGCTTTTGCGTCGCTATAAAGAGTTTGCTCTATTAAGCTTCCAGCTTTTTCTGCTGCTAGAATTTCTGGGGTTAAATATTTCCATCCTTCTCCACCTTTAAATAGGGCTTTCATATGGAATACGCCCTTGACTATGTAGCCAAAGAAGTTTGCAAGAACACCAGTTAACATAATAAGTGGTCCAGCTACTGCAGTCAATCCTCCAAATAATGTTAGTACTTGTTTTAATGGCTTTGGAAGGTTGCTGACAAAATCAAGTATCTTGGTTACAACGTTTATAAGAGTTGTATTAATATTTAAGAAAGACTCTCCAATTCCAGCTAACTCTGCTTTTAATCCTTCTACTGCACGAGAATACTTACCAGATGCAGATTCAGTTACTGTTCTTAATTCTCGATCAGCCAGTGCCCCAAGATCTTTTGTGCTTGCTTTCATTAAGTCTAAAACCTGAAGGGTTTGGCTTCCTTCTCTCCCAAGGTTTTCAAATAAAGCATTCATTCTTGCAAATTGGAATTTTCCAAACAAGTTTTCGATTGCCTGCTGCTTTTTTAAAGGATCTAATTTATCAAGTGCTGCCTGCATTGCCAACAATGTATCTGTTGTGCTTCCAGCATTGTCATTTACAATTCCTAATAGATCAATTCCAAATGTTTTAAATTGTGCTACTGATGCTTTTGTTGGGTTGATTAAAGATGCAAGGCCTGACTTTAAAGCGTTTGCTCCTTCAGATGCATTGATTCCGCCTTCTTTCATTGCAGTTAGATATAATGCTAAATCTTTTATGTCTCCGCCGAGTCCTTGGATAACTGGTCCAGCTTTTGGAATTGCTTCAACTAAATCTGCAAGGCTTGTAGATGTCTGGTTTTCAACTGCGTTTAAAAAGTTAATTGATTCTGTTAATTGTTCTGTGTTTTGCTTAAATGCAGATTGGATTGCTAGTGTAGCTTTCATTGCTTCTGCTCTATCTACTTCACCCAGTACTGCAAGTCTAGTAGTTTCTTCAATAGATGCAATAAGCTTTTGTCCAGTTTGTCCCGTTGCCGCAATGTCTGCGCCTAGTGATAAAGTTTCTCTATAAGAAGCACCTAAATTTTTTGCAAGGGACTTTGCTGTTGCTTCTACTTCTGATCTAATCTTTCCTAATTCTTCTGCTGTTGTTCCAGCAGTATCTCCATAAACTTTAGTTAATCTTACAAGTTCTTGATCCGCCGTTTTAAATGCATCTGCTGCCGCTTTACCAAAAGCTGCTATAGGAAGTGTAAGTCCTACGCTTAGCTGACGTCCAGCCCACTGAGTATTTTTACCCCAGTTAATTAATTGTCCAGCGCCTTGCTGTACAACTTTATTCATAATCTGAAGTTCTTGTCTAGCAATTGCTGTTTTATTTTTTACTTCATCCAGGCCTCTTGGAACCTGAACATTGAATTGCATTAAGCCTTGAGCGTTTCTTCCCAAAGGCTGGATAATTGCATTTTGTAGAGCTACCTGTTGTTTAGCAAGATCACGAATAAGACCACCCGAAGTCTTGGTGTGGGTCTGCATAGTTTGAAAATACTTGCCTAGCTTAATTTGTCCTGACTCTAAGTTTTTACCAAACTTTTCTACATCAGAGT
Source organism: Bacteroidia bacterium (assembly GCA_040403075.1). Taxonomy (GTDB): domain Bacteria; phylum Bacteroidota; class Bacteroidia; order UKL13-3; family UKL13-3; genus RGVD01. Next base: position 49,863 of record JBBALJ010000003.1, read on the forward strand.
TTAAGCTTACAAAGTGTGTTGAAAACTGTCCTGTACTTCTGAGAGTATCAGAAAAGGACCTATTCATTACAGCAATTTGATTTGCAAGCATCTTGTTAGATGATGCAATTTTTTCTTGAAGTTTAGATAATGAGGCTGTTACTTTATGTACATCTGCAATAAGATTAGAAAAATCCGCATTAGCGGTGATTCTGGTTCTTACTTGTTCTTCAGCCATTTATTTTACTCCTTAGAATATCCTAGCCCTGCTCCAAGTCCAAATCCCGCTTCTGCGGCAAGTGGGCCTTGTAATGAAACGATGTCTGATTCGTCTGCTTCTATTCCCAAAGCTTTTCTTCTGACATCTTCAAAGGTAGGACCTTCTTTTTTATCTTCGTCCACATCCAAATCAACTCCTTGCATTGCTGCTAAAAATCTTTTATTGTCTGTGTCTTTCTTTTGTGCTGATTTCAATGTTTGAATTAATTCTGGCATTGAAAGATTTTCTTCTAGTTCTTCGTAATTCTTCCAGTGACCTAAAAGAAAAACTTCACCCTCTAAAGCGGCTAAATCTAGTTCTGACCAGCCAGAACCATTGCCGCTAGTTGGTTTGGGTCGTCCAACTTAATACCACCGCAAACTTCAAGAATTCGGTTGATAGTTGGAACGTCTAGAGCATCCTCTAGTAAATCTCTGTCTGCTACCAATTCTGGTAGTTGCTTTTCTAGTGCGACTGCACATGCATCGATTAGAATATCTAACGTTTCATCTTCTGTTGTAACGTCTGCTGTTCTCTGAACTGCGATCATAAACTTGCGTAGCTCTTTAATTGATAAAGGCTTCAACTTTACTGTTGCGCCATTTTGTAGAGTAATTTCTTCTACGCTATATACTGTAGTTGCCAATTTAATCCTCCTAGGATCTAGTCTCAATTATTATAACATATAGACTTTATCACTACAAACAGAAAACCCCCCATTCCTGGGGGGCCCTGTTAATTAATAAATTAATTACGCTAGAACTCGGTCAATAATCTTACCGTACTCTGAACCTGTGTAAGCAGCGTCTGGAAGCAGACGGAATGTTACTGGGAAAGTAGTTGGTGTATTACGAGCAAGTGAGAACTGTGACTGTTGTACTGACAAAACGCGACGTGCATAATATACACGCTCTGTGTTTGCATTAACATCGCCTGAAGTTCCCTTTGCAATTGAAGGTGCTTCACCTACTGCAAATAGCTGGCGCTCTGTTGGTTGAATACCAAGAGCTCCTGCCTCCATGCCTAGTGTTAAGTCTCTATCATCTGCACCAGTTGCACCCTTTGTTGGGTACTGATCTGTTGATGTAGTTCCACTCTTTGTAAGGGTTGATCCACCCTGTCCAAATACAGTTAGAACGTTTGCAAGTGTTCCTTCTGCTAATTCTGTTGCAATCATAACTTCCATTGCAGACTTAAATAGCTTGGCTGTATCAAGAAGCTGATCTACTGTTACTGAATCGTATGTTGGATTGTAAGTAATTTGAAGACCGTTATTTGTGTAACCTACGTTACGAACTTTTGTTGATGCTGATTCAAGTGCTACTGTTGCTGCTGTTCTTGGTGCGAACGCAATTCCAGTTGCTCCTGTGGTATCCAAAAGATTTTCTACGTACGTTGGGTCTGTTGAATCCTTTACTGATACGTATAGTGGTGACGCACCAACAAGGATATTTTTTGCATTATTAAATGCCATTGTTTTACCTCCTGTTTTTTAAAATAATATTAAGTTGTAAATATAAAACTGTTGGCTGGCTAGGCCGTTCCTCTTACCTAATTTTAGTGTATAATGCCCCCAAAGGCAAACCCTAAATAAACCGCCCATTAGTATCAGATATACGTGAGTACTTAATCTCAAGCACTACGTCGGCTGATAAAAAGCCTTGAAGTTCTTCAGAAGGCCCAGTTGGAGAAATATCAGATATAAATATGCTGTAGAACTTAAACTTATCTGATACCTCAGACCATAGATTAACATCTCTTGCAGACCCATCCATTCTTCTAAATAGGTCGGTCATAAAGTTTCTAATTTGATTGATCTCAGAGACATCTGTAGAGTAGATAGTAAACAAAACTTGCTCGCAGCAAATAGCCCAGTTATCCTCGTATGACATTCCAATCTTGTCATATACAATATGGCTTTTTCCACTTAAAAATTGATTAAGTTCTGGAGACTGCTGAACTGGAATAATAGGAACAATTGCCTCTCCGATATTGTCTGAATAATAATCGTTTTCATCTAATATACCTATGGTCAATATTTGGTCCCACAAATACTTTCTAATTTCTAGTGTTGCATCTAATTTATAATCAGTTGTCATAGTGCTCCTCCAAATGCTTGCGTTAATGCGGTATCTGCCTGAGACCGTATTGCATTGCTAGAAAAAGAATATTGAACTCTTTTAATATTATTTGGCACAGATAGTGCTTTTGACATTGATGTATTAAATAATTTTTGAAATCCCGATTTTTTAATTGTTTCATTAATTAATTGCCCGCTAAAATATCTAGAATAAAGTAAGTCAAAGGAGTTCTTTACAAATGACCCTCCTGGGCGTTTAACGGTCACTGAGGCCCCTTTGGGCATGAAGACAGTCATTCCATCTATCTCAAATACTAAGCGCTCTGCTGACCTAGGAGCTATTTGTATGGCCTCTCCACGTTCCATCACAGAGGCTTTATTTGCAAATACGTGTTTGCGTCCTCTAAGCTTTGTTGGAACAGCATTTTTAGAAGGAAGAAATTCATAATCAAATGCAAATGACAGTCCATCTTGTGATACTTTATTTAACTTAAAAAGTCTTGATGTTGCTTGCCCAGTTTTTTTCCACTCATAAACATGGTGTAGGGACTTAGGTTTTGTTCTAGCCTGTGCATCAATATAGGCTGGAAAATCTTTTTGAATTTGATCAAATATTGTCTTTGTAAATCTTTGCTGAAAAGCTTTATTTTTTGTTAACTTGGAAATTACAGCTGCCTCATAATAAATATACGCAGAAATTTGTGCAACTGTACTGTCTTTAAATACGGCTTTATCACGGTTACCTACTACAAGTCTTTCTAGGCCACTCGCTGCTTGAACTAACATTGCACTAGAGTCCAATTTGCTGATTCTCCGATCTCATTACAGATGAATTAAAGCCCATTGTTTTTCCAAATGGGTCTGTTATTGGTGTCGTTCCAATTACTTCAAAAACTGTAGGGCTATCTGAAGGAAAATTTAATTCTTTCCAAATAACGTTATCTTCTGAATCACGAATGTTTGTAATTTTTTCTCTGGTTGTAAGTCTATCAATTGTTCTAACTTGAACAATTTGCTCATTTTTATATTTGTTGCTAAAAGTTTGACTATCGCTTCCTCTGGCTGTTGCTGAATTTCTAATAACCCCCTTTGCATAACAATTGATTGTTTTTGAATAATCCCATTCTTTTTTAATAGCACCAGTGTTTGGATCTTGTGAATCTACTTGCATATAAACATCTAATTTCATTGATAGCAATGATCCAATTAAATCGTTCATTAAATTATTACCGATTTAGTTATGACGTATTCAGCTAATAGTTGGTCTGCATATGAGTTTCCAGTACCAGTAAAAGCACTACCGTTGTAATCAAATTTCCAATCAAATGTCTGAATAGATTTTATATATTTATTTCTCCATTCTTTATCATTAGAGAAAAAGTCTTTCATTAATTCTATGCATGCTAGCTCTACTTCATCTGGTACTTTATTCCAGCCAAATCTTCCAGCGACTTTGTATTTAACTCCGTCACCAAATCCGCCGTATCCGTAATCGTTAATTGATGGTGGAACCATGCCATTAGCAATATAGACAGTATTGTCAATCATGCTTGCACGGTTAATTCTAATACCATATCCAGTTTCTGAAACTTGAACATCGTATCCCCAATTATTTATATTATTAATTCCATCATATAAAAGAATATCATTTACGTAAAGTTCATGAAGCTCATTTAACTTCATAGGTAAGGGAAGGATATCTGATCCTGATCCATAAACAGTGTGTATATCATCGTAAAGAAAAAAGTTTTGTAATGTATAGTTTTCTATTTTTTTACGTGCATATCTTTCTGCCATTTTTAAATCTTTAAATGATTTATACATAGGGTCTGATGGGTCAGTGCTTGTTCCTAAATAAAGAGAAGCCTGACTAAAATTAGTATATGGAGTAACAACAAATATATCATGTGTTGAAGAAACTGCAGATCCGCTTATACTGTATTCCCAAACAAGCTTGAGAGTCTTGTTTCGATTTGTAATGCTTAATGGCAAATATACGTTATATAGGCCAATATTTGTTTCATCTTTTTCTGATGTTAAAGTTGTAATTAATGTAGACGGATTAATGGCTGGAGAAATTGCTGGATCTTCTGTTGTATCATAAACTTTTACAGAAGGAACAGCATCGGAGTCTATAACTTCACCCTTCCAAAATATTTGATGTGAAATTGGTGAGTTGGTTCCTACTAAGATCTCCATTTATATCTCCTTGTATTACTTTAGTTGTAGAACTCTTGAGCTTCCTTTGGGGTTGCTATTCTAAATCCTTCTTCTTCTTCTACATCAAAGATATCCTGAGCTTCTTTTGATGGCATAGCCACAAATGGATGCTCCTTGGTAAATGTATGACCTTGAATATCGTATCTAAAGTTTGCTCTTGTCATTCTAACAAGAACCGTGTCTGGGTCCTGTGCTTTGTTTGGATCAAATTTTGGAATAACTTCAATCTTGTCTTCGTCTTTTACATCTTCAATACTTTTTAATGTTTTTTGATATACAGACCAGCTTACGCCTTCTTCAGTTAGTGCTGCTATTACGTCTGTCTTGTTCTTTAGTCCTTGTGTTTCAACGCCGAAATCCTCAGCGACCTTTTTTAATTCGGATACTTTTAATGTATCAAATGACATGGATATACTCCTTTTTCTAGGTAAAACAATTATAGCATTATTAAATTAAAATGAAAAGCCCCCAAAATTAATTGGGGGCCTTTCTTGCAAGCCTATTTCCTAATTAGGAAGCGACCTTAACGTTCTTAACGACTACCCATGCGTCAGCTTGTTCAATTTGAACGCCAACACGAGTAAACATTGTGTATTCGATTGAGTCCTTTTTTGGCCAGAAGAAACGATAAACAGTTACATCACGCTTAACACCAATAACAACGTTATTTGGGAATGTCAAGTGGATATCTCCGTGGTCTCCTGATGGTGAAGAATAATCACCAGTCTGTGTCTCCTTTAGAAGTGGAACTTCAACAATTGGAATACCGAATGCGTATGGAGCAACATAACCTGCTGGTCCACCGACTACTGGAACATCTCCACGGATAATGCCTGAGGCAATGTCCTGTGGGGTAACGTTCTGGATATTCTGTGAGTTTGAGTACAAGTAATCCTGGATCAAGTTTGAACCTGATAGGAAGCGAAGGTCTGTACGACGTTGCTTGTACTTACGTGGAAGTGCCTTAAGTGCTGAGTTAAATACAGCACGGGAAATTCCCGCACCTGCTGCATCGACTACGCGACCATTGGTCTTAGCCTTCTTAACTGCACCGTCAAATGACTTGTAAAGATTGTCTGTAGATAGTGCTGTATTTCCGTTAAGAATTACATCTTCAATATCGTTACCTGCCTGTGTTGCCATCAAACGTGCAATGTGATCTTCAAGATCTGCACCCTCGATGTTATCTTCTAGAGATTCTGTTGAAAGCTCCCAATCTAAACGAAGCTTCTTTGTTGTTAGAGAGATCTTTGAGAAAGTTACTGCTGAATTTGCAGAAGTATCTTCTCCTTCTGATGCAAGCTTCATAAGCTTTTCGCCTACTGACATGCGGTCAATCTCTGTTGTATCTGATTTCATTCGGACTGTACGGGCGACCTTACCAATTACGGTAGCATCGAACATATAATCTAGAAATCTAGCTGATTGTTCTGGGTTAAGCAGACCACCGTTACCATTTTCTGATGCACGATGTGATCCTGTACCACCAGTTACAGACGCGAACGTTCCTGTACCAGTAGTGCCAGCTGCTGCTGCCTTTTCTAATAATTCATTACTCATTTATTTCACCTACCTTATTTGATTAATTCGTGTACGGAACCGAGGAAAGAACCGTTCCAAGTTGTTTTTGATTTCTGTAAAACTTCCTGAGACCCGCCAAGGTCACTGGACTTCTTAATTGCGGTATCGCCTTCTACGGCATCTACACGCTTCTCAACATTGTTGAGTATGTTATTAATGTCTGCAACTGACTTTGAAAGTGTTGCATTTTGTTCTGCCAATTCTGTAATTTTTGTTTCAACGCTCTTTGTTAAAGATTCAACTGAATCCTTGATTGCTGAAACCTGAGCAGTATTTAACTCTGCTGACTTATTTACAGTTTCTGAGAAAAAGTTTTTAATGTCGCCTAGCATCTTTGCAAAATCAGGTTCATCAACCTCAACTTCTGATACGTCGGCTGCTTTTTCCAGAGTTTCGGCAGGAGCGTCTGCTACTACATCTTCTGCAGGAGCTTCAGCTGGTGCTTCTTCGGCAACAACTGATGTTTCTTCTACGGCTGCTTCTGGTGCTACTGCATCTTCTGCAACTACGTTTTCTGTGTTTTCTGACACTTCATTACCTCCTTCTGCGTTGGCCTGCTTTGCAATTTTTTGTGTATCAGGCAACGACAATCTTGATTGCTTGTGCAAGTCAAGAATTTTATCAATCTCTTTTGACTTATTAACATCATTACTTTCAACCCAACCAATTAATTCGGTTTCTTTACCAGTAACTGGTGATGTATAAGTTTTTTCTGTTGAGATAAAAACAGAATCACTTTCTTCGCAATAAAAAATATTTTCTGTAACTACGTCTGCTGCAATTCCTTTAAAAACAAGTTGTCCATTTACTTTTGAAATTGACAAAATGTTACAAAGCTCATTTGCTGGTGAGTCTACAATTGAAAGCTCTAGCAGGTCATAGTCCTTAATAAATCTAACGGATTTACCAGTTGATTTATTTACTTCATTATCTGATTCATTAATCTTTCCGCCGATTGAAAAACCTGATAGCGTTCCATCGAGAACTTTTTCCCAAGTATCTTGAGCACCCTTTGAAATGTATGCATCTACATAAACTCCATGGTAAAACTCTTTTGTTGATGGGTCATAGAATGTTTCTGGTTTAAAAGAAACAACTTTGCCAACTGCAAGTGGGGTGTGCATCTCACGAAGATTTCCACGGAAACCCTCAAATGCTTTTAAACTTGCCTCTGAAGTAACTACGTCACCAGTTTGATCTACATTGTCTAAAGTTGCAAAACCTGAGACGGTTCTTTTCTCTCTATTAACCTTAGTAAAGGGAACGGAAAGATAAATGTTTTCGCCACTGGATGACCAGTAAGATTTTTCAATATTCATATGCTTTATTTTATACTGTTATGTGATATAACGCAAATAGTGGTCGAGTAGAGTTTATCCTACTTGGCGGCCATCGCCTTTTGAATTTCTGCCTTCTCCAGATTTATCTGGGGAATTTGCAGACCTCTCGGAATCTCTAGATCTGGTTTTTCCAGCTTGGGCGGTTTGCTCTGCGGCGTCCTGTGCTTTTAGGTCTACAACCTCATCTCCACCTTCAATTGGAATCATGCCTTTTCTAATTCTAACTTCATTAGGAGTAATTACCTGCATACGTAAATATCTTTCATCAATCTTAGACTGAGTGTCTTCGTCTGTCAGGGTTAGCTCATTAAATTTAATTAAAAGAGCATCTGTTTTTTCTTCAATAATTTTATTTATTTTCTTTGCTAAATTGTTTTGAGCTGGTCCACAGACCTGCTCTCTAAATGTTTTATCAGCATCTCTGGCAACAGCTAAATTAACTCCTGCTGGTGTTCCAACTTTATTAATAGGAACTCTATGGGCAAGTAAAATTTCGTCTCTATTTGAAAGTCTGTATGTATTAAATGAGCCTTCTTGGGTGCCAGCCTCAATAGGCTCCATTTTAAATTCTACCTTTGAGTCTGGTGAATCTGGTGGAAGGGGAATATATAGGGATCTATGATTCTTTCCTTTTAATCCAACCTGGAAAAATTCAAGTAATTTTCTTTCTGATTCAGTTGAAAGCTTTGCTCCCTTTACTGTAATAATATAACGTGGGACTGCTTTATTCTCAAAGTAGTCTAGGTTATACTTTCCTGCAAATTCATTCCCAGCCATAGCATTCTGAGCAGCAATAATATCTGGAATTCCATAATAATTATTTGTTGGCGTGTACTTTTTTAAATGAATAACTTCATTTGGGCGATCTTCTTGTCCAACAATTGGGTTCTCTGTTTCCATGTCCCCAAAGTTTTTAAAGTAAACAGCCTTGCCGTAAAGCAATTGAATAAATCCATCTCTTAATCTACGGACTCTCATTGTCTTTGCTGGAATGTGTCCAATGTATCCTATATTGCCTGCTACAGTTCTACCAATTTCAATGTATCCGTTTCCAGTTGCTTCCAAGTCTACATAAGCTTTTATTAATGTTTCTGTAAATGTTTCTTCTTCGTTTACTGACTCTAGCCAAGACTCTAGGTCCTGCTTAATTCTATTTAGCTTTTTCCTAGCTCTTTCTAATTGTTTTTCATCTGTAATTGTATCTAGTACATCATTAGTTCTATTTGTTTCAACAAAGGAGTATCCGAGGCCAACTATATTTGATACCTTGGCATTTATTGCAGAATAGTTGTATGGGGAAATTTCATAAATTTTAGAAAGATAATCTAGGTTGTATGGTGGCTCAATTAAATCAAACATTGCATAGCCAGTAATAGCCTGTGCTAGAAGGTTTTGCTGTGTTCCAGTTCCTTCTTTTCCAACAAATCTTTTCTGGATATCTCTACTTATTTTTCGCCTAAATGTAGATCCTAGACCATTAAGTTTTTTTAATTCGTCTCCATCTAAATTAAAAGGATCCGTATTTTCAACAATTGACTTCGAACTAAACTTTAGCCAATCTGCTGCATTTGAAATACTAATAGATTCTTGATTTTCGTTTTCATCTTCAATAAATTGCATTATCTTCCACCTCTTAGTTGTTTCATTTCATCTTTGTAGTTTCCAATATCCAATGGATCTGGAACTAGTCCCCACTCAAGTCTTTGCTTTTGATGCTCAAAGTCTTCGTCGCTAATTTTCCGCCTAGAGGAAAGAAACTTAGGCCCGCCTTCATATATGCCGTATGAGCGAACTTCTCTAGCCAAAGCATTCATTCTTGATCGGTTGTTCTTTTTTGACGTGACTGAAAGGAAGTTGCCATCATCGTCTCCAATCCATCTGCCGTCTGGCATTTCCCAGACATATATACCTAAAGTAGATTCTTCGTCTAAAACTTTATGATTGAGCTTTTTAATATCCATAGATTAGTATTCTACCATTCTTTCTAAAATAAGTCCAGACTTTGTCAGGCTAATGTTCAAATTATACTGTTTGAATGACTACCCATTCATTATTGTAATATCTTGTGTCTGATTCTGTCAGGGTAACGGTCTGATCATTTACTGTTAGTAGGGGCTTTCCAACATAGGCGTTATAGTGGTTAAGGCATATAATAGAAGTTATTTCTTTCTCATATATGGCTATTACGTTATATAGGTTTGAGGGTGAGCCAGAAACATTATAATTCATTCTGATTGTAGTAGAAATTGGATTGGTAAATACTATTGTAATAAATGCTGGCTCATTATTAGCTAAAACTGATGATATTGAGGTTATTGCTGTTTTGTCTATGCCGTTAACATACCAAGCCTGAATATTGGTTTTTGATATTATTCCATTTGTAGCCCATTTAAACTCTGAAAAATAAGAGCCAGTATCTGGAGCATACAACAAAACATTTGCCTGAGAAATATCTGCTGGAGTCAAAAAGAACTCCATTGATTTAATTTGTGATGCTGTAGATATATAAAAACCGCTATTTAATTTTGGTCTTATTCCATTCATTTCGTTTCTAGATAAAATTGGATAATTTAATGACCCTAAATAATAATCTGAAGTTGAAGATATTTTGTCTCCGTAGTTATCTGCATATAAATCATTATTGTTGTAAAAGCTAATTGCAAAAAAAGATAGTCTTGGGAAATGCTTAGAAGAATCTGAAGTATACATTGTAATTCTAAAATATACTTGGTTAGCCGTACTAAAAGACAATTTAGAATATTGTGGAAGAGGCCTTCCGTTAACACATGGCAAATAATTTACTCCGTCTATGCTAGACTCAACAGATATTCTTAAATCATTTCTCCACTCAACTTTTGATGTTATAAGACCAATTTGTGATGGCAACAAAAAAGAATCTTCAATAATAAATGTCTTTGCTCCTGTAGATGGATAAAAAGATATACACCCTTTTGTTCTATCATAGTAAGTATTATCATCTACAAAATCTTGCCATTGCTTGTTTATTGGATAAGAGTATTGAAATTGAGTTTTGATCTGTGCGTCGGTTCCAGAAAACAAAACTCCTTGGTCTGGAAAAACAACCTGTATTGGTGATGAAGAAATATTTCCTTGTAAATAATGACTTTTTATATTTTCTTCTTTTAGTGCATATCTATATATGGCTGGAGAATCTATTGTAAATGTATCTAATGATGATTGTGTTGGTCCAATAATAAACGATACATTTGTGTTAGTAAATTTAAAAGAATTTAATTCGGTTGATGCTACTAAGACCCCGTCAACATATAAAAAAATTGATTTTGGAGAATAGACGCCAACAACGTGCAATACTTTTTTTGAATAAGTTACGGCATGTCTTACTTCATTAAACTCTGCTCTAAATACAATATCTCCATTTTCCCAATATAATCCAGTGCCACTATTAGTGTCTGCAAATAACCTATTTGGTGTAGCATTATTTGATATGTCTATATAAACCCAGGCTTCTATAGTAAAATCATTGTCTGAAGAATATTTTGTTGCCATACCAGGAGTTGTAGTTGCTGCATAGTAATTGTTTGTTATTGGAAATGTTATAGTAGATGTACTATTTATCTTTGTTCCACATCCCCCGCCTGGAATTAAAGGAAGAATATTTCGTATTGGAGATCCAGCATATGTACCATTGTTTCCACATCCAGAAGAGTCAGATGCAACGGTACCAGAAATTTCGTCAAGCTTCCAAAATCCTATTGGAGAATCTTTAATTACATTCAGGTAATAGGACATTATATATTTTAGTCCTCTGGATTTTCATAAAAGAATAAGGGTATACATTCTTTTTGCCCGCTTATAATCTCTAATGAAGCATGTGTAAAATCTTCAGTTGAAGGGAAAAATATTACACATCCAGCTGATGGCTTGATCTTGATATCTTGTTTGTCAAAATATAGCTCTCCGCCAGTATAGTCATCATTTAAATACATGACGGCTGATAGAATTGTTGTATTTCCTTCAAATGGATGCAAATCAAAGTGTCTACCCATTAAAGCACCTACCTGATAAATTTTAATATCAAAAACATTTGGTAGGTGTGGAATATCTGTAATATGCAATTGCTTAAAATACTCTTTTGCTAAAGATGAAGCACATGCCTTAACTTGTTCACACAACGCTATTCCTTGCTTATGGCCTTTAGATAATGATCTTAAATTATAATCAAAGTTAAATCTTCCAGTTTTTTGCTTACCATATAAAACAGTATTATCATCATTAGCCGCCCAATCAATCCATGGACTAATTGGATACTCAATTTCTCCAGTAACACTAGAATCTTGATCTACTAAATAATTATGGTCTATTGAATTTAATTCATTAATAAAATTCTTAGTATTTTCTATTCCAGATTTAAATATATATATTTTTTCTGCAAGGACTGTCACCTCATCTGTTAAATTTGCTACGTCTATAATCATTCTTCACCCTTTCCTTTATAAATGGGGGCATTTCCTACTGATTTATCTTCAGCCCATTTATCATATTGAACATCTTGTTCTTTTCTAGTTTGAGCTAATTCATCTGCCCAACGTTGTCTTTGTTCGTCAGTATATTCTATTCTAGCATCATCCCAAAAAGAACCTATTGTGTATCTTTCTCTTTTGACATTCTTAACTTGAGTTACCTCATGCTCATTACCATGACCGCCTTTAAATATTGCTATTAAACCTACTTTAGGTTTTATTGCAATATTATAATGTTGGAAATTTAATATGCCACCATCAAAATCATCATTTAAATAAAGAAACCCAGCGTATCGACTTCTTTCAAACGCAGTTGGTTTGCCATCCTTAGAATTATCTGAATGAAAATCTGCAAATGCGCCTTCGATCCATTTTTGAGCATGGTAACTAATTTCTGCAAACCTATGCCCAAAAATATCTTCGCCAGCTTTCTTAAATCTAAATTTTAATCTATTAAAATAATCTTCTGGTAGTCCAAATTCTGGAAGGGATGGATCTGAATCCCAAAACCCCATTGCAAAGGAGTCATAAAATGAAATTTGATTCCATTTTAATCTGCCAGAATCAACTAATGATTCTAAATACTTAATCATTGCTTCAGCTTCTTGCTCGGTAATAAAGTTTTCTATTGTAAATACATCATCTTTCCATTCTTTGATGGTTGGATATTTATCTAAAACTTCTTGACTAAGCGTTGTCATTTTCTTTCAACTTTCTAATTGTCCAGAACCAAGGGGATGTGTATCTTGTTCCTGATATAACTTTATCTACTCCATGGATATAATTTTTATCTCCTGGGAAAAAATAAACTGCTCTTCTCTTTGGTTTAAATGCAATCTTTTGTCTTGGGAAATGTAATTCTCCACCTTCATAATCTTCATTTAAATAAAAGATTGTGCCCAAGTCATACCATGGAAAATCATTTTCTGTGCCAGCATCTGGCCCTTCATGGAGCTCTTTGTCTGCATGAGGAAACTGAAATGTTCCTACTGGCCATCTAACAATTGCTGGATTAGTTGGTTCTGCATCAACAACATTAAAAAACTTTTCAATTTCTGGCTTAAGTCTGCCAATAATTGCCCTAAGCATTTCTACAACTTTTGGATCAGCTTTAGTTAAAGTGTCTAGTGTCGCTACTCTGTTTTCCCATGGCCTGTGGTCATAAATAATAGTTCCATTTTCATTAAAATGAGATTCTGTTACGTCCCAAATTCTATTATTTCTTGCAAAGTCTTCCAGGAAATCACATTCTTCTTCGGTTAAAAAGTTTTCTATTTCACCAATCATTTCTGGACCTTCGCCAAAATACCCTGAGGGGGTGATTGATTGTCTTGCTGTTCTTACATCTCTACCATGCTCTAAAGCATCATAATTTTGAATATTGTCATCACTGATTGTGCTTTCAAATGCCATTGTTGCTCCTATTCATAATTCTTTTTTTCCCACGTTTTTTTCTTATAGACTCCGCCATATGGAACTCTATATACATCTGTTGTTTCTATGTGCCTATCATACATTTCTTGATTAGTATAATAAATATGTTCTGATGTCCAGTCTTCCCTTTTTATTGGAATTATTTGTGCATATGGTGTGCCTTTAGGTATTAGGCCAGAAAATCCTTCTTTTAAGAAAAATGGAGTAAGTCCTGGCATAGTATACTTATCACTGTCTATTATACCAGCCACAGTCAAAAAAGGTAAATCAAATCTATTTAAAGGACTTGTAACCAATGCACTATACCCCTTTGGCAATTCTATACCCCAGTTTGGCCACCAATGAAAATGTTTAGCGTGATATCCATGTGGATTTACAAATTGTGGCATAGCATGCCTTGCATCACAAAAATCTTTAAATTCGTCATCTATTTTAAGATAAGGTTCTCCATTATATTGAACAAACATCATATCTGTTGGAGTTCTTAATGTGTATCCAGTACTAAATACATCTAGTAGTGCTGGGCAGGACTTGAAGCCAAGAGATCTCTCCTCTGGCTCTTGGTGTGGGTATTGAGCTGGTATATACTCTCCATCATCACCTAACCAGTATTTAGTTGCCTTATTCCACCATTCTGGCATAAACTTCTTTATTGGTACAGGTATAAACTCTTTATATTCTTCTTTATTATTATATGGTCTAGCAGAACCAAACTTAATTTTTGGCATTATTATTTTCCTCAATAACCTTTAATTTTAAATTCTTAACTTCATGTTCGCCTAATTTATTACCTAAATAATCTACAGCATCTCTATAAAAATTAGTCCATTTATTTTCTACCGCTAATTGAGAAACAAATTTAATGTGATCCGTTTCATTATATTGATCAGCAAACTCGGACCTAGGCATATTTTTTATTGGCCTTACTACCATTTCTGAATTTTGTAAATCTGATAATGAAATCGGAATTACTGATATTACTGGATATCCAGCTGGAATTGTAATTGCTGTATATGGTTTTGTTATTTTCCATGCCACTGGAAACTCAGCATTATAAAAAGATGTACTAATTGCTGTTGTGAATGGTTGTGCGCCATCAATAAAATGATTTGGCGCTGGCATACCCAATAAACTTATATTTTTTTCTGTTCTAAAAGTAAGTCCAGTTTTAAAGCTTATTGTGCCATTTGCTCTTTCAGTGTAACAATATTTTTTGCCCTTTAAAATTTTAACGTGTTTTGAGGAAGAATCAGATTGTCCATCCCAAATAAAAACAATTTCTTCTGGGAAAGAAATACTCCACCCCATTGAATTGGTAAGCGTTACTGGAAAACAAGTATAGGCATGCCTATTATATGTTTCTTCCATCCAATCACGTTTGGCTCCTAGGGGCTCTAGGATGCTATTGGTATCAAATGACCTGTAGACATGTATTTTATGCATAGCCTTCTGTATATCTCTTTTCAATTTCTCTATAGTCTGGAGTATGTGGCGCTTCTAGATAGTCCAACATTGTTACAATTGAATACTTGGTTCCGCTTGTTACTGGCATTGCAGAATGAGAATAGATATAAGAAGATGGGAATAAATAAAGGTCTCCTGCCTTTGGTTTAATTTTTAAATTAAACTTATCAAAAAATAATTCTCCGCCCTCATAATCATCATTAATATAACCAACTGAAGAAAGAACACAAATATATGAATATCCATGGTCTGAATGAACTTGGAAATGTTGATTTGGACCATATTTTACAAAATTAAATGACTCCCAATAATTTAATGGAGCTAGGCCGAAAGCATTTCTATATTCCTCTACTGGCTTTAATTGTGCAGTATATGAATCTTCCCAAATTTTTTCTAATTCTTTTTCTACATCTGTTTTTTCATTTTCTTGCACGTAATCCATGGCTAACATTAAGCTGTTATCTAAGTTCCTTTTAATTTTAAAGTCGTGTGCATCTCTATACTTTAAGTCTGTATGAGCATATCCAGTTTGTGATTGGTTCCATTTATATTTAGAGTCACTATTATCTAAAGACTTTTCTAGCCTATTTACAAGGTCCATTTCTTTTGTAAATACGTCTCTATAAACTACAATTCCATAATGTAAATATTCTGCATTTGGAGAAAACATTATTTTTTACCATACTTTCTATCTATATAATCTTCATACTCTTCTGTATGAGTATCATCATTATAATCTAACATTGTAACAAATGAGTACTTATCTCCAGATCTTACTGGCATTGCAACATGAGAAAATAAATATGTTGATGGGAATATATATAGGTCTCCAGCCTCTGGTTTAATATTAACATTTAATTTAGGAAAATAAAGTTCGCCGCCTTCATAGTTGTCATTTGGATATCCAACCAATGAAACAGTGGAAACATAAGACCAACCATGATCAGAATGCTCATCAAAATATTGACCTTTTTGATATTTTATAACATTAGTCCATTCCCAAAAATCCATTTTAACATTGTGCATATTGCAATAATGATCTACTGCTGGTTTTTGAGATTGATATATGTATTGATATATCTCATGTTCTTTTCCTAAATTGCTTAATTTAAAATCAAAACAGTCCCTATAATCTGTATCTGTTTCAGCCAGTCCAACTTTAGATTTTTCCCATAGGCATGTATTGTTTGCCACTTCATTTTCAATTGCCTTAATTACATTAAAGTCTTTTTTAAACACATCTGTATATTTCCATATACCTGGAAATAACATTTGAGCTGAAGAAAATGTAAACTGATTAGACAAAATATCCCCTTTTAAGAAAGTGTAACATTTTTATTAACGGATGTCAATTATTGTCTATGGTCTACTAGAATAGACCTTGTTACAAGCAAACCGTAAGGCTCTACAGTAAATGTATATAGTTTAACTGGTTCATCTATAATATCAATATCTGTAATTTCCATTGGATATGAACTGTCTTCTGCAAGTGCAGCGTCATTTATCTTAAGATCTTTGCCTTGAGAGAATATATATTTATTTTTTCTAAACACAATAAAGTCTTCATTTAAACCAAATCTTGCAAACTCTTGTTTATTTAACTGAATTGATTGCGTAGCATTTTTAACAGTTATATCTGTAATTACAGATTCTTGAGTTTGTTGCTTACCAATTTGGTCTACAGACCAACTATAAATTTCCTCATTATATTCTAAAGGTATAGTTTCATACATTTTAGTAATAAGTTTGTCTGTATTGTTTATATCAGAAGCTAGTTTCCATCCGTCCGCAGTTAATAATTCTGTAAATCCAGAAACACAAAATGCTGGTGGACTAAAGAATCTAGGTGGACTAAAGAATCTAGGTGGGCTGAAGAATGATGGTGGGCCAAAGAATGATGGTGGGCCAAAGAAAAATGGTGGTCCAAAGAATGAGGGTGGGCCAAAGAAACCTGGTGGGCCAAAGAAACCTGGTGGGCCAAAGAATGTTGGTGGACTAAAGAACGCTGGTGGACCGAAGAACCCTGGAGGTCCAAAGAAAAATGGTGGGCCAAAGAATGCTGGTGGGCTGAAGAATGCTGGTGGGCTGAAGAACCCTGGTGGGCTGAAGAATGCTGGTGGACCGAAAAAAACTGGTGGACCAAAAAAGAACGGAGGACCAAAGAACGCGGGTGGGTTGAAGAATGCTGGTGGGCTGAAGAATGCTGGTGGGCTGAAGAATGCTGGTGGGCTGAAGAATGCTGGTGGGCTGAAGAATGATGGTGGACTAAAGAACTGTGGTGGACTAAAGAACTGTGGAGGTGCAAAGAACGCGGGTGGACTAAAGAACGCTGGTGGACCGAAGAATCTAGGCGGACTAAAGAATGTTGTAACTGTAGCTGTTGATGCTGCTACTGAGGTTCCATTAGCATTAATTGCAACTATCCCATAAGACTGAGAAGTTCCACCTGATTCTGATATTGTATATGGTGATGTTACATTTAAATATACTGGCCCTGGTGTGCCATCATTTGCTGGTAATTGAGCTGTAGGATCGCTAGAAGTTATAGTATAGCTTGTAATTGCTTTTCCACCGTCATTTGCAGGATCAGTCCATGTAACAACATCTTGGTCTGCTACTGTTGAAGAAGCACTTGGTGTTCTTGGAACCCCTGGAACTGTTGTAATTAATTTTGATTCTGAAGGTAAAGATACATTAGATGTTCCATTAGAATTAATAGATACTGCTGTAAAGGTATAAGAAACATTACTTTGAAGGCCTTGAACTACAATTGGAAAAGATGTACCAGTATTAGAAAAATTTCCTGGGCTTGAAGTAACAATAAAACTTGTTGGTGTTGTTCCAACTGGGTTTACTGTAAATTCAACTGAAGCGGCACCATTATTAAATAGTCTATTTGTCCCAACATCTGTTGCTACAAGGTTCAGCGGAGCTAATGGTTTTTCATAATCTCCAGCTGCTGCTGATCTTCTACCAGTTTTTTTACCCATCTAATTCTCCTACGTAGTCAAATCTCCAAATACTAACCAAGTATTTGAATCACGTTTCATAATAGTTGCAATAGACCACTGTGATCTAATTTTTAAACCAGGTGTAAAATTAATTATAACATTATTTGCTGGCACAATAGTGGTTTGACCACTCCCAGCTTGTAAAATATCAATTGTGGTTCCAATTGGAAA
This sequence comes from Bacteroidia bacterium, assembly GCA_040403075.1. Classification (GTDB taxonomy): domain Bacteria; phylum Bacteroidota; class Bacteroidia; order UKL13-3; family UKL13-3; genus RGVD01. The sequence continues at coordinate 67,904 of JBBALJ010000003.1, forward strand.
TGTTAATTGATCTGAATCTTGCGGAATTGTTAATGTATTTTCTGTAAGCAAGTGCATCTCAATCATTGTATCTCTTTCATCACCATCAGAAAGAGTATAGTTAAGATATTTTTTATTAATTTTTGTTAATGATGGAACGCCTTGTTTTGACTGAATTCCATCTATGAAGCTTACTGAGCCTCTAGAAGTATCTAGTGACCCAGTAAGCTTTACATCTCCACCTAATGTTACTTGTCCGTTAAAGCCAACTTCATCTGAAACAGATAAAGTTTTAACGGCTAGTTCAGCATTATAAGGTATTTTAACTTTTTGTATAGACATTTTGTGTCCCCTTTATTTCTATTATGCTGAAGCTTCTGTCCAAGATAGTCGTGAATAAACGTTTGCTGATGTTGCACCAAGATTGGTTACTGAAATTGTAAGTACATCTGGTCCGTCTGGATAAATTCCAGCTATTGTAGTTGTACCTCCACCACCAAGGATTGAGTTACCGAGATCACGGAGTGATCTTAGATCAACTGAGTTAGTTCCCTGTGAAAAGAATCCACCAGTTACTTCACCACCATTTACTGAAACATTTAATCCAGCATAATCTGCAATCTGTGCAAGACTTGAATTAACTACTCCAGATACGTTACCAACTGCATTTGTCCATGATGTAGCAGTTGAAGTTATACCGTTAAGTGTTGCTGTAATAAGAACTGTTGGAGTTCCAGTGCTTGCTGTTGATAGAACATCTAGCGCTGTTAAATTTAGCTGCATTCTATTAATTACTTCACGAGCACCAAATACTGATGATACACCGTTATCTGCCGAAGGCGCTACACGAATTGACAGAAGTGCCTTTGTTGAGGCTCCAAAGAATGTTCCATTTCCAGATACTGTTCCTGAGTTAGCAACGCTAAGAGTAACAGTTGTTCCGTTAATTATTGTAATTGTAGCTCCAGTTCCAATTCCAGTTCCAGATACTGACATACCAGTTACTAGGTTTGTATTAGATCCTATTACAATTGTAAATTGTCCAGATGTTCCTGTAACTGTTGTTGTTGTGCTATTTGCTGGAGCAAGTGCTGTTGATGATTTTTGACCGTATGTAAAGATAAGTGACTTATCTTCATCATATCTTCCATCCATAATAACAGATGTTCCCCAGTGTGAAATTGTTGGTGCAAATGATGGGAATGCAAGTTCTACACCAATTGGTGAGAATGCGTCATATGTAAATTGAAGAGGAACATCTGCTCCCATAGCTGGGAAACTGACTGTTGGGTTTGCTGTAACTGTAGGCTGACTTAAAACAAGTACGCCAGTTTGTGCATTTATAGATGAAACAAATGCTTCGTCTGGAAGCTCTGCGCTAATTGCTCTCATTCCAACTTGAAGTAAAGCTGAAACTTGTCCATCAGCAATTGTTCCAACATTTTGTCCAGCTCCCATAGTAACTGATGCGCCACTATATCCAGCCTTTGCTCGTGTTAATCCAGTAAATGTTGTTGCTGTTTTGCCTGAATAATTTACAAACTCATATTGGGCAGTGTTTTTAATACAGAGTGTTCCGCTTGTTGGGAATCCTGCTGTGCTTAAAACTGGTATAGATGTTGAGGTTGTTAAAATTGTATCTGTTGCACTTGTAAATGGAGGATTTGTAGTTGCTGAATAACGAGCAGGTAAGTTACCTGAGCGCATGTATGCCTCTGTATTTACGTTATTATTTTGCATTTTGTGTAAATAAATAATATTACCTTTTGGGCCTCTTACACCCCAACGAAGAAATCCTGCTCCATACCATGTGTAGTCAATATAGAACATCTGCATCTTTGAAAGGTCCATTGTATATTGCGATGGTCCTGTTCCGTCTGCTTTATCCATATTAAAAGATGATTGAGGAATCTTTGTATCTATTGTTTTTGAATAAATACAAAGTGAAGCTGTTGCTCCTCTATAAGCTGGAGAAATCTTAAGTGTTGTGTCGCTTATAACATTAGAAACCTTATAAGATTGACCTCTAACTACAATTGAGTCTCCTGGAATTAATTGCTTATTAAAGAAAGTTGGGAATTCTGCAGCTGATTGAGTTATAGTATCTGAACCATTTGTTACGTTTACTCTACCAGATAATTGTGTTGTTGAGTTTCTGCGAACCGCATATAAAGTTGTTCCGTCATATTCAAAAAATATACCGTTTTGATTATCAAACATACCCAGTCTATTTTGTGCTCCATACCAAATTTCAATTGATACAAATGGGTTACCAGTTGCAAGTGTGCTTGATGGGGTTGTTAATGCTGTGTATGAAAATTTATTGTATCCTAATATATTATTGATAACAAATGTTCCATTGTATGCTGATTGATCGCAACCGCCAATTTTAACGGTTGTTCCTGGCTGGATACAATGCTTTTCTTTTGTAGCAACAGTTACTGTTGTTCCAGAAGATGTAATTGAGTCAATACCAGCATAAGGTTTTAAAATAGTACCTGAAGACATTTGTATGCCTTTACCTGATTGGTAACGGAAATAACGACGTGTTTGTCGATATGCTTCTCCGTAGTTAGAGCCAGCAGCTGTTCCAAAAATAACTCCTCCGTCTGCTGGACGGTGCAGGAATGATCCTTGTGGTCTAACATAAACTTCAACTGGTCCGCTTAAAGTACCTGTTGGAATTAAATTTGCAAAGTATGCAAATCTTGTAGGAGAAATAATCTGGGCTACAACAAAGTTTCCATTTGGAGCATTTGTAGTTGCTGTTATTCCCTTAATAACAATTTCATTACCAAGGGCTAATCCGTGGTCTACTGTTGTTGTAACATCAATTCTATTTGAAGAATATGAAGTTGTTGGAATAAATCCAATTCTAGCACCAGTAAATGGTGTTGCTGTATATATAGATGTCTTATTTGGGTCTAAGATGTTTGTAATGTTTGCGCTTGAGTTCTTAGCTGATGCAGAGTATGTAAATGATGATGTTCCTCCGCCAGTTTCTACAACAAAGTTTCCATTTGCTGCTGAGATATAAGTATCTTGAACTGTAATTGGAGTTCCATTTGCTGGACCAACTCCAGAAGTTAATGCTATTGTTACTGTATAAGAAGATGTTGGGAAAGTAATAGAACCAAGATTTGCAATCGGTGTTGGTGAAGGATACGCAAATGGCTTGTTATTATAAAGAGCTAGATTTTCCCATTTAGAAGTCTGAGTACCATATTCAAAATCAGTATCGATAAGTGCTTGTGGTTGAGTCACTCTAAGTTTATTGGTTGGATCCATCATTGATTCTGTAGGAGTAAATGTTTCCTCATAATCATCAATTGTTATAGAAATTTTATCTGTTGAAAGCATTGAGGCGGTATTGTAGTTAAATACAATAGTAGTTGTCTCCACGCCATTTGCTTCAACTGACTGATAACTTGTAGCATTTAAGCTTGGGTCTGAGAAGTTATAGATAACCTGATTTTGTGTTGTGTTGGTAATAAGAAGCAATCTTTCTCTTGGGATTGCCTTTGGAATTACTAATGTTTTTGCTGTTGGAGTAAATGTATAGTGTGTCTCCAGAATTACTTTTCTTGCCATGTGCTTACGCTCCTAATAATATGTCTATTGGTCTAAATGGATACTTTGATTTTGAAACAGAGTTATAAGTTGGTCCTGGCATAACCCTGCCGTCAAATGTAGATCCTATTGGTACTGGTTCGCCAAAGTTCAAATATCCATCGGCATCTACAAAAAACCCATCCTGAGCAATCGGGGATAACATGTGATTATCCTGATTTCCTAGTATTTGAATTATACCATTAATGGATATCAAAAGTCGAAGTGGGTTTGTTATATTTACTGTTTGATTATTGAATTTAGGCAGGAACCGAGATTCGGCTCCATTAAATTGGCTAGTTAAATTGTCTAAAGGAACAATGTCTTGTGCCCCTGCATCAACATATGCTTTTGTTACTGCATCTGTTGGATTTATTGGAGCTGGTACTGTAACCGTTCCAGTAAATGTTGGGGAGGCAAGATTTGCCTTTAGTCCCAGGGAAGTAGCCAACCCTGAAATCTTTGATTGTGCGATTGCGGCTGATGCGTTAATGTCTTCATCTACGATTGTGTCATTTGCAATCATTGTTGAAGTTACTGTTCCTGTTGGAAGAGTTACTGTGCCAGTAAATGTTGGTGAAGCAAGTGGGGCCTTTAATCCAAGTTCTGTTGTTATCGTTGTTGAAAAATTAGCATCGTTCCCTAAGGCTGTTGCTAATTCATTTAATGTATCTAGTGCAGCTGGTGATGAGTTAATAAGTGCTGTGACTTCTCCACGAACATAGGCTGTTGTTGCAATTTGTGTTGTATTAGTTCCAACGGATGCTGTTGGCGCTAATGGAGTTCCAGTCAATGTAGGGTTTGATATAGGTGCATATGTAGATGAAGCTATTGAAGTTGTTAAATATCCAGAAATAACTGCTCCAGATGGAATTGTTACTGTTCCAGTAAATGTTGGTCCAGAAAGATTTGCTTTTAAATTTAATGCTGTTTGTGTAGCAGTAGATATTGGCTTAAGTGCATCTGTTGTATTATCTACATTTGATAGGCCAACCATAGTCTTATTAATACCAGATACTGTACCAGTAAAAGTAGGAGAAGCAAATGGTGCCTTTAAGTTAAGTGCATCTTGGGTTGCCGTTGATATTACTTTATTTAAATCTGTTGTATTTTCAACGTTTCCAAGTCCAACCATTGCTTTTGTAATTCCGCCTACTGTACCAGTAAAGGTTGGATTATTAATTGGAGATTTTGAATCAATCTGTGTTTGAATAGCAGAAGTTACACCATCGACATATCCAATTTCAGTTGCTGAAACAGTACCAATTGAAGTAGTAGCTGGAAGAACAACTGTTCCTGTAAAAGTAGGTCCTGCTAAATTAGATTTAAGAGCTAATGCAGAATTAACTGTTGCTGTTAACGCAAGAGCTGAGGTGTCAGCAATTCCGTGTACGCTAGTAGTAGATGAATTATGTGTAGATACGGATGTTGCAATTGCTTGATTTCTTGAAATTACTTCTTGGCCTACAATATAGTCTGAATGCCCGTCAGCGGCTGTTTGAGCGGCTGCAGCAGCTCCATATACATCGTATGTATTTGTTGTAACTGAAATTGCTCCAGTTGTATCTGTATAAGTAAGTCCTGCTCCAAGATTCAGCCCTATGGCATCTTGAGCTCTTTCATCTGTAAAATATTTATTTGTTGATCCTTCTGTAAGATTATCAGTTGTAGAATCTGCAACTCCATTTTCTGCTGTAATAGTAAGACCATTTTTATCACCAGTAATTACTATATTTGATTTATTTGCACCAGTTAAAAGGCTTGCAGCAAATGCTTTTGTAGCAAGTTCCGCGGTATTTGTAATTCCATGAACGTTTGTTGTATCAGATTCATGTGTGGTAATTTGTCCAGTTACTGCTGTTTGTAAATCTATAATTTCAGTATCTACATAATTTGTTAATGAATTTACTGCAGTGCTTAAATGAGATTGTGTTGTTAAAACACTTGTATCAGAAATTCCATGAACGTTTGTAGTATCTAAATTATGTGTACTTAATTCATTTGTTGTAAATTGTTGTGTTGTTGTATTTAAAGTATTAATTGCTGATGATAAATCAGTAGAATAAACTAAATTAGCTGTATTTGTAATTCCATGAATATTTGTAGTATCATCTGAATGTGCAGTTAAAGCTTCAGAAATATAATTTGTAGAAGCAACTGGATGTATAGAATTACCATTATCTTCTGAAAATACCCATTTATTTAATGTTTCATTCCATAAAATTGAGGCATCTAAAGATGTTCCTCTTTTAACTGTTAATCCAGTATATGTTCCTTCTACTGGTGCTCCAGTATGATCAGAGTTTAATATTAAACTATTTAAAATTAAAGCATTACCAGTTGAATCAAATTGTACTGGTCCGCTTGCTTGTCCTAAATCTGCTAACGGAATGTAATCACCAAGATTGTTCTGAAGTCCATCTGGTGTTACTGTTATATATGGAAGCACAGACCATGCAGTTATTCCATCTCCAATTTTAATTTGTAGTGTATCTATTTCAAAACCGATCTCGCCATCTCTAAGAATTTGTGTTCCAACAAAATTAGCAGATTGATTTCTTGTTATTTTACCCAAATTAGTTTTATTAATATTTAAAACAGAATCAGATGTAAGAACTGGTGTTTGATTAATCATGTATGACTTATTAGGATTAATATCAAAGTTTTCTGATGATGACCATGCGCTTGATGTGTCTGACCAATTTAATGTTTTATCAGTTGTGCCCTTTAATGTAATACCGCCACCATTAGCAGTTGTATTTGTTGGGCTTGCAGTATCTCCAATGATAATATTTTTATCTTCTACAACTAAATTAGCTGAATTAATATTTGTTGTTGTTCCATTAACTGTTAAATCACCAGATACTGTTAAATTAACTGCTGTAGCGTTTCCAGTAAGTGCTGGTGAAGCTAAGGGCGCTTTTAAATCAAGTGCTGCTTGTGCTGCTGTTGAAATTGGTTTAAGTGCATCTGTTGTATTATTAACATTAGAAAGACCTACGTCTGATTTTGTAATACCAGTTGGAGTATTAATAACTGGTGATGTTAAAGTTTTATTAGTAAGAGTTTGTGTTCCAGAATTAGTTGTAACTGTTGAATCAATATCTAGTGTAACTGTATTATTTGTTACTGCAGAAGTAATTCCTGTCCCGCCAGTAACGGTTACTGTATCGGTTAATAAATTAACTGTGTCTGTTCCAGTATCTCCAGCTATTAAAAGATTTGTTGCTACATTGGCTTCGCCTGCTGCAGTTAAGCGGCCTTGCTGATCTACTGTAAATGTAGGAATTTTTGTTGTTGAGCCATATGCACCAGCAATTACTGCTGTATTATCAAGATCTACTGTTAGAGTATTTAAAGAATCATTATATGTTTTTGTAAGCGCAACACCTGCAACAAATGCGTCATTGACAGCATCTTGAGCTGCTTCTGCAATAACTGCATCTGTAACGGATAATGTTATTGTATTTGCATTGTCATCATAAACTTTAGTAACACCGTTTCCAGCAACAATTGCTGAATTTACTGCATCTTGTGCCAGCTCTGTAAGTTCTGATGGAAGTACGTTTACGTACGGTCTTGCTGACCATGTGGAAGATCCATTACCTATTTTAACTTTTAAGGTATCTGTCTCAATACCCATTTCTCCGTTAGCAAGAACAGGATTTACTGAAGTCCAATTTGCTGCTGTGTCTCTGCGTAATTGAATTCTAATTGCCATTATGCGCCACCCCCATCAATATAATTATCCATGAAAGGTGAAGAAGTTGAGCCAGCATTGGCAAAAATTTTATCTTCGCTAACATAGTTTGCATAGTCTACTGAATTAACCAGTCCATCTATTGCATGATCATGCTCTAGTAGTGCTTTTGGTCCGCCTACATCATACCAAACAACTCCATTAAATCCTCTAAAAGTTTGTTGATTATAATTATAATAAACTTGCCCTTGTTCTGAATTTATAGGATCATTAGGAAGTACATCAAACCCTCCTACTTGTGCCCAAGATGTTCCATTATATACTTTTAATTTATTTAAAACTGTATTAAAATATATAGCTCCAGAAATACCATCAGCAGGATCTGATCCAAGTGCTGGCGGTACTACTGGGGTTAGAAATCTTTTTGACATCGATTATCCTACTATAACTACTCTATATGCTCCAGCTACTGGCTGGGCTGCAAAAGTTAAAGTTACTTGTGAAGTAGAAGTTAAGTCAACATCACATTCAACTTGGTTATATGGAGAAGATGTTGCAAAAACTTGCACAGTTACGTCTCTTGTTCCTAAATTATGCTGTGCCACAAATGTGAATGGGGCTAATGCTGAAGTTGTTATATCTGAAGTATATTTTCTAGTAATTGAATGATAATTTGTGCCATCATTTGTTAGTGTCCAAGCATCCGATGTTTCATTCCATAGAATTGAAACGTTTGCAGATGTTCCTCGCTCTACTTCAATTCCTGCATTTTGAGAAGGTGTGCCAGTTTCATTGTTATTTAAAACAATTATATTGTCGTTTAATGTTGTTGTTTCTGTATTGACTGCAGTTACTGTTCCGTTAACTGTTAGGTTTCCACCAACTGTTAGGTCGTTAGTAATTGTTACATCGTTTGGCAAACCAACTGTTACTGCTGCAGATTCTCCACTATTTGGAGAAACTGTAATTTGATTTGTTGTTCCAACAAGTGTTGCTACATAGTCGCCAGTTGTATCTGTGCCAAGCGCAACAGAGTTTGGTTGAATAGTTGCTGCAAAGCTTACGTTGCCTAAATTTGTTACTGTACCAGAGCCTGTTACGTCTCCAGTAAGTGTAATGCTAAAATCGTTTGTATCAAAGTCAAGCTTTCCATTTGCATCATCGTATGTTACTGCAATTCCTGACTCTGTATTTGTATTGACCATTCCACCAACTACATCTTGGACGGCTTCTGTAAAGTCGTTTACTTGTGTAGATGGAATTGAAATATCTTGGTGTGATGCAGAAGTTAATTGTCCTTGAGCATTTACTGTTACTGTTGATGTTTTTGTTGCAGAGCCATATGTTCCAGCTGTAACACCAGTGTTTGTAATTCTAATTGATTCTGTATTTCCAGCATCATCATATGTTGCTGTAATTCCAGTTCCGCTTTGTACTAAAGAACCTACAATATCCTGTACACGTTCAGCATTTAATGTTATGTTTCCTGCTGTAGCTGTAAAGTCTGTTGCGTCAAAGCTTGCTACACCCTTATTTGATGATGTGGCATCTTCTGCAGATACTGTAATTGTGTTGTTTGTTACCGCAACATCAATTCCTTCTCCACCAGAAATTGCTAATATGTCTGTTAATAAGCTAACTGTATCTGTTCCAGTGTCTCCAGCAATTGAAAGAGCTGTTGATACAGTCACGGTTCCTGCTGCAGTTAAACGACCTTGTGCATCTACTGTAAATGTTGGTATTGCTGTTGATGAACCGTATGAACCTGCTGTTACAGCAGTGTTATCTAAATCTAAAGTTGTTACTCCAGTAGTATCGTTATAAGTCTTAGTTAATGCGACTCCGCCATCTAGGTAGTTACCAAGTACGTCTTGGATGACTTCTGTCGATCCAGACATTGGTACCCATGGGCCATCGGGTGAAGTTAACCCATTGTAGTAATACATAACCTTGTCGGTTGTATTAAAATAAATTTGTCCAGTTACTGCTGCTGAAGGAGCGGAACTTAACCCCTGAATTCTAGCGTTCTGAAGTTCATTCTTATTCAGATTGATATCAGTTACAAATAATCTTGCCATTTTCTATATCTCCTTAAGACAGGTACGCTGTCCCACCAAATGGTTGTGCCATTATTAGTGTAATTTTGTTAATACTATTATAATCTATTCCTGTTTCTAATACATCTCCAGCGCTATTTTTTACCGTAACGTTTGGGTTATATGCCAAGTTGTGTGTAATTTCTAATTTATGGTAAGTTCCCATGTCTACAACTTGACCAATTGACCATGAATAAGTAAGTGTTTTTGTACTTAAAAGGTAGCTTTCTGCTCCAGCCCAAGTAAGGTCTGAAAGTTTTGGACCATAAAATTTAGTAATAACTTTGTCATAATAGAAATCTCCTTCTAGTCCTAAATTTTCTGCTGGGACGCCATTTCCATTAAGTATTGTTTTACCTCTTGGACCTTGTGGGCCAGGAGATGCAACCTTTACAACATTTTTTGTTTCTTTTACTATTATTTTTTCAACCATTATACAGTTACCGATCTACTCAATGTCATAAATCCCTTAAGAAGTTTGATTTTATTCCCATTGGAATCTATAATCATAATATCATAAGCTGATTTTGGATAAAACAGTTTATTTGTTTGAGTAGGAGTCATCTTTATAGTTAAAGTCCCAGTAGGACCATCTATGGTTATTCCGCCTGTTGGCGAAGTTAGGGTACAAGCAATTTTAGTTCCGCCTTGTGTATCACGGACTTGCATTTTTGCGGTAGCACCAACTAAACTAATTGGTGTTATCCCATTGTCTGCTAAATATTGAATCTCAAAACCAAAGGTAGTACTTTGTTCTATTTCGAAATTTTTTGACTCTAAGTTTTGAATTGCCATTTGCTAGTACTCCTAAATAGGAAAACTCCTATGCTTATTTTAGCACAGGAGCGTTCCTAATCTATATTAAATTTTATTACTTTGCTACGAATCCAAATTCTTTATTTGCTGGACTTAGAGCCTTAAGAATAACTGGTGCCACAGCGGCAAATCCACCCATCAAA
>JBBALJ010000004.1:0-55339 GCA_040403075.1 Bacteroidia bacterium
ATATGAAGTAACATTTAACCAATTGTCGGGAGGTAACTCCCGACAACACAACAAAAAAATAGGTTTAGATGATATAGCTCGCAGTCAGAACATGAGCAAAGAAGAATTACTAAATGAGATTGAGAACATCGTGTATTCTGGTACCAAGCTAAATTTGAAAAGATACCTAAACGACTTGGCTGATGAAGAAACCATTGGTTATGTAATGGATTTCTTTAGAACCACTCCTGAAAACATGATTGATGCTGCCATGAGTGAGTTTGGTGACGAGTTTAATAAAGATGATTTACACCTAATGCTAATACATTTTGTTAGCGAAATGGGTAATTAATATCTGAAAATTATTATAACAAAAATGGCTTCTCATCGAGAAGCCATTTTTGTTTTATACTCAAATTATTTTTAGTGTTTAAAATGTCTGATTCCACTAAAATACATCGACATTTTGTTTGCATTGCAGTAAGTAATTGATGCATCGTCTTTAATGGAACCACCTGGTTGAATGACTGTCTTTATTCCTTCATTATTGGCTATTTCAACACAGTCAGGAAATGGGAAGAAAGCATCGCTGCTCATTACAGTGCCATTCAAATCAAACTCAAATCCTTTTGCTTTGCTAATAGCTTGTTTCAAAGCATCTACGCGACTAGTTTGTCCGCATCCAATGCCCACCAATTGCTTGTTTTTAACCAACACAATGGTGTTTGATTTCGCGTGTTTGCATATGATATCTGCAAATAACAAGTCGTTGATTTCTTTTTCTGTTGCAGCTACATCAGTTACTTGTTTTAGGTCGCTTGCCATTAGTATTACAGAATCTTTATCTTGTTTAATTATACCGTTAAGAACCGTACGGAATAATTGAGTTTTAGGTAATTTCCCTTTTAATTTTAATATAATTCGGTTCTTCTTTGTTTGCAGAATATTTAATGCTTCAGCTGAATAATCAGGGGCAATTACTACTTCAAAAAATATTTTATCCATTTCTGAAGCAGTGGCTTCATCCACCGTTTTGTTTAAAACAATAACGCCACCAAAAGCAGATACAGGGTCTCCCGCCAAAGCATCTTTCCAAGCATTTGAAATGGTATCACGAGAGGATAAACCACAAGGATTATTGTGTTTGATGATGGCAACGGTAGGCTCTGTAAAGTCTTCGATTAAATTAACTGCAGCATCTATATCCAACAAATTATTATATGAAAGTTCTTTGCCATGCAATTTTTCTATCAATTCATTTAAGTTGCCATGGAAAACTCCTTGTTGATGTGGGTTTTCACCATATCTCAATGTAACAGCCTCTCCTAATTGAATGGCTTCTGTTTTTTGATTTGAATTCTCAGTTGAAAAATAATGATGAATTAGTGTATCATATTTTGAAGTCACTTCAAATGCCTTTGTAGCAAAAGCCCTTCTTTGCGATAAATCGGTAATGCCTTCTTGGGCGCTCAATAGGCTATGAAGTTGTACATAATCATTTTTATCACAAACAATGGCAACATCATTATAATTCTTGGCAGCGGCTCTAATTAGTGATACACCACCAATATCAATCTTTTCAATAATTTTTGATTCTTCATTTGTTGATTTTAAGGTCTCTTCAAACGGATATAAGTCAACAATCACAAGGTCGAAAAATGGAATTTCAAACTCCTTCACTTCTGCTTGGTCTTGGGTATTGCTTCGTCTAGCCAAAATACCTCCAAAAACTTTTGGATGAAGTGTTTTAACCCTGCCACCCAGTATACTTGGATAATTTGTTAAATCTTCAACTCGGTTTACTTTAACACCCAATTTTTCAATAAAATCTTGGGTACCTCCAGTTGAGTAAATATTAACTCCCATTTTGCTAAGTAGTTCAAGGATAGGCTCTAAACCATCTTTATAAAATACAGAAATAAGGGCATTTTGAATATTGCGGGCTTCTTGCATAAGTGTGAAATTTTTGAGCCGCAAAAGTAGAATTTTGAAAGTCTAAAAACGAGATAATACTGAATTTATTTTCGATGATAAGTTTGAAAAGAAAAATCAAATTTGTTTTTCTCATCAGCGGCATGAAACTCATCTTGATTTAATTGCCAATACTCTTCTTGTAAGTCAGGAAAAAATGCATCAGCTTCAAAGCTATGGTGCATGCGGGTGAGGTAAACAGTATCAAGTATATCCATGGATTGCTGATAAATGCTATCTCCTCCTATGATAAAAAGTTCTGTTTCGTTTTGTGATTTGGCAAAAGAAATGCCCTCATCAATGCTCTTGAAACAATAGGTCCCTTCAATATTTAACTCACTTCGAGAGATGATAATGTTTGTTCTGTTGGGAAGGGGTTTTCCTATGCTTTCAAAAGTTTTACGACCCATCAATATGGCATGATGAGTCGTAAGGTTTTTAAAATATTTTAGGTCGGCAGGCAAATGGCAAAGCAATTGGTTGTTTTTTCCAATGCCATTGTTTTTATCTGCTGCTACTATGCATGATATTCTCATTAAAACGGCAAATCATCAGAAGCTGATTCTTCAGTAAATGTAGCAGGTTCAAAATTAGGGTTTGATGCTGGTGCTGAAGTTGCTGGTCGCGCTGGTGCTGCGGCTTGTCCAGTTTGCACTTTCCATGCTCTAAGTTCTGTAAACCAACGGCCATTGTATTCGCGACTTTCAGCATCAAAAAACACTGTAATTTCTTCACCCATTGAAAATGGGTTTTGGGTAATTTTATCTCCCCAAAGACTTAAACATATTTTTTTAGGGTATTGGTCGCCCGTTTCAATAATAAACTCTTGCTTGCGCCATTCGCCATTTTTACCTTGTCCTGTAACCAATGGCAACATTTGAATTGCTTTTCCTTTAATCTCCATGATGGCAAATTTCAAAAATTTGTTTGATTAATAAAATTTTGTGGGAAAGTTTTTAGAATTTGAGCCTTCAACTAAATAATCAAAATAGATTGAAAAGTATTTTCCTAAACGTTTAACATTTCTTTGGCAAACTCAGCATTAAGCAGTTCCACCAAATGGTCTGTTCTTAGATTTTCGGTTATCTTACCTTCTTTTACAAACGAGACAGTTCCCCGCTCCTCGCTCACCACTAGCACCACCGCATCGGTTTGTTCCGTTATACCTATGGCTGATAAATGTCTAAGTCCATATTTATTTAACAAATCCGGGTTATCGCTTACTGGAAGAACACAATTGGCAGCTTTAATTTTGCCTTTGCTTATAATCACAGCTCCATCGTGAAGAGGGCTGGTTTTGTTGAAAATAGCAATGAGTAAACGTCTAGTCACTTCGCCCTCAATTATTTCACCGGTAGCAGCAATCATGCGCATCTCGCTCGTTTTGGGTAATACGATGATGGCTCCTGAATTGGTTTCAGCCAACACTTTGCAAGCATCCACAATGTCTTCGTAATTGTTTGAAAAACTTTCTTCAATCTTCCATTTCCATGGAAAAATATTCCACCAGTTTTTATTTTCTGCCAAAAATGAGGTGCGACCAATGATGAGTAGGAATTTTCTAATTTCTTGCTGAAAAACAATGAGAACAGCTATAATACCCACTTGGGTAAATTGCCCCAAAATTTTCTCTAGCAAAGGCATTTCGAAGTATTTTACCAACAACCAAAAGATATAAATAGTAATAAGACCAATAAGGATGTTAAAGGCTAAACTACCTTTTAGGCGCTTAAAAAGCTGCCACGATAGCACCAGCACCAACAGCACATCTATCAAGTTGATAAGCGTAAATTTATAACTTAAAATTTCCATTTCTTAACTTGCGATAATATGAAAAAATGTTGAAATTGGCTAAAAATATACCCACCCCTAACCCCTCCAAGGAGGGGAATGGCAGCCCGCAAAGCCGTTTACCCGAGGGTAAACTTTAAATTTCAACTTATTTGTCAATAGAATTAAGGGAGTCAATTAAAATTTTGACATCCGCAATTCTAATGGTATCTGAGTTTGAGCGGTATTTAGCGAAGTTGTTAAACAGCTCAATTTCTTTCTTTTCCTTTTGTTTTAAGTTATAAATATAAAAGTAATTTGTTGACGTCAAACCTATGCAAATGCTAGCAATAACGATAATATACCAATTGCTTATTTTATATGGAACTTTCGAAAATCTAGTTTCATTTATTTGCATCTTGTTTGAGTAAGATTTTAATTTATAAATCACAATTGCACAACTAATTATTGTAACAATAATTAGCATTGTTGTGAAACTGACAGAAAATGTTAAATCTAGTCCCTCTATAGTATCAACAAGTAAAAAGTATAAGGATAAAAACAGTAATAAAGTTAAAATAAAAAATGATGTTGTAGAGATCATCAAGATCTTTACTAACCTAATAATTTCAGATTTTTTCATTTGTCTATTTTGGTTTTTAACCCTCTGTTTTAATATTAAGATCTTTAATTCACCATTCCCCAATAAACATTCACTGCTTCCACCGCTTCTTTCACATCATGCACCCTAAGTATATTAGCACCTTTCATCAGGGCAATGGTATTGGCGGCAGTGGTTCCGTTTAGTGCGCCATTGGCATCGGTTTGGGTAATGTGTTGTATCATTTTCTTACGTGACATTCCAACTAATATAGGTAATTCAAATATCTTAAACCTTTCGAGTCTGTTAAGTAAATCGTAATTGTGTTCCATGGTTTTGCCAAACCCAAATCCAGGGTCTATGATAATATCAGCCACTCCATTTGCATTTAGGTATTCCACTTTAGGAATAAAGTAATTAATAATGTCTAGCACCACATCATTATAGTTAGGCTTATGCTGCATGGTTTTGCTATTGCCTTGTTTATGCATCATGATGTATGGCACTTTGTGTTTTATAACGATATCAAACATGGCTACATCATCATCTCCTGCTGACACATCATTTATGATAACTGCACCAGCTTGTATGGCTTCATCCGCCACCTTGGCACTAAAGGTATCAATGGAAATCAACACATCTGGAAAGTGCTTTACTATCGCTTCAATGGCGGGTATAGCTGCTTTTAGTTCGGCTTCTTCGCCTATCATATCTGCTCCAGGTCTCGTAGATTGTGCGCCCACATCAATAAAGCTAGCGCCTTCACTGAGCATTTTCTCGGTTTGTGCCAAGGCCGAGTCTATTGATAGGTGTTTGCCTCCATCAAAAAAGCTGTCTTGGGTAATATTTAGGATACCCATTACCAGTGGTTTTTCAGTATTAACAAGCCTTCCACCACAATTAAGAATATTTTTAGTTCTAATTACTTGCAATTTGAATACAGGGTTTATTTTTGTGCAATAATACAGCTATTGCACGTTTGACTATATACATTCGTAAAAATTGGCTTCGAACTTATGAATAAAACATCTATTGAATTTGATAATGCTATAAAAACTTGCCGAGAGGTTTTTATAAAAAAACATAAAGATTATGGTACATCATGGCGTATCATGCGTGTATCATCCATATTGGATCAAATATTTATCAAAGCAACCCGCATTCGCACCATTGAGGAAAAAGGAATGATGAAAGTGAATGAAGGCATTGAACCAGAATACATGGGTATCATCAATTATTGTGTGATGGGATTGATACAAATTGAATTGAAAAACGAAACTGAGATAGAACTAAGTGAGGAAAGGGTATCTACTTTGTATGATAAATATATAAAAGCTTGTAAAGATTTGATGATGGAAAAGAACCATGACTATGGCGAGGTTTGGCGTAATATGCAGGTGAGTACTTTTACAGATATGCTTTTGATGCGCATACACCGCATGAGACAGATACTTGAAAACGATGGAAGAACCATTATGAGTGAAGGAATAGACTCCAACTTAATGGATATGGTAAACTATTCTGTTTTTGCATTAATTAGAATGAAAGAATAAAAAATTATGATGAAAATAATAACACAGTTCAGCCGCATTTTTGTCGGTATTTTATTTATCATTTCGGGTCTTATCAAAGCCAATGATACATTAGGTTTCAGTTATAAGTTAGATGAATATTTTGAAGTATTTCATATGCCATTTTTTGCTCCTTATGCAGTAGCACTGGCAATGTTTATTTGTATTTTCGAGATTATGTGTGGAGTAGCATTATTACTGGGTGCATTTGCTCGATTGAATGCATGGTTATTGTTATTGATGATAATATTTTTTACCCTATTAACAGGCTATTCTGCCATTACAGGAAAAGTTACAGATTGTGGATGTTTTGGTGATGCAATCAAATTAAAACCCATTGAATCATTTTATAAGGATTTGGTTTTATTGGTGCTTATCTTGTTCATATTTATTGGGGTTAAACACATCAAACCTTTGTTTAATAAAGGCATTAACAGTATTGCCATTTACACCTCATTTAGTGTTATAACATTCTTCACTTTTTATACCTATATGTTTTTGCCCGTTAAAGATTTTTTACCGTATAAAGTGGGTAATGATATCAGAGAGAAAATGGTTTGTCCTCCTGGCTCACCAACTGATTCTATGGTAATGGTATTTATCTATACAAAAGGAGGACAAGATTATGAATTTGATATGAACCATATACCCGATGATACAACATTTATTTTTAAAGACAGAAAAGACAAATTGGTGAGAGAGGGTTGTAAGCCACCCATTCACGATTTCAAATTATATGATGCAGGTGGTGTTGAATATACCGATTCATTATTGAATGATGAAGGTTATAAATTGATTTTGGTTCAGAAAAAAATTGACGAAGGAAGAATTGGGGAAGAAGCCAAAATTGCAAAGCTTGCCAATGATTGGACAAGCAAATCAAACCTTAAGTTTTGGGCATTAACTTCAAGTGGCAAAGACCAATTAGAAGCATACCGTCATGAACATCAATTTGCTTTTCCATATTACTCAATGGATCAGGTTCCATTGAAATCAATTATACGTTCAAACCCAGGTGTGATACTAATGAAGAAAAGCACCATCGTAAAAAAATGGAGTGCTTATAATTTGCCAAGTTATGAGGTGGTATTAAGGTATATGAAATAATAGCAAATACATTCATTGCAAGAAAACATATATATACTTGGTATGCCAGGAAGTGGCAAGAGCACATGGGGTAAGCGATTAGCTAATTCTCTTAAGTATGATTTTGTAGATTTAGATTTGATGATTGAAGAACATGAAAGCTCTTCAATTGAACAAATATTTATTAAAAAAGGAGAGGATTATTTTAGGTCGATAGAAAAAAAAATCCTTCATCTCACAGCAGATTATACTAACACCATTGTTGCCTGTGGAGGCGGTACTCCCTGCTTTTTTGATAATATGAATTGGATAAATTCGAATGGGAAAAGCATTTATTTTAGGGCAAAAACAGCACTTCTTTTAGATAGAATTGAAGGTAGCAAGACACAAAGACCGCTGTTTTTAGGGATGTCGCGAGATAAAATGAAAGAAAAAATTGAAGAATTATTGAGGATTAGGGAGCCCTTTTATTTGAAGGCAAATGTGCATATTAACTTGCCCGTAAAGACACTTAAAGAGATTGTAAATCAGGTTGTTATATAGATTTTCTTCAAGGCGTTTTGACTGTCAATCCAACAAATACGCTGCTTTTGTTGATAAGCTGTGAAAATTATTTTCATTTTTTTTTGCCTTTAAGCCCCGAAAACACTTGACATTTCGTATTCAATTAGTACATTCGTTTAGTATTACAAACCAATAAAACATTTTTAATTATGAACAAATCAGATTTAATCGACAACATGGCAAAAGCTGCTGGTGTAACTAAAGTTCAAGCTACAGCTGCTTTAGATTCATTCATGGCTTCTACTCAAACAGCTTTGAAAAAAGGTGACAAAGTAATCCTAGTAGGATTCGGTACTTTCTCAGTAACTAAACGTGCTGCTCGTAAAGGACGTAACCCTCAAACAGGTAAAGAAATTAACATCCCTGCAAAAAAAGTTGTGAAATTCAAAGCAGGTTCAGGTTTACAAGCTAAAGTAAAATAATTTTTTACCAGATATTGTAATCAAAAAAGCCTCGACATTGTCGGGGCTTTTTTATTGCTATTTTTTTAATAGTTTTGAACTACACTCAAAAAAACAAACATTATGAAAACACTTAAAAAAATCGGTATTGGACTTATTGTTTTGATACTATTCTTACTCGTAGTGGCTTTCTTTTTGCCATCCAAAGTTCATGTTGAAAGAAGCTTGCAAATGAAAGCTTCACCTGAATCTGTTTACAAACTTGTAGCGGATTTTAAAAACTGGGGTCAATGGAGTCCTTGGCACAAAATGGATCCCAACTGGCAAGTAACTTGGGGCGAGAAAACTGAAGGCCTTGGTGCTAGCTATGGTTGGAAAAGTAACCATAGCAGTGTTGGTAATGGAAGAAGTGAAATAGTAGAAGCTACTCCAAATGAAAGCTTGAAAATGGAAATGTATTTTATGGAAGGTGGAAAAGCAGCTTATGGTGGATGGAAGTTTGAAAAAAATGATCAAGGTGTTAAAGTTACCAATTCCATGGATGGCAATGCAGGTATGAATCCATTTATGCGTTGGATGAATTTATTTATGAATTCGATGGTAGGAAAACATTTTGAAGATGGATTGAATAACATTAAAAACATTGTTGAATCAAATGTGGGTGCTGAAAATAAAATAGCTGGTTTTGATTTCGAAATGCGAGAAATGGATAAAATGATTATTGCAGGGGTAAGATCAAAAATAAATGTGGGTGAAATCAATAGTTCGCTTTATGGAAATAGCTTTGGCATGATAGGCAAAGTGTTGGCAACTGAAAAAATTGAACAAGCAGGTGCGCCTTTGTCTTTGACTTATAGTTATAGCAAAGAAAGCTGCGATATGGAGATAGCAATGCCTGTTAAATCACTGGGCAAAGGAGATGCAAAAGTTAAATTCCATGAGGTGCCAGCATCAAAGGCTTTGGTTGTAAAATACTATGGTGATTATTCTAAAATTGAGCCTATGTATGGGGCGGCTTTTGAATATATGGGTAAAAACAAATTACAAGAAAATGGAGCTCCCATGGAAATGTTTATTACCGACCCTATGACTGAAAAGGATACGGCTAAATGGTTGACTGAAGTTGTTTTTCCTATTAAATAGGCTTAATTATTTGAACCTAGAATAGAAAAGGGTAACCGTTTAGGTTGCCCTTTTTGTTTTTTATCAATTATCATTATTTATTTATGCAACAACAATTACATTTGAACTATGTATAAAAAATATCATACCCTCAACAAGGAACTGTTTATACTTAACAGAGCCAATTTTATTAAGCATTTAAAAGCTAATAGTATTGCCATATTTAATAGCAATGATGAGCATCCAATGAATGGTGATGCCTATCATAATTTCAAACAAAACTCTGACTTGTTCTATTTAAGTGGCGTGGATCAAGAGGATTCTGTTCTGGTAATATACCCTGATTCTGTCCTTGAAGAGTTTCGCGAAGCTCTTTTTATCAAGAGAACCAATGATGCTATGGTAACTTGGAACGGGTATAAACTTAGCATGGATCAAGCACGTGAAGTGAGTGGAATCAATAATATTTATTGGGCTGATGAATTTGAGGTGAAAATGCGCCCAATAATTAATTATGCATCCAATATTTATTTAAGTCTGAATGAAAATGATCGTTCAACCATAAGCACTCCATACAAGGATTTGCGTTTTGCGCAAATGATGAGAGATAAATACCCTTTGCATGAGTTTGAAAGGGCAACACCAATACTACATAAGTTGCGCTCTATTAAATCGAATTATGAATTAGAGTTAATGAAAATAGCAGTGGGTATAAGTGAAAAAATGTTTGCTCGTATTTTGAAGTTTGTTAAGCCAGGTGTATGGGAATATGAAATTGAAGCGGAAGTAATTCATGAATATCTTTCTAATCGTGCAAGTGGCCATTCATTTTCGCCCATTGTAGCTAGTGGTGCCAACTCATGTATTTTACATTACGTAGATAACAATAAACAATGCAAAGATGGTGATATCCTACTATTGGATTCGGGAGCAGATTATGCAAATTATGCGAGTGATATGACAAGAAGCATTCCGGTAAATGGTGTTTATACGCCACGTCAAAAGCAAGTGTACAATGCCGTTTTAAGAACTATGCGAGAGGCCAAGAAACTATTAAAACCTGGCGTATTACTTATGGAATACCAAGCCCAAGTTGGTGAAATTACGCAAAAGGAATTGGTTGATTTAGGTTTGTTAACTATGGATGATATTAAGAAACAAGACCCTAAATGGCCAGCCTATAAAAGATATTTTATGCATGGCACAAGTCATTTTTTAGGTATAGATGTGCATGATGTGGGAATGCGCTACGAGCCAATGAAGCCTGGGATGACTTTCAGTTGCGAGCCTGGTATTTATATAAAAGAAGAAGGTATTGGTGTAAGAATAGAAAACGAAATTTTAATTACCGAAAATGGTTGTATCGATTTAATGGAGCATATTCCAATAGAAGCTGAACATATCGAGGAATTAATGAAAAAGTAAATACATAAAAGTGGAGCAGAGACTCCACTTTTTTATTTCATATCTACCCAAACAGGACAGTGATCAGAGTGCATTGCTGAAGGAATAATGCCTGCATCATTCATGCGGTTTTTTATTTTGTCAGCCACCATGCAATAATCTATTCTCCAACCTTTATTTCTTGCTCTTGCCCCAGCCCTATAGCTCCACCAACTATAGTTATGTGGGGCCTTATTATAGGCTCTAAATGAATCTTCAAAACCACTTTCAATAAAACGACTCATCCATTCACGTTCTTCAGGTAAAAACCCACTGCTATTTTTATTGCTTACTGGGTCATGAATATCGATGGCTTGATGACAAATATTGTAATCTCCACAAATTATCAAATTTGGTCTTTTGCTTTTCAAATCATCAATGTATTGATGAAAAAAATCAAGCCAAACCATTTTGTAAGATTGTCTTAAATCACCACTCGAGCCTGAAGGAATGTAAACGCTTATGATACTTGTATCTCCATAATCCGCTCTAATAATTCTACCTTCTTTGTCATAGTCTTCGTTACCAAATCCATATTCTATATGGTCTGGTTCATTTTTACAAAAAAGTGCAACGCCACTATAACCTTTCTTTTCTGCTGAGAACCAATAATGATTTTTGTATCCTGCTACTTCAAATATATAAGCATCATTTATTTGTTCTTTCATGGCTTTGGTTTCTTGAAAGCAATACACATCTGCATTTTCTTTCTGCATAAAATTTACCAACCCCTTGCTCATAGCTGAGCGAATTCCATTAACATTATAACTAACTATTTTCATTGACCTATTGATTGTGTTGCAAACAAAGCAATTTTGATTAAAATAATATTTTTAAGTTGTGTTACAATTTAGCACATTTGCAACAGATGAAATTAAGTATCAAAAAAAGTAAAATACCAGGTGCTGGAAAAGGGCTATTTGCCGAAGAATTAATAAAACGAGGTGAGAAGGTAATTGAATACACCGGGGATGTGATTACTTGGAAAGAATGTCAGAAGCGAAATGAAGGGATGAAAGATGGTTTTGGTGCATACTATTTTTACGTTTCTGAAAAAAAATGTATTGATGCTCAAAATCACCTAGACTCTTTAGCTAGATACGCCAATGATGCAGCAGGATTTGTAAGAATTGAGGGTCTAAGAAATAATGCCCGTTATGAAATTATCAAAGGTAAACCATATATTGTCGCTAGCAGAAACCTTAAGCCAGGTGACGAAATATACGTTTCTTATGGCAAAGAATATTGGGACGCACTCAGAGAAAGTGGCTATGGTCCTAAAAATTAATCAGTTTTTCATTTGATTATCAAATTTGTGGCAAACAATTTGTTTAAAATTGTGTATGCTTGCGCTCCAAAAAAATATTTCCAAAAAATATTTTGCTAATCATATATTTACAAACTCTTAACACACGTTAACAAAAAGAAAAGAGGAAATGAAAAAATCGATATTAACTTTAGTATTAAGCATGTTGGGCTTTTGTGTGTTTGCACAGAACCAAGACCCTAACTCACCTGTTTACGACTACAATTATACTGATAGTACCCAAACAATAAGCGACTCTTCTTCAACTGCTGCAGCCGCTGAGGGTTCAGAGGAAACAGTTAAAGTTTATCAACGAATTGTTATGCCATTTGATTCTGTTACCAATTTAATTACTTATAATGGTATAGTAGAGCAAGAAGAAAGTGGAAGTGATTCTCTTTATGCTCGTGCTAAAAGATTTGCAGAAAAGAATTTGGGAAAGGGCAAAGAGCTATACGAAATGGATAAGCGTAACCAAAAATTAGTTGTAAACGGATCTATTCCTGCTTTCGCCTATATCAATAAATACAATAAAAAAACTATTGGTAAATTCCAATTTAAAATGACAATATTAGTTAAAGAAGGAAGATACAAATACACCATTACCAATTTTGTTCACGAGTCTGAAGTTTCTGCATCTGGAGGAAAACCTGTAAGAAATTATTTCGAATATTACAATAATAGCACGACTAATATTCAAGCTTACGATAAGGTACTACGTTATGCTGATAAAGATATCAAGGAAACTATTCAAAAGTTTCAACTAGCTATGAGAGATCCAAAATTATTGGATGAAGATGATTGGTAGAAGTTATATTATTTATTAAAAAAAGGGGCTTAAGCCCCTTTTTTATTGACCTTGAGCTAATGAGTAGCCCTTTTTACCATTATAGCTTCTGAGAATTTCAACCGAACATATAAAAATGTCTTTAGAAATAGCTTCTGTCAATTCAAGCATTTTACTTAAAGTGGTTTCAGAGTTATTTACACATTCAAATCTTACTCTATATTGATCAACACATTCTGTGAATACAGATCCTGTAGGCCAAACTTGAGTTCCTCTATTAGATATCATGATCAATTTTAAATCATCAGTTTCTTGTTTTTTTAGAAGCGAGGCAAATGAATCAGCATTTTGGTTACTTTCTATAAATACGTCTACACCAACAATTTTTTCAATCGAATTCGATCTTGGTGTTACCATCATTTTTTGATTTTCTGGTCGTTTTGGCAAATGAAATTCAGCTTTGAGTTTGCTAACCCTGGCCTTACCTTCTGCTGGTTCTTTTCCTAGATTGGAAATGATAGCTTTAGCAAATTCTGTGGTACTTAATGATGGGGTTTCATTGTTTCCAAAGTCACCTGTATGGGCTCCATTTTCAAGCGTGAACAAAAGTGAATTTTCAATTCGCGCGGCATATTCCATTAGCCCTAAATGACGAAGCAACATAAAACTACTTAATAATAGTGCAGTTGGGTTGGCAATATTTTTACCTGTTATATCTGGAGCTGTGCCGTGAACTGCTTCGAAAATGGAAATGTTTTCACCAATATTGGCTGAAGGAGCAAAACCAAGTCCACCAACCAAACCCGCGCATAAGTCACTCATGATATCTCCTTGTAAGTTAGTTAGCACAACTACCTGAAATTGTTGTGGCTTTGCTACCAATTTCATTGCTAAGTCATCTACAATGATGTCATTGGCTTCAATCTCTGGAAAATCTTTTGCAACTTCATAGAAGGTTTCTAAGAATAATCCATCAGTTAATTTCATGATATTGGCTTTGTGAGCACAAGTAACTTTTGTAAAACCTTCTTTCCTTGCCATTTCAAAAGCAAATTTGTGTACTTGGATACTTCCAGGTCGAGTAATGAATCTGCGGCAAAGTGCCACATCTTGGGTAAGCATATGCTCAATTCCTCCATAAGTACCTTCAATATTTTCACGAACAATGGTTAGGTCAATTGGAATGCCTGCTTTTGAAAAAACAGTGTCAACTCCAACTAGTGAGCGGAAATGCCTGCGATTGGCAAAAGTGCTCCAAGTTTTTCGAGCTGTAACATTGATACTTTTTACACCTTTTCCTTTAGGTGTTTCCATAGGTCCTTTAAATAGAATACCATTGGTTTCAACACTTTCTTTTGCTTTTTCTGTCATTCCTGAGCTATGTCCCTGTAAGTATATGTCTTTACCCATTTCGATAAATTCATACTCTAGAGGTACTTGAGCGGCATCAAATATTTGTAAAACAGCATCCATTATTTCAGTGCCTATTCCATCACCTTTTGCAACTGATATTTTTTGTTTTTTCAACATTATTAATATTATATTAAAATTTTATAAGCTGCAAAAGTATCGTTTTTGTTGAGGTTGACATAATCTTGTATATTAAATTATTTACATTATCAAAACAAAGCAACTTAATTTTACTTTTGAGCTTGTTATGAATATTCACCCTATATATAAATTGATAGCGGAAGGCGAGAATGACACATTGGATTTTAAAAAGACAATTTCTTCAGCCTCAAAAATTGCCAAAACAATGGCAGCCTTTGCCAATCATAAGGGTGGTCGCTTATTAGTAGGGGTTAATGATAACAAAACCATTTCAGGTACAAGAAGTGAAGACGATAAATATATGCTTGATTTGGCAGCTCATTTTTATTGTAAACCGGAAATTAATATTGAATTAATAGATTGGGAGATAGGAGGCAAGCCAGTTATTGAATGCATTATAGCTGAAGGAAAAGAGAAACCCTATTACGCCAAAGATGAAGATGGAAAATGGTGGGTTCATATTCGAGTAAAAGACAAAACGCTACTAGCTAGTAAGGTGGTAGTCGATGTATTGAGGAGAAATACTAATTCTCAAGGTGCAATGATTCAATACTCAAAACACGAGGAGAGTTTGCTGAAATTTTTAGAAAAATCAGAAAAGGCAACTTTAAAAGATATTTGCAAACTACTTAATTTTTCAAAATGGAGAACACAAAAAATGCTTGTAAACCTTGTAAGCGCTGGAATTATTAGAAATCATACCACCGAAAAAACTGAATTTTTTACTTTAAGTTGATTTTAGGTAAATTTTAAGCAAGGTATTTGATATTTTTACAGCATGAAAAAAGCCATAGCCCTAATTATTCTAAGTTTGACATTTTTTACCCAAGCCAAAAGTCAATATCTTCGTAAAGACAATATGCAGAACTTTGTTTATTTCTTTGATAATGGCTTTGATAAAATTGATCTGACTCAAACTTTAGAAATAAGCAGAGCATTTTTTACCAGAGGAACACCTCACCTTTTTATGATAACAAAAAATGCTGGATACAACGAATCAAAACGAAATTTGGTGCAATCTTATACAGCTTTTGTAAGAGATGAAAATAATCAAAATTTGAAGGTTTTTACCATGAAAACCCCAATTCTAACGAAGGAAATTCAAACATATATTTTTGGCTGTAAGCCTGGTTCTAGTATAATGTTTAGCGAGGTTAGATTAAGTGTTGTAGAACCAAATTTGAATAAAGATAAATCAAATAAACCCGCAGCTTTTTATATTTACTTGAAATAAAAATTTAAGTTTGTACCCATGAAAGTAGGCGTTTTAATTTTTCCTGGCTCCAATTGTGATAAAGATGCAGTTTGGGCATTTCAAAACCTGTTTGGCCAGGAGGTAGTTGAATTGTGGCATAAAGACACAGATTTACAAGGTGTTGACTTGGTGTTTCTGCCTGGAGGGTTTAGCTATGGGGACTATTTACGCAGTGGTGCCATCGCTCGTTTTTCGCCTATTATGCAAAGTGTTATCGACTTTGCCAACAAAGGTGGTTTAGTTTGGGGGGTTTGTAATGGCTTTCAAATATTATGTGAAAGCGGTTTGTTGCCAGGAGTATTATTGCATAATGATCACCAAAAATTCAACTGTAAAAATATTTATTTGACTTGTGAGAGTGCCAACTCGCAAATAACTAATAAAATTAAGCCACAATCGGT
The DNA here is from genome assembly GCA_040403075.1 of Bacteroidia bacterium. Lineage (GTDB taxonomy): Bacteria > Bacteroidota > Bacteroidia > UKL13-3 > UKL13-3 > RGVD01. Next base: position 15,809 of record JBBALJ010000004.1, read on the forward strand.
ACTTCAAATACCTATTGCACATGGTGAAGGAAGATTTTATTGTGATGAATCTACATTGGCTGCACTTAAAACTAATGACCAGATTTTATTCAAATATTGTGATGCAAATGGAAATATTTCAGATGAAGCAAATCCGAATGGCTCACTTGAAAATATAGCTGGTATTTGCAATTTAGGAAGAAATGTATTTGGTATGATGCCACATCCTGAAAGGGTTGTAGATGCTGATATATATAATACAGACGGAAGAATTTTGTTTGAAAGCTTACTACAAATGGTAGAGGCTTAATCCTTATTCTAACACATCACCTCTTAGTAATCGATACCTCTTTCTTGCTTCAGTTAAAAAGAAACTTCCAGGATATTTCTCTATAAATTGCTCATAAAGTTGCTTTGCTTTATCCTTATTGTTTAGTTTCTTTTCGTAAAGTTCGGCTAGGTTGAAGAGTGCATTATCACCTAAAATATCGCTACCGTGCTCATTTACAACAATATTATAGAATTTCTCAGCTTCTGAATAGTTTTTCTTTTTCACAAAAATCTGAGCTTTTTTGAAGTAAATATCATCAGTAAGCGCATGTTTCGGAAAAAGCAGATTGATACTATCAAGTATTTGTAAAGCAACATCTGTTTTGTTTTGGTAATAATTCAAATCGGCTCTTGAAAACATCTTCAAGGCATCTTCAACACTATCAACCGTATTGTCTTGAATAAGTAAGGACAGCTCGAGGGCATTGTTGGCAATCAGCTGTGTGGTAACAGTTTTCAGTACATCCAATTGGGCCTTGGCCCATTCAAACTCTCCTATATAATAGCTTAACCTAGCATTACGTAATTTGGCTTCCTGTCCAATAGGTTCCTCCATATACTCCTTATCCACTTGTCCATAAAGTAGCATGGCATCCCACACCTCACCTTTCAAAACATACAAATCTCCAAGCTCCAATTTGCACTCTGCCTTAAACTTATTCTCACTTCTAGGCGCATTAATAAGTTCGCTAAAATTAGCCATTGCCGAGGGCATATCATTTAAATAGTAGGCTTGAAGTCTTGCCAATTCCCTCTGAGCATTTTGTGTAAATGGGTTTTTACCAAATTCATCTAAAAAGGCATTATAGTTTGTTTCAACAACTTTAAGGTCTGCATCTGAGTAATTGCTGTTTAATATTTTTCTTCTTTGTGCTTCAAGAATTCCCATTTTAGACATGGTATAATTGTTTTTATCTTTCCCCATTAGCACCACTTGATTAAAAATATTTACAGCCGCATCATAATACTCATTTGATATGGCTAAATTACCTAATTCTATTAGTCTTGCGCCTTCTTCTTTGAATTTTTTGTCTAATGATTTGGCTTGAAGCAATGCATTGTCAAAGTCTTTTTTCTGAACATACATCCAAACGAGCATTTCATAAAAAATAGGATTTTCAGCTTGAGTTTTTGTGCGTTTTAATAGGGCTGATTTAAGCAAATCAAATTCTGCAGGCTTTTGAATATAATTTTGAAAATAGCCCTGAATATCATCCAACAACTTTTCATCAATACTCATACTGTTCAAATACTCTTCAATCATTTCCTTCACATTTCCAATCTCACCATACAGATTTCCTAGTTCTGTTGAATATGCCAAATTCCTTCCTTGCATTTTTCTGCCTTTCAAATAGGTTTCAATGGCATATTCTTTTTCACCCCTTTTGATAAAAGCATTACCGGTTTCGTTTATTTGTTCCCCCTCAAGTTTTAGTTTTTTGATAATGTCATCAAACTGCTGTTTGGCTTTGTCTGCTTTACCAAATTTTTTCATGACGTAGCCCAAATCTACTGTATAGTATGGGTTTCTATCGTTTTTTCGAATCTGTTTTTTTACTAATTTTTCTGCCTCTTCAGCTTTGTTAAGATTGAAATAACAAGAGAGTAGGTTGTCATAAAAGTAAATGGATTGCATGTTTTTATTCAATAGCTTTTCATACATATCAGCAGCTTTGTCAAACTCATTGTTACTAAAATACTGTGATGCCAATTGCTCATCTTTGGCTTGTCCGAAAGATAGAACAGAGCACATTAATAGAATAAATAGTATAGAAAATCTTAAATAAAATTTCATCAGTTGAAAAAACGAAAGTAAGAAGCTAATTTATATAATTCTGCATTTGTTTGGAAGAAATTTGAAAGGAACGAAAAAGTTTAACTTTAATTGACTTGCGATTCAACTACAACCTTTTCAATTGAATTACAACAATGACTAATATTTCTATATTTGTCAAATAAGAACCTAAAATACGATAGCGTTAAAACTTTCGTTTTAAAAAAGTAACTCATTTGGCATCACTAAAAAAACTAGCATCCGAAACCGCCATATACGGCATGAGCACCATAGTTGGGCGTTTGCTCAATTATTTGTTGGTACCTTTGCACACTCGTATTTTCAATCCCAGTGAATATGGTGCTGTAACTGAGTTGTACTCCTATGTGGCTTTTTTTACTGTGGTATTAACTTATGGGATGGAAACGGCTTTCTTTCGCTTTTGTCAGAAACAAGACCCCAACAAAGTTTTTAGCACTTCGTTCAATTCTGTATTAATTTCTTCTGCTATTTTCTTTGCGTTGGTAGCTGGTTTTGCCTCTCCCATTGCACATTTTTTAGATTATCCCAATCATACAGAATACATCACTTTATTTGCAGGTATTTTGGCTTTGGATGCCTTGGCTTCCATACCTTTTGCTATGCTTAGGCAGTTGAAACGCCCCATTAAATTTGCTATTATCAAAAACATCAATATTGGTATAACCATTATTTTAAACTTGTATTTTTTGATGCTTTGTCCCTATCTGCAAATTCATTATCCAGATAATTTATTACTTCAAACATATAACCCTGCCATCGGCATTGGATATGTGTTTTATGCCAATTTAGCTGGAAGCTTAATTTGTGTTCCATTGTTATGGAAAGAGATTTCAGGAGCTAAAAATGGCCTCGATTCGAAACTTTGGAAGGAGCTATTTTTATATGCTTTCCCAATATTAGTGGTGGGTTTAGCAGGCATGATTAATGAAACTTTTAGCCGAGTTATGTTTAAATTTTTAATGCCCAATAACAAAAACGTGATGAACGATTTGGGGATTTTTGGTGCAAACATACGCTTTGCAGTTTTGATGAATTTGTTCATTCAGGCTTTCAGATATGCCGCAGAGCCCTTCTTTTTTAGCCAATCAAAAAATGCAGATAGAGACAAAACCTATGCTCGTGTAATGCATTATTTTAGCATTGCATGTATGCTTATTTTCTTGTTGGTAACACTTTTTATACATCAGTTTAAGGGCTTTATTGGTCCTAAGTTTCATGAGGGTTTAGGTATTGTTCCCATCTTGTTGTTAGGAAATATGTTTTTAGGTATTTATTACAATTTATCCATTTGGTACAAACTAAGCGATCAAACCAAATATGGTGCTTATATTTCCTTATTTGGTGCTGTTTTAACCATTACACTCAATATGGTATTGATACCTTCCTTTGGATATCACGGTGCGGCATGGGTTACCTTTATAACCTATTTTAGCATAACAGCTGTGAGCTATTGGTTTGGGCAAAAGAAATATCCGATACCCTATAATCTCAAAAAGTTTGCAACATACCTTGCCTTTACATTAGGCGTTTTCTTTTTACACAAATTTTTAATTAGTATTGTTTCTAATCAATGGACCTTGGTAGGTATTCAAACTTTATTGTTTGCTTTATTTGCTTCTGTAGTGTTTATGATTGAGAAGAAAAATAAATTCAACATTTAATGTACGTGCGAAAAATTTTTCGCACATAGACTATTTTAAAGTGAACATAAAAATAATAAACAAAAGTCCCAATTCCCTACCTGCTTACGAAACCGAACATGCGGCTGGTATGGATTTGCGAGCATTTTTATCAGAAACTATTTTGCTCGAACCCATGCAAAGGCAATTAATACCAACGGGTTTATTTATTGAACTTCCTGTGGGATACGAGGCACAGATTCGACCACGCAGCGGATTGGCACTTAAACATGGTATCACGGTATTAAACAGCCCTGGTACAGTGGATGCAGATTACCGAGGTGAGATAAAAGTGCTTTTGATAAACTTAGGTACTGAGGATTTTGAAATAAAAAATGGAGAGCGTATTGCCCAAATGGTTATTGGTCAGTATGCAACGGCTGAATTTACTTTGGTTGAATCACTAAGTGAAACTAACAGAGGTGCTGGGGGATATGGGAGTACAGGAAAATAAGACCATAATGTGGGAATGTGAATATTTGATAGAAATTAATAAATACATTTGACTTGAATTTTAAAATCGAAAAATAAGAATATGAAAATAATAGTACCTATGGCGGGTATGGGTAAACGCATGAGACCTCACACCCTTACTACCCCAAAACCTTTAGTACCAGTAGCTGGTAAGCCGATTGTTCAAAAACTAATTGAAGACCTTGAGAAAGTTTGTGGTGCAGGCATTGAAGAAATTGCTTACATCATAGGACCTAGTTTTGGTAAAACAGTTGAAAATCAATTGGTATCTGTTGCTGAAAAATTAGGAGCTAAAGGAACCATCTATTACCAAGAAGAAGCACTTGGAACAGCGCATGCTATTATGTGTGCTAAAGAGAGTTTGTCGGGTAATGTGTTGGTAGTTTTTGCTGACACATTGTTCAAAGCTGATTTTGTTTTGGATAGAAGTAAAGATGGTATTATTTGGGTACAAAAAGTGGATGATCCAAAACCATTTGGTGTGGTAAAAGTTGATGCTAATAATGTTATCACTGATTTTGTAGAAAAGCCAGAGACATTTGTGAGCGACCTTGCTATTATTGGTATTTATTACTTCAAAGATGGTGAGTATTTGAGAAGTGAATTGCAGTACTTGTTAGATAATGATATACGTGATAAAGGCGAATATCAATTGACCAATGCCTTGGAAAATATGAAGGCTAAAGGTTACAAATTTGAACCTGGAAAAGTTACGGAATGGTTGGATTGCGGAAACAAAAACTCGACTGTATATACCAACGGTAGAATACTGCAGTTTATGCATGACAACAAAGAAAAATTGGTTGATGAAACAGTTAGCAACCAAGATTCAATGATTATCCAACCATCATATGTTGGTAAAAATGTGAAGTTGATTCGTAGTTTGGTTGGCCCGTATGCGAGCATTGGAGATGGATGTACGGTTGAAAATTCAGTAGTTGGAAATTGCATTATTCAAACCAATACACAAATAAAAAATGCAGTGATTGACAATGCCATGATTGGCAATTATGTTGCCTATACTGGTGAATCAAAAGATTTGAGCATCGGAGATTACACCACTATTTTGTAAGATAAAATGGCTGATTAAACATACTCAACTAATAATTAATTTAAACCTGCCACGTTTTTACTTGGCAGGTTTTTTGTTTAACGGTAATTTAGTTTTACCAAAACTCTTGGCTTTTAATTATGTTTGCTTTCCATGATGATATTGATTAAGATAAATAACCATTCACGCTATCTATTATTACTATGTGCCATCTTTATTGGCAGTTTGGCTTTTGGTCAAAAAAAGCTTGGAAAGGGAGAACTTCCTGAGCATATAAGGCTCGAGTTTGAAAAGGAGTTTTTCAAAGCGGCTAAAGAAAAGATGTTGGGTGATTACCCCGAAGCAATTGAAGATTTTAAAAAAGCAGCAGAAATCAATCCTAATGATGCCAATACACAGTTTCAATTAAGTCAATTGTATTTAGCAACAAAAAAAATAAAAGAAGCTGAAGATGCTGCTCATAAAGCTGTTGATTTAGATAATAAAAACTTTTGGTACAAGACACAATTAGCCGAGGTTTACAAGAATCAAAAGCGTTTTACGGAAGCTGCCAAACTAAATGTTTTGATTTATGAAACAGGAGAAAAGAACCCTCGAAATTTATATGATGCTGTCTTGCTTTTTACTTTGGATAAAAAATATTCTGATGCAATAAAAACATTAGATAAAATTGAGAAACAAACAGGGCTTAATGAAGAAATAGTGAAACAAAAAGAGCAGGTTTTCCTACTAAATAATAAGCTTAAAAAAGCCATTAAGGAAGTAGAAAGACTTGTTAATGCATATCCTCTAGAACTTAGATACAAAGGTATGTTAGCTGATTTACTTATGGCAAATGGTAGGACAAAAGAAGCCCTTGATATTTACAATAAAATTTTAGAGCAAGACCCAAGCAATGGTTTTGCTTTGTTTGCTATGGCTGATTATTACAAATTAAAAAGTGAATATGAGCCTTACTTCAATTACTTGAAACGAGCCATGGCAAGTAATGTTGATATTAAATCTAAGATTCAAGAGATGGCGGATTTTGTTACTGATAATAAGATTCCTGATGGTAGTAAAAAGTCTTTTGAGCTTAGTGATATATTGATTAATTCAAATCCAAGTGAACCCATAGCTTACATGATGAAAGGCGATTTGTTTATTAAAGAAAAGAATTATGAGCAAGCTCGTTTACAGTTTTTACAGGCTACAAGTGCCGACCCAAACGCTTATGCTGCTTGGGAGCAAATCATGTATTGTGATGATGAGTTGAAAAATAACTTATATATGCAAAGTGATTGCGAAAAGGCTGTGGAGATTTTCCCGACTCAACCCCGCTTCTTTGCTTATTTGGCTTTTGCTAGCTTTAGACTTAAAGACTATGATAAGGCGATTAATGCAGCTAGGACTGGCAGTGAATATGCGGAAGATGAACCCGAATTGCTCTTGCAATTGTTATCACAAATGGGTGATGCGGGGCATTATGCCAAGAAATATAAGGTTTGTGACTCTGCTTATGACGCTTCTTTATCCTTGAATAAAGATAATGCTTATGCATTGAACAACTATGCTTACTTCTTGAGTTTGAGAAAGGAGAGGCTTGATAAGGCAGATAGCATGAGTTTAAGAAGTATTGAATTAGAACCCGGAAATCCTAGTTATCAAGATACCTATGGATGGATTTTATACCAAAAAAAGGAATACAAAAAAGCAAAGGAATATATTGAAAAAGCTCTGCAAATGTCTCCAAATAATGCTGAAGTAATCGAACATCTAGGTGATGTAAAATTTAAACTCAACGACAAACAAGGAGCCATGGAGAGTTGGTTAAAATCAAAGGAATTGGGTGGTGAGGGTGAGTTCTTGCAGAGGAAAATTACAGAGAAAAATTTGGTTGATTAAACATTATTCATTTCAAATTGTTAACTGCTCAAAACATAATCATTGAAAGTCATAATTATAGGTTCGGGAATTGCAGGATTGGCAACTGCTGTAAGGCTTGCATGTGCAGGTCATCAAGTAAGAGTGTTTGAAGCCAACACCTATCCTGGAGGGAAGCTAAGCGAAATTTATTCAGATGGTTTTAGATTTGATGCTGGCCCTTCATTATTTACCTTACCTCAATTGGTAGATGAGCTTTTTAGTATAGCGGGAAGGGTACCTCAAGATCATTTTTCATACATACAGTTAAACAAAGCGTGCAATTATTTCTTTGAGGATGGTACTAAATTTTCGGCTTATCATAACAAAGAGGAAATGGCCAAGGAACTAAATTGTAAATTAGGAATTAGTGACACCAAACCTTTTTTCAAGCACCTTGATACCGCCAAATTTCGCTACGAAATCACTGCCCCGATTTTTATCGAAAAGAGTCTTCATCGTTTAAAAAATCATTTCAGTATTCGAACCCTAAAAGGAATATTAAGTGCGGGTAAACTAAACTTGTTTGAATGTATGAATCAAGAAAATGAAAGGATTTTTGATAACAAATACCTACGCTTCTATTTCAATCGATTCGCTACCTATAATGGTTCAAACCCATACCAAACATCTGCTTTGCTTAATATGATTCCTCATTTGGAACACAATATTGGCTCCTACTTTCCAACCAAAGGTATGCATAGCATTACACAAAGTATTTTTGCTTTAGCAAAAGAACTTGGAGTAGAGTTTCATTTTAATAGCAAAGTGGAGGAGATTTTAGAGAATAATAACAAGATTTATGGTGTGAAGGTGAAAGGCTATGAATATTTATCGGATCTTGTGATAAGCAATATGGATATCCACCCTACCTACAAAAAATTGCTTCCAAATGTAAATACTCCAAGTCGAATATTAAAGCAAGAAAAGTCATCATCTGCCTTGATATTTTATTGGGGTGTGAACAAAGTTTTTGATGAATTGGATTTACATAATATTCTGTTTACAGAGAATTATAAGGAGGAGTTTGAAAGCATATTTACTAAGAAAAGCATCTATAAGGACCCAACCATATACATCAATATCACTTCAAAATTGAAGCCTGATGATGCCCCAAAAGATTGCGAAAACTGGTTTGTGATGATTAATGTGCCCAATAACCAAGGGCAGGATTGGGATAAACTTATAAAAGAAGCTAGGTACAACATTGTTGATAAACTAAGAAGGATATTAAAGGTAGATGTAGGCAATTTGATATTGACTGAACAAATTCTTGATCCAAGGAGTATTGAGAGTAAAACATCATCATATGCGGGCGCATTGTATGGCAATGCTAGTAATAACAAATTCGCGGCTTTTCTTCGTCATAAAAACTTTTCATCTGACATTTCTGGACTATACTTTTGTGGTGGCAGCGTTCACCCTGGAGGTGGCTTACCACTTTGTTTGAATTCCGCTAAAATTGTTAGTCAATTGATTTTAGAAGATTTTAGTTAGTAGTTAATTCTTACTCGGGCTTGGTAATCAACCAATAAATCGCTAGGCATTTTAATTTTTCGAATTACCCAAAACAACCATAGAGTCTTAATAAATTCTTGATTTTACTGCTTAGAATACTTCCAAATTTTATTACTTTGCGTGAAATTTTTTGACATAAATTATGAGCGACCCACGTTTAAAATCAGTATTAGATGGTTTGAAAGATGCTATGGAAAAAGCAGTTGACCACGCCCAAATGGAATTTAGTAAAATACGTGCTGGCAGAGCACACCCTAGCATGTTAGATAGTGTAAAAGTTGATTATTATGGTAATTTGGTTCCAATTAGCCAAGTTGGTAATATCAATACACCAGATGCTAAAAGTATTGTTATACAACCTTGGGAGAAAAACATGCTTCAAGCTATTGAAAAGGGTATTATTATTTCTAATTTAGGATTCAATCCAAGTAATGATGGAACAATTATTAGAGTAGTTCTTCCTCCATTAACTGAAGAAAGAAGACGAGAAATTGTTAAAAAAGTTAAAGCAGAATCTGAAACAGCTAAAGTAGCAATAAGAAATATCAGAAAAGATGTGAACGAGTCAATCAAAAAACTACAAAAAGAGGGATTACCTGAAGATGAGGCTAAGACAGGTGAGGCAAGCGTTCAAAAGACCACTGATAGTTTCATCAAAAAAATTGAAGAATTATTAGCCATAAAAGAGGCTGAAATCATGCAAGTTTGATTTTATAAAACAATCTACTCCAAAAGGCTTTGCTTAACCTAAACAAATATAACATCAGACGCATCCTCTCTATATCCACTAAGGTGTTTTTTGCCTTGGTTATATTATCATTTTCACTTTATCTAATTTTTCGAAATTTAATACTCGAAAAAGCCATTTTGAAGGTAAGCGATAAATTAAGGGATAAATATGATGTTAATTTACGGGTTCAAGAACATGGGTTTTCAGGTTTAAGCGGGATTCATTTAGGTAAAATCTCCTTGATACCAAACAACAAAGACACACTCATTAGACTTGATGAATTTAATGCAAGCGTTAGACTTTTATCGCTACTTGCTGGTGAAATCAGGTTAAAAGAAATTGAATTAAATGAAGGCTTTATTCAATTGGTGAAAGTTGGAGACAGCAGTAATTACAGCAACTTTTTTAGGGCTGAGGCAGATAGCGTTTCTGAGAATAAGAATGTTATAGCTGATGAGAAAATAAACTACTCGAAATTAGCCTATAAGTTGATTAGAAAAATTTTGAAGCAAGTGCCAAACAATGTTTCTATCAGTAATTTCAAGCTTCTTGTTGATGATGATGGTATGAAGTCTGAATTCAACATGACAAAAATGGAACTTGATGACAATAAAATTGAATCGAGTATTCAAGTTAACACCAACAATCACAAGCAACTTTGGAAAATTTCAGGTTATGCTGATGCAGGTAATGAAAGAGCTGATGTTATCTTTTTCAGAGAGGATTCAGGAAGTGTTCATATTCCTGTTATAGACGAAAAATTTAATTTAAAAGCAGGTTTTGATAGTATTAGAGTTCAATTGAATGGCATTACTTTTAAGGATGATGTGCTAAAGGTAGATGGTTTTGCTTCAATAAAAAACCTGATGCTTAATCATCCAAAAATTTCCAAAAAGGATGTGGTTATTGAGGATGCTGAAGTTTATTATGCTTATTTGTTTGGTGCCGATTTTATTTCATTAGATAGTTCAAGTGCGGTTCGATTCAACAAAATCGTGTTCCATCCTTATTTCAAACTTGAAGAATCTCAAAGTAAACCTTGGTTTGAATTAAGCAAAAATTCTGGTGCTGTTCCGAGGATATTTAATAAGTACAATATGTACTTAAACATTGCTACAGAAAAATTAAATGCCCAAGATTTCATCAACTCATTGCCAACTGGATTGTTTGATGATGTGAAAGGCATGCAAACCGAAGGTAGTTTTACCTATCGTTTGGATTTTGCCTATTTCAATGATGACCCTAATAAGCTTATTTTTAGCAGCACTCTTGATAAAGATAATTTCAAAATTTTGAAATATGGTGAAGCTAATTTAGCTAAGCTGAATGGAACTTTTGTATATACACCATTTGAAAATGGCAGGCCAATGAGACCTATCTTAGTTGGGCCTGAAAATTCCAATTTTACGAGTGTTGATATGATTTCTCCATTCTTAAAAAAATGTATTCTAACCACCGAAGATCCATCATTCTATTATCATAGAGGTTTCGTAACGGAGGCTTTCAGACAATCTATAGCCAAAAATATTAAAACTGGGAAGTTTAAAAGAGGAGCGAGTACCATCAGTATGCAGCTCATTAAAAATGTTTTTCTAACAAGGGAGAAAACGATGGCACGTAAACTTCAAGAAATTCTTTTGGTATATATTCTTGAGAATAATTTTATAGTTCCTAAGGATAGAATGTTTGAAGTGTATTTAAATATTATTGAATGGGGCCCTAATGTTTATGGTATCGGAGAGGCGTCACAATTCTACTTTAAAAAGAGGCCTGCTGATTTAACGCTAAGCGAATGTTTGTATTTGGCATCCATTATTCCCAGACCGAAGGGCTTTATGTGGCGTTTTAATAGTGATGGTACCTCAAAACCTTGGATAGAGAGGAGTTATCGTTTCTTAACTAATTTGATGATCGCCAGACAAGTTATTATACCGGAGGATACGATTGGGTTGACACCTCATGTAAACATCACAGGACTTGCAAAGAAATATATATACAAAAACGACACAAATGTGGTAGATACCATCAAGCCGGAAGACGATTTCTTTGATATTAATGAGCCATTAGAACCCAAAACAGCTAATTAATTTTAAATAGCTACTTTACCTTTTATAGCAGGATGTGGGTCATATCCTTCGAGTGTAAAGTCACCATAATCAAAATCAAAAATGGATTTTATACTAGAATTGATTTTCATGGTGGGATATGTTCGAGTCTCTCTTGATAATTGCAACTCTACTTGTTCAAAATGGTTACTATAAATATGGGCATCGCCAAAGGTATGTACAAAATCTCCCGCCTCTAATCCGCATACTTGCGCAATCATCATAGTCAATAAAGCATAGCTTGCAATATTAAAAGGCACGCCTAAAAACATATCTGCGCTTCTTTGGTATAATTGACAACTTAGTTTTCCATCTGCTACATAAAACTGAAAAAAAGCATGGCATGGCATAAGTGCCATTTTAGGCAAATCTGCAACGTTCCAAGCACTAACAATCATTCTTCTGCTATCCGGATTTTTCTTAATTGTTTCGATCAGTTCGGTTAATTGGTCAATATGCTTTCCATCAGCACTTGGCCAACTGCGCCATTGGTAGCCATATACTGGACCCAACTCGCCATTTTCATCAGCCCACTCATCCCAAATGCTTACACCATTATCCTTTAAATACTTCGTATTGGTTTCACCTTTAATAAACCACAGTAGCTCGTATATAATTGATTTTAAATGAACCTTTTTACTAGTAATTAATGGGAAGCCATCTTTGAGATTGAATCGTAATTGGGCTCCAAAGATACTTTTGGTTCCAGTGCCTGTTCTATCAGATTTAAAGGTACCATTTTCGTAAACGTGTTTTAGAAGTTGTTCGTATTGGTTCATATTCTCAAAATTGCGAATACGAATTACTAAATAAAAGAAGGGATTTTATTAATTGCTTTTCAACAATAATAAAATCCCTTCAGAAAGGCGCCTATTGCCTTATTAATTATGAGGAGGCTATAGAATTCTTAAACCTCTTACGGTCGTTTTCGTTCAAATGAATTTTACGTAAACGAAGTGATTGTGGCGTAATTTCAACATATTCATCTCCTTGAATATACTCCATACACTCTTCTAGAGAGAAGTTGATTTTTGGAGCAATACGAGTTTTATCATCACTTCCAGATGCACGCATATTGGTAAGTTTTTTCTCTTTAGTGATGTTTACAACTAAATCATCTTGACGGTTGTTTTCACCAATGATTTGACCCATGTAAATTTCATCACCCGCTTCAACAAAGAAACTTCCTCTGTCTTGCAATTTATCGATAGAGTATGCAATTGCTGTTCCTTGTTCACCAGAAATCATAACGCCAGCACCTCTGCTAGGTATAGGACCCTTCCAAGGTTCGAAAGCTTTGAACCGATGAGCCATGATAGCTTCTCCTGCAGTTGCCGTTAATACGTTGTTACGCAATCCGATTATACCACGTGACGGAATTTCAAACTCCAAGTGAGTTAAATCCCCTTTTGGCTCCATCACAACCATATCTCCTTTGCGCTGGCTTACCAATTCAATTACTTTACCTGATGATTCTAAAGGAACATCTACAGTAAGTACTTCCATAGGCTCACATTTTACACCATCTATTTCTTTTATGATTACTTGTGGTTGTCCCACTTGTAACTCATATCCTTCGCGTCTCATTGTTTCGATAAGCACTGATAAGTGAAGAATACCGCGACCAAAAACTAAGTATGAATCGGCAGCATTTGTTTCTTCAACCCTTAAAGCAAGATTTTTTTCTAATTCTTTAAATAATCTATCTCTTAAGTGACGAGAAGTAACGAATTTACCTTCTTTTCCGAAAAATGGTGAGTTGTTAATACAAAACAACATATTCATTGTCGGCTCGTCAATATTAATTGGAATCAAACCTTCAGGATTTTCAAAATCGGCAATTGTATCACCTATTTCAAACCCTTCAATACCCATCACTGCTGCTATATCTCCACCAAAAGCCTCTTCAACCTTTCTTTTACCTAAACCCTCAAAAGTATAAAGTTCTTTCACTCGCGATTTTTGAATTGAACCATCACGTTTCACCAAACTTATAGGTTGGTTTACCTTGATGCTTCCACGTAAAATACGTCCAATGGCTATACGACCTGTAAATGAAGAGTAATCTAATGACGTGATTTGCATTTGTAGGGTTCCTTCCTCTACATGCGGAGCAGGGATTTCAGCTAAAATATCATCTAATAATTGTGTAAAGTCAGTAGTTGGGTTTTTCCAATCACTACCCATCCATCCCTGTTTTGAACTACCATAAATAGTGTGGAAATTTAATTGTTCCTCAGTTGCATCAAGGTTAAAGAACAAATCAAAAACTTGATCATGAATTTCATCTGGACGACAGTTTGGCTTGTCAACTTTATTAATTACAACAATAGGTTTTTTGCCTAAAGCAAGCGCTTTTTGAAGTACAAAACGGGTTTGAGGCATTGGGCCTTCAAAAGCATCTACTAACAATAACACTCCATCGGCCATATTTAATACACGCTCAACTTCTCCACCAAAATCTGCGTGACCAGGAGTATCAATAATATTGATTTTTGTGTCTTTGTACTGAACTGAAATGTTCTTTGCTAAGATTGTTATACCACGCTCTCTTTCAAGGTCATTGTTATCTAAAATTAAATCCCCAGTTTGTTGATTTTCTCTAAAAAGTTGAGTTTGGTGTAAAATTTTGTCGACCAAGGTTGTTTTCCCGTGATCTACGTGAGCTATAATAGCTATATTTCTGATTTTCTGCATTATCTTATTAAAAACGGCTGCAAAAGTAGGTTAAACATTTTGTAATACCTCAATTTAATAGTAATTAATATTTTATCAATTTATTACAAATAAATATTTTTTGAATAGTATTATTTACTTGATTTGATATTACCTATATTTTATTATTTATTTATTTCCCCCTAGTGTTTAGGATGTTAATTGTGTAAAGATTTATTCGAATAGAAGAATTAACTTGTTAAAATAAGTCTAGTTAATTACTATTGTATCAAAATTAAAAGCTTATGAAAAAAATTCTTACTGTTTTTTTACTCCTAACCATTGCAACATTAATAAAGGCCCAAGAGCAACCAACGGCCCCAACGCAAATTTCTGCACAAAGTGGCGTAGTTGAAGATAATGTTGGTTCAAATGCTTGGGGAGTTTCATTAAATTTAACAACCAATGGAATTGGTGCAGAATTATCTCGAAGCCTAACAACAAATAGAAAGTTGGTTGCTAGACTTGGTGGAAACTATTTTACCTATGATTTAAAAAACTATGCTTACAATAATGGTTCGAATGATAAACCTCAATATTTGTTAGCAAATGCAAACATTGTATTAGGCTCTATTGGTGCTTATATTGATTGGCATCCATTTGGAAATGCTTTTAAATTAACAGGCGGAGTAGCTTATTTGATGAGTAAGGTAACAAGTACAGCTCAATTGAGAGACTCAACACTTCAAGGCGTAATACAAATTTCACCTGATGAAGTTGGCCAAATAAAAGCTGAGATTAAACCTAGTAGCAACATTGCTCCATACATTGGTTTAGGTTTTGGAAGGTCTATTCCAAAGCATAGGGTTGGTGTTTCGTTTGAAATTGGCACCTATTATATGGGTTCTCCCAATGTTGATTTTTATTGTACAAAAATGTTAGAACCAACATCTGGTATGAAAACTGTTTTGACCAACAATTTGAGCCCAAATCAATGGCTACCAAGACTATCATTAAGTATTAACGTAAGATTATCAAAATAAAACTATGAAAATTCACAATTTAATCAATCGAATTAGCCTTTTAATAGGCTTTGCCCTTATAACTAGTACGTTATATACTTGTAAAAATCCTATTAAGGACTTCAAAATTGGTATCAAAGCAGATGCTACCACAGCTCCAAGTACAGTTAAGGTATACGATATTGTAACCAATACCAGTATAGAAGTTTCTGGAAGTTTGCCTGTTACAATTTCTGGTAAAGATGCTTATAGAATCTATACTCCGGGCGGTTACCAAACATTTGCTGTATCACAAGGACAAATTTTGATATCTTTAAGAAAAGGAGACAACCCTACTGTAGAAAAGCCTATAGAATTTAATATAATTATAGAACCAGATGGTTATTTACCTATTGTTTATCCTGTTACTTTAACCAGTAGTTTACCTTCTGACTTTTCTATAGGGTTGGTAAATTTGAATAATTTACCAAAGGGAAGTACAAAAACAAAAGTTGAACCACCCGTTGTAATTGATACCGTTACAAAAAAGACTACTGCACCCATAGTTATTAAAACAGATACTGCAAACACTTCAGGTGGAACACCTCCACCTGTTACTACCGTTACAGTTCCTACAGGCACTCAATTGCAAGATAAAGAGGGTAAACCAATTGAATTACCTGCTGGAGACACCACTGCCAAATTAACCACTCAAATTGTATTTTTCCCTCCTACTGAGCAAGCCTTAAATTCATTTCCTGGTGGTTTAGAAACTTCAAAGATTCAAGATACAAGTGGAAATGACCTAAAGCAAGGTACTTTAGCACCTGCGGGATGGGTTAATATTGATATGAAAATAGGAAACACTGAAGTTAAAAACTTTAGTACACCTATCGTAGTAAATATGGAATTGGACCCAAATACAATTAATCCAACTACAGATGCTCCCTATGTTGAAGGAGATTCAATAAATATTTACTCAAAATCTGAAGGAGATGAAAATTGGGTTTTAGAATCTGTAGCTGCTGTTATTAAAAATAACACAACTGGAAAATTAGAGGTTCCTATGCAGGTAAGCCATTTATCTATATGGGCTGCTGCCAACTTTAGTGTTTCATGTAATACTAAGTTTACAATGACATTGGCCAATGATGACACACAAAATCCAATCAATCTGACAGTTGCTATCTACAGTCCCAAAACTACTAATCCATTAGAAAGAGGAAATATAATGAGAAGTGCTAATATTACTCTTCAACCTGGTGCAACAATTAATACAAACGGTGAATTTAATAATTGGAAACCTACAAAGGGCAACAAATACTTTGTTGTAGTAACTCAACAAGGAAATACTACCCCTTTATTAGATATTGGTCCAACCGAACTTTGTGGAAACACTCCTCCAACCTACACATCAAGCCCATCTACTAATCAGATGGTCTTCAAAGTAAGGATACAATGTATCAACGGAAATAGTGTATTGATTCCTGCAGGAACTAAGGTTTATTATATTGACGAAGATATATACCAAGCCACTTTAGTTGGAACAGGTGCTTTCCAGCATAAGGTTGATCCTTCTGATAATATACCGAATAACCCTTGGAAGTTTGTTATTGCTGATCAAAAGAAAATAGGTGGAACAGATTTCAACATCATAACACTTGCTTCAACTCCTAATTCTCCTGCCCTGTCAGTTGGATCAAAATATAGATTTTCGGTTTATTACGATACAGGAGTTGGTAAGGGTTCTCGAGAAGATAAAATATTTCCTGAAAGCGGGCTTCCATTGACCCAATCAAATATTGATTCGTATAAAGGAAATGTCACACTGATACCGGTTACGCTATCAAGTTGTCCTTTCTAAGGAATTTCAAGTTTTTAAAAAAGCCGCGCAAAAATGCGCGGCTTTTTTTATGAATAAACTGATAACCTTAGCTCAAATACGAATAAATATTTAAACTATTTAACTAAACTTGTAGCCAATAATGGCACCAGATAAAGACATTTTACTTAAAGCCTACAGACTAATGTGCACAGCCAAAGCTATGGCTGAAGTATATGATGCAAATAGAACTGTAACTAAATATGTTCATAGCACTAGCAGAGGACATGAAGCCATTCAATTGGCCCTAGGATTTCAACTTAAGTCGTTTGATTATGTTTCTCCATATTATCGTGATGAAAGTTTGCTTTTAGGCATAGGCATGAAACCCTATGACTTAATGTTGCAGTTATTAGCAAAAGCTGATGATCCATTTAGTGGAGGTAGAAGTTACTATTCACATCCTAGTTTGCGAAGAGAAGGGATGCCAATTATTCCTCACCAAAGTAGTGCAACTGGAATGCAAGCTATTCCAACCACTGGCATAGCTCATGGTGTAGCATATAAAGAAAGTCAAGGTATAAGTAATCCATTAGAAAAATCAGTTGTAGTTTGTAGTATGGGGGATGGATCAGTGACTGAGGGAGAGGTTGCTGAAGCATTGCAAATGGCTGTTTTAAAGAAACTTCCTATTTTATATTTTATTCAAGATAATGATTGGGGCATTAGTGCAACTGGTGCAGAAATGCGTGCCATGAATGCATATGAGTACGCTTCTGGATTTAAAGGATTAGAAAGGCGCAGCATTGATGGTAGCGATTTTGTTGAATCATGGCAAGCGGTTAAAGAGGCCCTTGCATATGTAAGAGTTCACAGGGCACCTATGCTGCTTCATGCCAAAGTTCCTTTGTTAGGTCATCATACGAGTGGAGTAAGAAAGGAATGGTATAGAACAGATGAGGATTTAGGCTCTCATCAATCAAATGACCCCGGACCAAAATTAAGGTACTATCTGATAAGTGAGAACATTGCAAGTGATTTTGAATTAAAAGCTATTGAAGAGGAAACCGCCTTGGAGGTTGCTGCGCAATTTGAAGATGCAAAAAATGCAAAGGATCCAAATATTAATACAGTTTTAGACCACATATTTGCCCCAAGTAAAGCAACTATTGAAACAGGTGTAAGATGTCCTGAGGGCAAAGAGCCATCTGTTATGGTTGATGCAGCTCTTCATGCCATAGACGAAATTATGCGTACCCATCCTGAAGCTATTTTTTATGGCCAAGATGTGGGAAAAAGACTTGGCGGTGTGTTTCGTGAAGCTGCAACTTTAGCTGATAAATATGGAGACAATAGGGTATTTAATACTCCAATACAAGAGGCCTATATCGTAGGTTCAACAGTTGGGATGAGTGCGACAGGGGTTAAACCTATCGTAGAAATACAGTTTGGCGATTATGTATGGACTGGTGTAAATCAATTGGTGTGCGAGATTACAAAATCGAGTTACTTAACTATGGGTAAATTCCCAGTGAGTTGTGTATTAAGAATTCCAGTAGGTGCTTATGGTGGGGGAGGCCCATACCATAGTGGAAGTATCGAATCTACTTTATTAACGCTTAAGGGAATAAAAATAGCTTACCCTAGCAACGCAGCGGATATGAAGGGCTTAATGAAAGCAGCCTATTACGATGGTAATCCATGTATCATGCTTGAGCACAAAGGCCTTTATTGGAGTAAGAATCCAGGAACTGAATTGGCAAGATGTATTGAGCCCGATGAAGATTATATTCTACCTTTTGGAAAAGCAAATGTTGTTCAACAATCATCAGAAGAGGCAATTGAAAATGGCGAAAGTTGCTGCATAATCACTTGGGGTATGGGTGTATATTGGAGTTTAGCTGCAAGCAAAACATTCTCATCACAGGTTGAAATTGTTGATTTAAGAAGTCTTCAGCCATTGGATGAAGAAACCATCATGAATTCGGTAATGAAACATGGAAAGTGTTTGATAGTTACTGAGGAGCCATTGTTAAACTCTTTTGCTGAAAGTCTTGCGGCACGTATCATGCAAGAATGTTTCACAAGGTTAGATGCTCCTGTTATGACAATTGGTGCTAAAAATGTTCCGGCCATTCCATTAAACATGGCATTAGAAGCTGAGATATTGCCAAATGCAGATAAAGTGGCTGAAAAACTTCGTGAATTGTTAGCTTACTAATTCAAAGCAATAATGGTTGCACAAACCACATTTTTTGGGAATGAAAACTTTAGTGAATGCTATGGAATAGCATCGGCATCTCAATATGTTATTATTGAAAAAATGACTGCGGAGGAACTAAACAATTCGTTATTAAGTATTCAATATAGTTTTAAGGAAACACAATTTGGAGAAATATTAATTGCCTCCACAATCAAAGGAATTTGTTTTTTATCTTTTGTTGAGGATAAAGCAAAAGCAATTCAAGACTTGAAAAACTATTATCCAAAAGCGATATTTGAGCAAGCCAATTCAGTTATACAAAATTTGGCTTTGCAAACTATTAATGGTAATTCAATACCCAAACCATTAATTCTGCATTTAAAAGGAACCGAATTTCAATTTATGATTTGGAATCGCTTATTAGAAATTCCAAGAGGAAAACTAATTAACTATAGCCATTTAGCTAAGTCTATCAACAAACCAAAAGCAGCAAGAGCTGCGGGAACAGCCATTGGTAGCAATCCTATAGCATATTTAATTCCTTGCCATAGAGTAGTACAATCCAATGGAAGTTTGGGTGGGTATAGGTGGGGTCTAAAGAGAAAATTAGACATCATTTCTTGGGAAGTAAAAAGAACTTAGAAAGACTGATTATTTATCAACTGATTTTATCTAAGTAAATATTGTAAAAACTAAAAAGCTACTTGCATAGGCTAAGACTGTCATATACACAAACTGAATAATTGGCCACTTATTACTATGGGTTTCTTTTTTTACCACCGCAATAGTACTCATACATTGCAAGGCAAAGGCATAAAAAATCATCAATGATAGGATGGTACCTAGGCTATAACTTGGTTTCCCCGTTTGGCTATTTATCTCTGCCTGCATTTTCGTTTTTATGTTGCTAAAAGTTTCTTCACCACCATCATCATTTACACTATAGATGGTGCTCATAGTACCAACAAAAACTTCTCTTGCTGCAAGGGATGTTAGCAATGCAATACCAATCTTCCAATCAAATCCAAGAGGACGTATTGCGGGTTCAATCATTTTGCCAAATTCACCTGCATAACTCGCTTCAAGTTTCTGTGAATTCATTTGGAGTTTGGCTTCTTCTCTTACTGTTATTGGTAAAGTATCGTTAGTTATAATGCTTGCAAATTTTTGTTCAACTCTGGCAATATTACCATGAGGCCCTGTTGAGGCTAATACCCATAAGACAACCGATACTGCAACTATAATTTTACCAGCACCCCAAACAAAAGCACCTGCTTTTTCATATAGGGTAATCATCAAGTTACTAAATACAGGCATTTTATAACTCGGCAATTCCATTATGAAATAGTTTTTCTGTTTTTGTTTGATGAAAAACTTAAAAATCCAAGCGCTAAAAATGGCAGCAGCAAATCCAATAAGATACATTACCATTAATACCAATCCATGCACATTAAATGGTCCCCATTTGGCGGTATCAGGTATTAACATACCTATCAATAAAGTGTAAACAGGCAGCCGTGCACTGCAACTCATGAGTGGAGTAACTAATATGGTTATAAGTCTTTCCTTTTTATTCTCAATATTTCGAGAAGCCATGATGCTAGGCACTGCGCAAGCCATGCCGCTAATAAGTGGCACTATGGATTTACCATTCATACCAAAAGGTCGCATGATGCGATCCATCATAAACCCAACTCGAGCCATATACCCAACATCTTCTAATATGGCAATAAATAAAAAGAGGATGATTATTTGGGGAAGGAATATCATTACACCGCTAAGGCCAGCAAGAATTCCATGAACCATTAAGTCATTTAAAATTCCTTTCGGCATTTGTGTTTCGATGTAATTTGATATCAAACCAAAAATGTATTCAACAAAATCCATAGGATAACTACTCCAGCTAAACATGGCTTGAAACACCAACAATAACAATACTAAAAAGATGCCTATACCCCAATAGCGATGTGTTAAAATTTCATCTACCTTGTGTGTAAGTGAATTTTTTAGTTGGCTGTTGCTTTTTAATCGGGCGTTTCTAACGGTAGTTTCAATTATATGATACCTTGATAAAATTTCATCCTCTTGGAATTTGCGGGTATCAAAACTGTATTTTTCAAAAATCTGAATAATACGCTGAGCTTTTTCACTTAATAAACTTGAAGCATTAATGGCAAATTGCAAGGCTGCATACTTATTGCGTTTATCAGTTGCCTTACACACTTCATCAAGCATCTGGGCATTCACATGATTTAAATTGAAGTATTGAGCAGTGATTCGCAACTTGTCGTTGAGTAAAGCAGATTTAATATTATCGATTCCTTCCTGCTTCCTAGCATTGATCGCAAAAATGGGAACCCCAAGTTCTTTTTCGAGTAGTTTTAGGTCATAACGAATCCCTTTGCGCTCTGCCACATCCATCATGTTTAAACATAGGATAATGGGAACACCTAAATCTGCAACTTGACTAAATAAGAGTAAATTCCTTTTAAGGTTGCTCGCATCAGCAATAAATATGACTAGGTCAGGGTAATTGTTCTCAGCTTTGTTTCTTAATATTTCATAAGTAACAAGCTCGTCAGCACTTTTGGGATAAAGGCTGTATGTACCAGGCAAATCAATAATTTGTGCTTTTACACCTGCACTTAATTTGGTTTCACCCGTTTTTTTCTCAACGGTTGTACCAGCAAAATTACTTACCTTATGATTAAGGCCTGTGAGGGCATTAAATAAACTTGTTTTACCACAATTGGGATTTCCTACTAAGGCTACGGTTATCTCTTTCTGCATTAATCAATAGGTTTAATCTGAACACTAGCGGCATCTTGTAAACGAATACAAATCTTACTTTCACTGAGAAGAACGGCAATAGGGTCTCCAAATGGGGCTACATTTTCCAACATAATGGTTTCTCCTGGTAACAAACCCATTTCAAACAATTTTAATGAAAGGTCGTCATCAGTAACCTTTTCAATAATTGCTTTTTGCCCAAACTTCAATTCAGTTAGATTCATAAGACGCCCGCAATTTAGAATAATTATAAGGTATTTTCATGAATTGATATAAATTGGTTGTTGTTCGAGTTGATTAAAAAATTGTAAGAAAACTATGCGTATTTGAATAAATTTATTTACTGGATTTTCAGTATTCAAATTTGTTAATAGAATACATCCAAATCACTTTGATTAATTACAAATTATTTTCAATAAAATACATATCAATTAAGCCCTTATTTTTTGCTTCTATTTTACCTCTATATGTGCATGTAAATTTATCCTTCACCAATTCATAAGTGCTTCCACTCATGTTTATCTTACCTGATTCTCCGCTTGATTCCATTCTAGATGCAATATTTACAGTATCACCCCATATATCATAGGCAAACTTTTTAATTCCTACTATTCCTGCTACAACTGGACCTGTGTGAATTCCAATTCTGATTTCGAAAAACTTTCTACCTTGAGCCTTTCTTTTTTCAGCTTCATTTGACATAAAATCTAGCATTTTCATTGCTGCCATTATTGTGTCTTCGGCATTGGTTTCAGTGGCTTGCGGTAAACCTCCTGCGCACATATAAGCATCGCCAATGGTTTTTATTTTTTCAATTCCGCATTCAGTTATTATTTTATCAAACTCGCTATAGCAATAGTTAATTTCATCTACTAGTTCTTGTGCACTCATCTGCTCACTTAAATAAGTGAAATTTTTAAAGTCGGTAAACAATACTGTCACTTGATTGAAATGCTTGGCATCTGCATGTCCTTTCTCTTTCAACTGCTCTGCCACTTCGGCTGGCAAAATGTTCAACAATAAATCATCCGATTTTTTCTTTTCAGTTCTTAGTTCACTTGTTCTAAGTGTAACCTCCTCCTCTAATTTTTCTTTTTGCGATTCAAGTATCTTTTTCTTTTCTTGTTCTTGTTCCAAACTTTTTAGAGAAAGCTGTTTTACTTGTTGAAGTTGTATCCCCAAATCTTTATTTATATTAGCAAATCGCCAAGCTTGAAATAGTGACATTGAGATGGGTACACTTAAAACAGATAGTGCAATAAGAATTTCGATGATCTGACCTCCCAAGGTGCTATCATCAAAATTTCCTTTGCCAATAATGGCAAGCCCAAATAAAATTAAGATGCAAAGTGAAAAAAATAGAATACCTGTTCCTATTATTTTGGCACCTTTTACTTTTTTTATGATGGCGAATATGATGGTAAACACGGCTTCAAAGGACACTGTGATAATTAAGGTAATGGTAACAATAGGAAAATATTGGGTACTAAATATACTTGTAATGATTGAAATTAATCCTATTCCCACTATTGTCAAAAGTCTCCAATATTTTTTTACAAACAACTCTTTGATAAATCCAGAAAGGGAAATACAAGCTAGTATTATGGTTGGGTTGATAAATACAATACTCCATAAAACCTTAGTCGGACTTGTACTTGCATAGCAGGTGAAACCAATAATAAAAAGAGCTGCAATACCAAACATAAAGCTACTGAAAAACAGATTGGATTTATCATTACGATGATAGTAGTATAGAAAAAGATGAATCAAACACAATGCCAAAAATATCCCGCTCAGTAGCATTAACATAAAAGTAATAATGGTACTCCTTTCATTTTTTATAGCAATGTAATTATCAGCTGCGCCAATCATTAGCTCAAATCCAGCTTTGGGGTATTTGAATTTGCTTAAATTTATACGGGCATTATAATTTGCATATCTTATAGCTAATACATGTTCTCCAGTATCTTTAAGAGTAAATATAAATGGAACTTCTCTTGGGTCAATATAGATGGAGCTGTCTTCTCCTTTTATTGTGCCGAATGAATTAATAAGTTTCCCATCGATATATATTTCGGAAGCACCAAGATGGGTAATGGACATAACAAGGGGTTTATCTTGTAAGGATGTATCAATTATGAAATGTAATCGAAACCATGCTATACCATTAAATGAAGCATTTGCAGTATCGTGTAAATTAAGCAATGGATTTGCAGATTTCCATTTGCTGTCATCAAGCTTTGATTCTGCCATTTCAGGCCTATCTATCGTGCTCCATTTCCAATACTTTTTAAGGTAATTTGGATATTTATACAAACTATCAATTGTGAATTTATATTTTGTTATAGGCTCACTTTTGATGTAAGAAGTAAAAAATAGTGTTATGACTATGATTGATAATAATCTATTCATCAGCATTTGGTTTGATAGACAAAGATTATTTATTTATGGATGACTTTTTCAAAAATATATTTTTACAAGTATTCAGATCTTCCATTATTTCCAATCTTGCCTTCAAAACGTTAGACACTAATTCAGCACTTCTAAAAGAATGAAGTATTAACTTAATCTGCATTTTTGATTCTATAAATGCATACCAATAGTAATATGCAAAAAAGCCTAATGGAGCAATGCTTAGTGAATAAGCTATGGTTAACCAGGTATCTTTAAACCAAAAGTGAATCAAACAAATTTGACAACTATAAAATAGTACAAAGGTAAATATTCCTAATACCATAGCAACTGATCCTCTAAGGTCTTTGTCTTTAAGTCTATTTGCTACTATGGCCGGTATTTCATATGGTAGAAAGTTATTAATTAGTCCGAATAGATAGAAAGGCAGGCCAATTAGCAATTGAACGAACAATAAAATATGCTTTGCACTCAATCGAATATTTTTTCTATTTATAACAACATCTTCTATCCCAATTTCTTTTAGTTTTTCAAAATACTTTTCCATCTTCTCAGATATTTGATTAACTCGTTCTGGCTCGATTTTATCAAAGTAATTTATAGCTTTAGCGATGTTATGAGTCAATTCATAATTGGTGTTAAAGCTTCTTTCATCTGGTTCTTGTTGCAATAGCGTTTCAATTTTTCTTGCTAATTCATCGTGTACCTTGTTTTCTATTGAAATGGTATTTGCTTCTAATTTTTTGCGAATCGTTTCAGTTATTTCGTCAGCAGGATTATTGAATTTATTTAAGTATTCTATAACATTCAATGGCTCTTCAATATTGATTAATACGTCTTTATTAAATTTATGTTGGTTTTCATAATTTAAGCCAATTATTGATATCTTAACGCCAAGTGTTTTGTTATTTCTTTGTTCGGCACCTATCGCAATTCTGGCTGCTCCCGACTTTATGGGTTGTAATTTTCGTTGAGATGAATTGCTAACTCCTTCCGGAAAAATTAGGATGGCACCATCATTTTCAAGATGTTCAAAACACTTTTTAAAAGTATTTGTATTCTTTCCCAATTGACTTGGGTCATCTTGCTGTCTGTGTATAGGTATAAGCCCTAAGTAGGGTAATAATTTAGCAGCTAATTTGTTAGTGAAAATACTTCCTTTTGCTAAGAAGGATACCTTTCTATCAATGCTAGCAGCTATCAATATGGGGTCCATAAACATGCTAGGATGATTAACAACTATTATTAATGGTCCTTCTTTTGGAATAAGGTTTTTGTGGTTAATATATATGGTACGAAAGAAAATGCGAACCGTTCCTATCAAAAGTAATTTTAAAATTCTATACAACATCTTAGGTGTTTTATTTGTTTTACAAGGTATTAAAAATGAGATACAGAATTGTTAATCTCAAACTACCCCTGCTTGACAGAATCTTCTTTTGGTCCTCTTAAATGAATAACTAAACCATTTAGAAAATTTCTTAAAATTTGATCACCACATGGTTTGTAATTTGGATGATCTTCCTTTCTAAAAAAAGCACCTAATTCGCTCTCGGTAACTTTAAAATCTACGAGTTTCAATATCTCTATGATATCTGTATTCTTTAATTGAAGGGCCACCCTCAATTTCTTCAATATGTCGTTATTACTCATCTTTATTTCTATTTTTCTAGAAAAATTCTTGAACTTGATTTTGTCCCATCTTCAAGGATAGTAGAAATCAAATAAACACCCGCGTCTAAATTATTTAAATCAAGAACTAAGTTATTCTCTAAAATATTTCCATCTTTTTGTATCAGTATTTTCCCTTCTAGATTGTATATTCTAGTTGTAACAATTTTTTTGTTCTCTGTCTGTAAATAAAGTTTTCCTCTACTTGGATTTGGATAGATAAGTATGTTTTGCTTCGCTTCTAATTCTTTAATAAATGTTGCAAACGGACCTGAATAATAAAATGTCGATTTGAGATTGTTTACCCAATTTCCTAATGTGTATTTCTGATTTAATGATCCTGTGACTTTATGTTTAAATCTGCTACTTGAATTATATCCCCAAATTTCTGATATAGCATATGAATTATCATAGCTGAAATTTGTTTTATCAGTATTTTCCCATTGTCCGCTTGTTTTATTCCATGCGTATTTAATGTTCATATACATATTTCCATCATTATCATAGCTATATTCCCATTTATAGGTATTATCCATTTGGCTTGTATTTGAATTCCAAGTGTATTGATACTCTATGGTGTTGATATTTTGCGAATCAAAAATGAAATTATGTTCTCCATATTTGTCCCAAACATTTGTTGAGGGATTCCATTGAGATTGGCTATTAACAATTAGGTTGCCATTATTGTCGTAGTTATAATCTTCTTTAAAATAATTCTCCCATTGGTTAGAATTTGCATTCCATTTGTACTCCATTTTTTGAGTATTCCTTGAGTTGTTATCATAGATAAATTCATCCTTATAATAGTTTTCCCACTGATTGGTTGTTAAATTCCAATTGAAGCGAATTTGTAATGAGTTGTTGTTTTTATCATCATAACTGTACACATATTTTGAATTATTTGTCCAGTCTTTTGTAGTGGTATTGTAGAGTAAAAAAATAGCTAGTGTGATGTTACCCTTGTTGTCGTAGGTATATATTTGTTTGTAATACGGCCCATAACTGCTGGTGGTTGCATCATACTTTTCGTAAAATATGCTATCACCTTTTAGTCTTGCTTGTTGTTTATATAATTTGTTTTGGGCATTCCCATAGGAGCATACCAATAGAATAATTGATAACAATGCAAAGTAGATTTTTGATGTTTTCATGCCATTTATCTTTGTTATCAAAATTAGATAAAATCATTCAAACTTCTATATGCAAATTGATTGTCCTTTATATAGTATGAAAGAGAATGATTAATTTCGTCTCAACCAATCTGCGACATCTTTGCTTAAGTAGTCAGGGATATTTCCTTTTTTGTAATATTCATAATATTCTGAAGGGGTTTCACCTTCCATCATAATGTGATTTAGTTTTGGATACAATAGAAAAGAGACGTTTTTAGTTCGCTTTAATTTCTTCTTCCAAATCTCATAATTCTTCATCCCTGTTTGATAATCTCTACCAAATTGAGCAATAAGTATAGGTATGTTTAATGTTTGGGTCGTTTCAATATGATTGAAGCTATTCATCCAAATCCAATATTCAGGGCTTACCATAAATGGCATTGAGTCTCTAGGCGTATTTTCGTCAAACTTGCCATTTAATGCGAACTTCGCATGCCTTGTTTGTTCGTTATACATGGGAGCCTTTTCAGGAGTCATTACTTTAAGATAGTTATATTGTTCAATCATATTGGCAAGTGTATTCATTGAGTGGGAACCAAGTAAAATTACCCCTTTAATATCAGTAGAATTTTTTGCAACATATGATGCTATTAAACCACCTTGACCATGTCCTATCAAGTAAATTCTACTAGTATCAATGTCTGATCTAGTTTTCATTTGCTTAATTATTTTATGTAAATCAAATATATATTCTTCTTCAGGGGTGAATCTTCTTTTAAGGTTATAAAAACTCATAAGACTTAAATTATATTCTACCGATCTTTTGTCGTATCTCAATACTGAAAATCCTTGTTGGGATAGCATATATGCCAAATCCTTGTATGGTTTGTTTGGTTCATAGTCAAAATCTTTATCTGTAGGACCACTCTCTCCAATTATTATTACTAATGGTGCTTTTATTTTTGATTTTGGCAGGGTCAAACATGCCTTAAGTGCAAGACTATCATAACCAACTTTTAGTTTTATTTCTTTAACTTTATTTAAATCAAAACTTAATGGGGGGGTGTATGTTTTGGTAGTTGCCATAAAACCAATATTTGTAATCTTATTACCCATATCCGTATAGATATTTAAAATATAGTTGAGGTATTGAAGCTTTAATTCAATTTGGTAATATTGGTAAATTCCATAATTGCTAGAATCTATCTCATATTCAATATATCTGTGTGAGACATATTGACCGTATTTACCAGTTACTTCTGTCCATACATGTATGATTGGCGAAATATCTTTTAAGTATACCTTATAATCAGGGTGACATTTTTTAAACACTTCTTCAAAGCTACTGTCTTTTAAATTTTTTATAACCCCATCAACGAATTCAAAATTTTGAGACGAGAGTGATAAACTAAAAAATAGGGATATGAAAAGTAATTTGCCTTTTATAAAATTCATGCAGTAAAGATAATCTACTACTGAAAATAAATGCTTAATAAAATCTTAAAGTGTATTGTTTAATAAATCTAAGGCAACTGCCTTTCTGTATAACTTGGTGTTAAATGCATCATATTTAATAATGTCTGCATGCTTAATGTTGTGCAAATCGCTCCCTACAAAATTAATTAATTTGTTCTCAATTAAGTATTCAACCGATTTTTCAACTTGTTTTGAATAATATCCCACCATTGATAGGATATTAGCCTGAAGCAATATGCCTCTATCAGCGATATCTTCAAAATCCTTATTTTTGGTATTATAATAGAGGTATCTTTCTGGATGCGCTAACACGGGTTTGTATCCAGCCATAAAAAGTTCAAAAGTTACTTTTTTGAAATTTCGAGGCTCACTCATAAAAGGAAGTTCAATTAATATATAATTATTGCTGCCACCAAAAGTCAAAAGCGTCTCATTGTTCTTTATTTTGTCCTCTAATCCTTCATCCACCATATATTCCGCTGCCGCTTCAAATTGAATTTGAATACATCTTTCAGCTAAACCTTTTCGTATCTCCTCTACTTTTGGCAAAACATTTTCAGGCCCATTTTTGTAATAATCACTCATTATATGTGGTGTGGTGATCACTTTTTCATAGCCCATTTCAGAGTATTTTTTTAATACATCTAATGTGTGTTCGAGGGTTTGTGATCCATCATCCACCCCATGTATAAGGTGTGAATGAAATTCAACCTTAATGGGGTTTGTAAATGGATCAGACATTTTAATATCCGACCCATCTTTCTTATTAAATATTTTTGAAAATATACTCAATTTAAATTTGCTCCAAATATCCTTTAAGTTCCATAATATTTGGAACGTTTAATGAATCAACTTTACGATAATCTGCAACATAAATACTTAACCAATCTAAACGATGAATTACTTCATAAACACTAGTTAAATCAAATTCACTGATAGACATATTAATTACCTTATGATTTTCAACTTGAAGCAAGTTAGATAAAAACTCGAAACGCGCACTTGTTCTTTCGTTCTTGCCTGAATCTATACAAAAGAAAATAGAAGGCAGAACGCCATAATAACTCTCAATTACATTATGATTTGCTTCTGGTAGCACATGAGTAAAACTTTCATGTTTTGCATTCTCTTGAATTTGTTGGGCGAATCTTATTCCTACTGCTTCAAAATACCCATCTGTTATAACAATAAATTTATTGTTAATTTTCGATTTGATGCTTTCAAACATTTTGTTTGCATCATTTTCGTATGGGGTAGTGTCTGCAACATTTGCAATAATATCTTTAAGTTCAGTAGTTATGTCTTTCTTAATGAATTCAGCAAAAATCAAATTCATATAGGTTAGTGAAAAACCCAAAGCCATTCTTGGCTGAAATCCGCCTTCTAAGTGATAAGTTTTAATATTGTTTTCGGCAGCTAAGGCACCTAGTTTACCACCACCTGTAAGTATAATCATATCACACCCACGTTCTTTAACATGACCGAACATGGTTAATGTTTCTTCGGTGTTTCCGCTATATGAGCCTAAAATAACCAATGTGTTTTTGTTTACGTATCCAGGTAAAGTATAGTCAGCAATACACTCAATCGGCACAGGAAATGAATCGGTAAAAATGTTTTTTACCAATCTTCCGCCAATACCACTTCCGCCAAGTCCTCCTATCATTACACTGGTATATTTACTAATATCTATGCCATGAGAAGAATAATTGGTCAAGGCATAATTTATTTGATAACTAAATTTTTTAAGTGCTTCGTGTTGTGGGTTCATCTTTATATTTGTATTTATTGTTATTTTATTATATTCATTAGGTAGCTTCCATAGCCACTTTTCATTAATTTTTGAGCCTCCTTTGTTAGTTCTTCTTTACCGATGAAGCCCATTCTGTAGGCAACTTCTTCAATACAACCAATTTTGAGGCCTTGCCTTTCTTCAACAACTTGAACAAATTGTCCGGCTTGCATGAGTGAGTTGAATGTGCCTGTGTCAAGCCAAGCTGTACCTCTTTGTAGTACACCCACTTTTAATTTGCCTCGCTCCAAATATACGCGATTGATATCAGTAATTTCTAACTCTCCTCTTGGTGAAGGTTTAATATTCTTTGCTATTTTTACTACTTCGTTATCATAAAAATACAAACCTGGAACAGCATAATTTGATTTCGGTTGCTCAGGTTTTTCTTCAATGCTTAGGGCATTCATCTCATTATCAAATTCTACAACCCCATATCTTTCAGGGTCACTAACGTGATAAGCAAATACAACACCACCATCGGGATTATTATTTGATTGGAGTAGTGTGCTCAGTCCAGAGCTAAAGAAAATATTATCACCTAAAACAAGCGCAACCTTGTCATTTCCTATAAATTTTTCGCCAATAATAAACGCTTGTGCGAGTCCGTCAGGACTTGGCTGCTCGGCATATTCAAATCTACATCCAATTTGAGACCCATCACCCAATAATTTCCTGAAACCGGGTAAATCATGTGGGGTGGAAATAATGAGTATTTCATTTATACCGGCCAACATTAATACTGAAAGTGGGTAATAAATCATTGGCTTGTCGTAAACAGGCATTAATTGTTTGCTGACTGCAAGTGTCAATGGGTGCAGGCGTGTGCCACTTCCTCCGGCTAGTATGATTCCTTTCATTTAGTATTTTTATTTATCGTTTGGCATACATTGCTTCATAGTAATTTTGATAATTGCCACTTGTTACTTCATTCATCCAATCCTGGTTTTCTACATACCAATCAATGGTTTTTTCAATGCCTTCTTCAAATTGAAGGGATGGTTGCCAACCCAATTCCTTCATTATTTTATTTGCGTCAATTGCATATCTAAGGTCATGTCCAGCGCGATCTGTAACATATGTGATAAGTTTCTCTGATTCTCCTTCAGAGCGGCCAAGTTTCTTATCCATAGCCTTGCAAATTACTTTTATTAAGTCAAGATTGGTCCATTCGTTAAATCCACCAATATTGTATGTCTCACCAATTTTACCTTTGTGGAATACATCATCTATTGCTCTAGCATGATCAACCACAAAAAGCCAATCTCTTACATTTTCTCCCTTTCCGTATACTGGCAATGGTTTATTATTTCGTATGTTATTTATAAAAAGGGGTACGAGCTTTTCAGGAAATTGATTTGGACCATAATTATTTGAACAGTTTGACAAAACAATACGAAGTTTGTAAGTATTATGGTAAGCTCTTACAAAATGATCACTACTTGCTTTGCTTGCGCTATATGGACTCTGTGGGTCATAGGGTGTTGTTTCTAAAAAGAACCCACCATCATGCAAACTTCCATAAACCTCATCCGTTGATACATGATAAAATAACCTATCATTTAATTGTTCTTTCCAAGTATTTTTTGCAGCATTAAGTAGATTTACGGTTCCAACTACATTGGTCATAACAAAGTCAATTGGATTTGTGATGCTTCTATCTACGTGGCTTTCGGCAGCCAAGTGAATTACATCTGTGAATTGATGTTTCTCAAATAATTCATTTATTTGGTTGGCATCAACTATATCAGCCTTAATAAAAGTGTAATTGGCCGCTTTTTCAATATCTGTGATGTTTTTCAGATTACCTGCATAGGTAAGCTTGTCAAGGTTGTAAATATGATAGTCAGGGTAATTTTTGACAAACAGTCTAACTACATGAGAACCTATAAATCCGGCACCTCCAGTTATTAATATTTTTTTTTTTGACATATGGTTTCTGATAGCATTCAGTCCAACAAAAGGATGAATAAGACTATTTACTTACATTAATATTTTCTAAATTTTTTTCCCAATCCCATGCTGTTTTCATACAGTTTTCTAGATCTCTTTCGGTTTTCCAACCTAATTCTTTTTCTGCCTTATCACAGCCAGCATATATTTGGGTAATATCACCACCTCTGCGTGGTCCAATTTTATAGTTAAGTTTAACTTGTGAAACGCTTTCAAAGGTGTTAATGACTTCTAAAACTGAACTTCCTTTACCCGTTCCTAAATTAAAAACGCTGAATGCAGATGTGTATTTTTTGTTGCTTAGGTATTCAACGGCTTTTATGTGGGCTTTAGCCAAATCCACTACATGTATAAAATCTCTTATGCATGTGCCATCTGGGGTATTGTAATCATTACCAAAAACAGTCAACACCTCTCTTTTGCCAATTGCAGTTTGAGTGATAAAAGGTACTAAATTGTTAGGAACACCCAAAGGTAGTTCTCCAATCAATGCAGAATCATGTGCTCCAACTGGATTAAAGTACCTCAAAGAAACCGTTTTTAAATTGCTTGCTTTTGTTTGGTCGAACAGTACTTCCTCACATATTTGTTTTGTATTTCCGTATGGCGATTGAGCTAACATGATTGGAGCATCTTCATTTACTGGAGGATTAGCTTCGCCATAAACAGTACACGAGGATGAAAATACAATATTTTCAATTCCGTTTTCTTGCATGGCTTCCAATAGGTTTACTGTACCTCCCACATTGTTTTCGTAGTATTTGAGGGGTTTTTCTACACTTTCACCTACCGCTTTACTTGCCGCAAAATGTATTACAGCATCAATATCTTTATGATTAGAAACAAATGCTTTTAGAGCTTGTTTATCCCTAATATCTAACTTTTCAAATAGTACTTTTTTACCAGTAATTTTTTCGATGTTTTGTAATACAGAAGGGTGTGAATTGTCGAAATTGTCAATGGCTACAACATCATAACCTGCCATTTGCAACTCAACAACTGTGTGTGAGCCAATATATCCTGTTCCTCCTGTAACTAATATTTTCATAAGCGGCTTTTCTTTTTTTGATATTCCCTTGGGAAATAACAAATTTTTGGCAATTTAATGGAATGATTCTAAAAATTATTAGGATTTTTATCCTAATAATTGAACTCCCCATGCTCCGTTTTTAGCAATAATTCTTTTTTATTAGACGCTTCAACTCTGCCTACAATCTGTGCCTTAATGTTAAATCGATTAGCTATTGTGATTAAATCTGCCGCAGTATTTTCATCAGTATAGAATTCTAATAGATTACCCATATTGAAAACCTTATACATCTCATGCCAACTACTATTACTTTGATTTTGAATCATTTCAAAAAGTGGTGGTGTTACAAATAAGTTATCTTTTATAACTTTCAAATTATCTATAAAATGAAGTATTTTGGTCTGTCCTCCTCCTGTGCAATGCACCATTCCATGGATTTGGTTAAAATATTTGTCTAGAATTTCACGAATAATTGGGCTAAATGTTCTTGTGGGTGACAGTATCATTTTACCAACTGATAATTCGTGGCCATCTAGTTTTTCATTTAGTTTTAAAGACCCTGTATAGACCAAATCTTTTGGAACTAATGGATCAAAACTTTCTGCATAATCTTTATAACTTGAAGAAAGTACGTCATGCCTTGCCATGGTAAGGCCATTGCTACCCATGCCACCATTATATTCCTTCTCATAAGTTGCCTTTCCGAATGAAGCAAAGCCAACTATTACATCACCCGCTTGAATTTTATGGTTTGAAACTATTTGATTTCTCTTCGCTCTAGCGGTCACAGTACTATCAACAATAATGGTTCTTACTAAGTCACCCACATCTGCTGTTTCGCCACCTGTACTAAATATGTTAATGCCATGGTTTCTGAGCATTTCTAAAAACTCCTCAGTTCCTTCGATAATAGTTGAGATGACTTCACCAGGAATGAGGTTTTTGTTGCGTCCGATTGTTGATGATAACACAATATTGTCGTAAACCCCTGCACACAGTAAGTCATTTAAATTCATGACAATTGCGTCTTGAGCAATTCCTTTCCATACACTTAGATCACCGGTTTCTTTCCAATATAGATAGGCTAAACTAGATTTAGTTCCCGCCCCATCGGCATGCATGATGTTGCAATATTCTTCATCATTAGCCAGATAATCAGGTACTATTTTGCAAAAAGCTTTAGGGAAAATTCCTTTGTCTATATTTTTGATGGCGGCATGCACGTCTTCTTTTTGCGAAGACACACCTCGTTTCATGTATTTATCGGAAATCATGCTGACAAAAATAGGTTTAATATTTTTAAGTAAGTAATCAAAATTTATGGAAATTATGATGTAAAAACTTATTAAAAAGTAAATGGTTTAAATAAATGAAACTTATATTTGTCAAATCAAAAACTATAAAATTATGTCATTCGAATTACCAAAATTACCATATGATTACACCGCCTTGGAGCCTCATATAGATGCACGCACCATGGAAATCCATCACAGCAAACACCACAATGCTTATGTTACAAACCTAAATGCAGCCATTGCCGGCACAGATGCAGAAAATCTAAGTATTGAAGAAATTTGCAAAAACATTAGCAAATATCCTATGCCAATAAGAAACAATGGTGGTGGACACTACAACCACAGTTTGTTTTGGAGTATATTGGGAATTAATAATGGAGCCAATCCAACGGGAAAGCTAATGGATGCTATCAACGCAGACCTTGGTGGCATGGAAAAACTAAAAGAAGATTTTAACAAAGCAGCGATCACCCGTTTTGGATCTGGATGGGCTTGGTTATGTGTTGAAAACGGAAAATTAAAAATTTGTTCAACTCCAAATCAAGACAATCCTTTGATGGATGTAGTTACTGATTGTAATGGTACTCCCATTTTAGCGCTAGATGTTTGGGAGCATGCGTATTACCTAAATTACCAAAATCGTAGACCGGATTATATTTCAGCATTTTGGAATGTAGTTAATTGGGATGAAGTTAGTCGCAGGTACGAAGCAGCTATTTAATTGAATAATAAAGCGCGTCAAACAATAAGTTTGACGCTCTTTTTAAATTTGAAACAATGAGTCATTACGAATTAACAAATATCAAATCTATCAAGGCTACTCCTGCTAATGATTTGTCAAATTGCACTTTTCCTGACACCGATATATTAAGTCAGATTGAAGACAAAAGGGTTAGAATTACCAATCTAAACAAAGCGCTTACTTTTGGTACAAGTAGCTTAAAAGGCAAAACCAGTTTGGTTCTTGATACTACCAACGGAATAGTAAGAACTGAAGCTATTGTTATTGCTTTCGATAGCGCAAGTGTTTGGCTTGAAGGAAATATTAAGTTACCAATGTCTGCCTTACGTAGTGTAGATTTTATTTAGGGTTGACCTACTCTTCTTCCTCAAAAGGTTTGTGTATGGTATAGTGTTTCCATCTATCAATTACTGCATTAAACTCCACTGGGAGTTCTGTCTCAAAAAACATTTCCTTGTGTGTAGTTGGATGAATGAATCCAAGTGATTGGGCGTGTAGCGCTTGTCTTGGCATTATTGCCATGGTGTTCTCTACAAACTGTTTGTATTTAGCAAATTGAGTGCCTTTGCGAATTCTATCACCATCAT
Organism: Bacteroidia bacterium; assembly: GCA_040403075.1. Lineage (GTDB taxonomy): Bacteria > Bacteroidota > Bacteroidia > UKL13-3 > UKL13-3 > RGVD01. Next base: position 51,934 of record JBBALJ010000004.1, read on the forward strand.
AAGTACTGTCAGCAAAGAGAGAGTGACCAATGCTTTTCATATGCACTCTGATTTGATGTGTTCTTCCTGTTTCTAATCTGCATTCAATAAGGGTTACATAATGCATTCGCTCTAGCACTTTATAGTGTGTTACACTCCATTTTCCCTTGCTTTCATCGTCTTGCATTTGAAATATTTTTCGATCTCGTGTGCTGCGACCTATATATCCTGTAATAGTTCCTTCGTCTTCCAAAATGTCGCCCCAAGCTAAGGCTACATACCTTCTTTTGATGCTGTGGTCGTAAAACTGTTTGGCAAGAAAATTCATAGCAAATTCTGTTTTGGCAATGACTAAAATTCCCGAAGTATTTTTGTCAATTCGATGCACCAAACCAGGCCTCACATTGCCATCTTTGGCAAATGGCAAATCTTTAAAGTGCCAAGCAAGTGCATTCACTAATGTTCCTGATACATTATTATAACCAGGATGTACCACCATGCCGGCCGGTTTATTCACTATTAATACCTCATCATCTTCAAATAAAATATTTAGCGGAATGTTTTCAGCTACAATGGTATTATCCTTCGGGGGGGTTGGTAAAACAATTGAAACAATATCGAGCGGTTTAATTTTATAGCTTGATTTGGTGGGTTTGTTATTTACAAGTATGGCGCCTGATTCAGCGGCATATTGAATTTTAGTTCTGCTGGCATTTTTTATTCTGTCCATCAGATATTTGTCAATACGTGTTTGGTGTTGACCTTTTTCTATTTCAAATCGATAGTGTTCGAAGAGCTCCTGCTCATCGCCTTGTTCACCATCTAAATCATCATCTTCTTCTTGTAGCATTTTTTTGTTTTTTGGATTTGTTACCTAATTCTGTCTGCACTTTTCACTAATTCCTCATCACGTTTTATTAACATGATGGCTCTCCAGTTAAGGTAAAACATAAAAATCATCAAAGCAATACCAAATGTAGAGGCAAAAGAAAGTGATGACATATTAAATCCTGGTATTTTCAATGCCGCAGTTGAAAAGGTTGCAGCCAAAAGCAATAACATGAAAACATAGTTAAATCGGGCAAATTTAATTTGCTCTGTTCTGTTTTTATATGAGAAAATCACCTTAAGCGTCCAAACTATAACTAAGGTCAATAATGCAATGAGTGCATATTGAATCCCACTTTTATCAGCCACAATGGTTTGGTTTTCGTAAACATTAAAGTATATAATGTTTAACACATAATCTGTTGATACACCATTAACATCTTGATGCACATTTACGATGGAGCCTCCGCACAATACAGCACCAATAATTATTATAGCTAAAAAATAAACACTTTGTAACCTCTGAATCATAATACAATTATTTGCTGCGCAAGTTACAAATTTGCTTGATATAGTAAGCAGTTACTTACTAAGTGATTTGAAAATGAAAAAATAAATTATGAAGAAATAATTGGGGTATTTATTAGGGCTAAACGGTTCTGGTTTTGTAAATCAATACATTACAATGAGCATGACGTAATACTGCTTCTGCTACACTACCCATTAAAATGCGGTCCAACCCTTTTCTGCCATGTGAGCCCATAATAATTAGGTCTGTATTCGTTTTTTTTGCAATGTTTACTATGGTATCAGCAATCGAATTCGTGTCAATCATTTCGTATGTTATTTCAAGATTTGGGTTCTCTGATTTTAATTTTTTCACCAAATCAATCAATTTGTTTTCGGTTTCACTTTTTTCATTATCCAATACTTCTTCCGAAATAAGCGGGTATACGCCATTCATGTTCCAATCATAGTAGTTCATCTTTGGCAAAACATGAAATAAATGAAGTGATGATAAATTTTTCTCTGCCAATAGTAAGGCATATTTTAGTGCCTCATTTGCATATTCTGAGAAATCAATCGGACATAATATTTTTTTGATATCGTTCATGGCTTTAGGTATTTATTTCTGATAATTTATTTGATTTAAAACTGCTGCAACTATCGATGCTTTCATGTATAACGGCATTCCAATGATGCCGGCTTTCTACAAATTCATTTTGAAGTATAAAAATCATCGTGTTTATTAACTGGTCTGTATCTTCGAAATTATTATTGTTTAACTCGCTGACCAATTCTGAGGTAAGTTGAATAAGCCTATGTTCCTTCTTTTTAGTTAGGAAAACTAAGTCGGTAATGTTAGGATGATAATTTTGTAAATCTGATTTGCTCTTATCGAGCGCATTAAGAATAGATGGAAATACCAATCTAGTTTCGTAGGTGTACAACGAATGAAATTCGGTATTCATTTCATTCAATAAACCAATGATAGCATTGCTTCTCTCGTCTCGGTTAGAAATGCTTAACTCATGGGTTGTGTCAATCAATTTGAACTGTTGCTTTACCTTTGGATACAAGCGCTGCACCAAGTGGTCAATTGATTCTTTAATTTTCTCTGAATGCGAGCACATTTTATTGTAATTTATGCTCACAAAGTTGCCTTAAAGACCGCTTCTATTAAATGATAGTAATTGTTTTAAAATATGATATTGGGCAGGTTTAGTCGTTAATATTTGCTGTTTTTATCAACAATTGGAGATTTACTATTTTTATTTTTTTACCTATAAGTTCAATAATCTTATCATGATTAAATTCCGATAATAATCTGATGGCACTCTCGGTAGAAGTTCCAACGTAATCTGCAATTTCCTCTCGGCTAAGGGTAACATTCAAGGTAGCTCCATCTTCCAAACAACCATACGTTGCTTTAATAAACAACAAAGCTTCAGCCAATCGTTCTCTTACATTTTTTTGTGATAAGGATACAAGGTGCTCTTCAGCCAATTTTAAATCTCCACTTACTTTTCTAACTATTTCGAATAATAGCTTATTGTTTTTTATGATGGTGCTATTAAAGTATGATTTATCAATTATACAAATCGAAGAGTCCTCTAAAGCTACAGCAGAACAATGATATCTTTCATCTGCAATAAGAGCTCTGTATCCAAGAATTTCTCCATCTTTAGCTAATCTTAAAATTTGCTCTTTTCCATCAAAACCAGTGGTGGTGAGTTTTATTTTTCCAGCATTTACGCAGAATAGCCCATTCGGCATTCCCAATTCATTAAAGATGTATTGTCCTTTTTTGTAAGTAGCGCAGGATTTATGTTTATTAAGGTCATCTAATTGCTCATTATCAAGTACGTTAAAAACGGAGTGCAAACGAGCGTTGCAATAAAGACAAACTGGTTTGTTTTCTGTAATCTTTCCCATAATTATTTCTAATTTTCTAACTTCAGTGCGAATGTAAATTATTTGATTGCTTATTATAGTTTTTTTTGGTTAGTTGCTCATTAATAATAGATAAGCGTTAACTTTTCTTCAATTTGTTTAATTCTAATTTAATATAAAGACGATCAAATTGTTAATTTTATTA